>JAXGNF010000015.1:0-34339 GCA_040768135.1 Thermoleophilia bacterium | reverse complement strand
CCGTATGGAGGTGGAGAACCGTACGGCCCAGATCCGCTATAGGGCGGTCCCCACGGCTGGTACGGCGGATACGGACCGCCTCCAACCGGCGCGGGACCCCGGTCCAACCGCCCCTTCACATCGGCGGTTTTCAACCAATAGATGATCCAGCAAACCAGCCAGCCGATCGACAGCAGCCATCCAATGAGCGGGATCCACCAGAAAAATACAGAGACGATCCACAGCACACCCGCTGCGATACCCACGTTGTAGCCGAAATCGCCCTCCGGCCGCCAGCCCCGCGCCTGGTAGTGAGCGCGCACTGAGTCACGCACCCTGACCACCGTATAAAGGAACCAGCCTAGACAGAAGATCGGGATGAAGTTGAGCCATACGTGGGAGGGAGGCATAGCCCGGTCCTCCTCTCGAACACGCTCGAGAAGGGTGCTCAGGTTGAGGAGAAAGAAAAACCAGGGTACGAGGAAGATGCCCAACAAGAGAATGAGGCCCACGGGAGCAATCCACCCCCAACCCCAGTGCCATGACCAGCTGTACATGAACTCTACCTCCTCAGGTATGCTCCCGAGTCCCCGTCCCGGTCCTTATCCCAGCCCCCCCACGTTTCAGTAGGTGACCGCTCTAGGAAGCGCTTTGGCCTGGTCGATCCAAGAGGTCACCTCCGACAGGGTCGGGACCCTACGGACGAGCTTCTTCTCGGCATTCACCTCAGCCATCTTAGCCTGCAGGTTCTCAGCGTTTCGCTGTGCCAACTCCGGAACTGTGTCGACACCTGAAGCTTCCAACAGATCGGAATACTCTTCGCCCACACCTTTGATACGGAACAGATCGGCCATGTTGACCCAGCGCAGGATGAGCTTCTCGCTAATCCCGGTGGTGGCAGCGAGATCCGTCCTTCCCTTCTTGGTTCCGGCCGCTTCGAGAAGAGCCTCGGTGGTCTTCAGACCCGCGACGGCCAATTTTTCCGCATACACTTGCCCGATGCCTTCGATCTCTACCAAGCCCGCCATCACGCCCCCCTTTCCGATCCTCAATGGGAATGAACGACTCTCTCTGCGGTTGGCGCCCTCACTGCCTCCCGTTTGCCCCATTCAGCCGTCGGCGTACCCCGAGTAAGCGCCCCGACGCCGCTAGCTAACGGCCGCGATCGCCTTGTCGCGCGCTTCTTCCAACATCTTCAGGTCGGGAGCCTTGATGAAGTCGTTCTTCTGCAGCAGATCTATGATGGCCCGCGCTTCGTGGATGTCGGCCAGGGTAGTCTTATACACATCGTCCCACTCCAATTCGACCCGGGCGACACCATCTTTGATGGCCTGCATGGCCACGTCGGCGGCCTCCACTGCAAAGACCTCTGTCTCCTGCATAGTGGGCATGATGTAGTCGGGGTTGATGCCCTTCTTCTCCTCGGCGAATTTCGCCACTGCGTGGGCGGCGGCTATGGCCATCTCGTCGGTGATCTTGCGGGCCCGCACCATGAGCGCACCCTTGAGGATGCCCGGGAACCCGATAGAGTTATTCACTTGGTTCGGGAAGTCGCCCCGCCCTGTGGCCACCACGTAAGCTCCCGCTTCTTTCGCCGCGTACGGATAGATCTCGGGCACCGGATTGGCGCAGGCAAACACGATGGGCTTGGGTGCCATAGTGCCAATCCATTCTGCTTTGATGGCGCCGGGGTTCGAGGCCCCGATCACGACATCGGCCCCCTTGAAGGCCTCCGCCTCAGTAGTTATGCGCTTGGGGTTAGTGGCCTCGCAGATCTCCCACTTGCGGTAGAAAGCCTTGTCGGCCTTCACGTCATCACGTCCCTTGTGAAGGCCTCCCTTGGTATCAAACACCACCATCCTCTCGGGGTCGGCTCCGTCGGCAAGGAGCAACCGCGCAGCCGTACTGTTGGCTGCACCGGCGCCAATAAGGACTATCCGGGCGTCTTTGAGTTCTTTGCCTACAACCTTGAGGGCGTTGAGCAGACCGGCCAGCGTCACGCTCGCCGTGCCCTGAGCGTCGTCGTGCCAGACGGGGATGTCGCACTCCTCGCGGAGCGTATCTAGCACCTTGAAACAGTTGGGCTGGCTGATGTCTTCGAGGTTGACGGCGCCGAAGCTGGGCTCGAGCATCTTCACGAAGTCGATTATCTTGTCGGGATCGTGCTTACCCTCTTTGTTGTAGCTGTTGCAGCAGAGAGCGACGCCGTCCACACCACCCAAATATTTCATGAGGAAGGCCTTGCCCTCCATGACTCCCAGGCCGCCCGGAGGGGTCACGTCGCCGTCGCCGAGCACCCGAGTGGAGTCGGACACCACTGCCACCAGGTTCCCGCGATTGCTGAGTTCGAACGAGGTGTCGTTGTCATCGCGGATGGTGGTAGAGATCATAGAAACGCCCGGCGTGTAATAGACGTTGAACCAGTTAAAACCATAAATACCGGCCTTGGGCATACTTGCGATCTTGCCACGATAGAACCGGTGGCTGCTGGCGGCCAACTCTTTCAGAAAGACGGTCTGGGCCTTCGCCCTCTGTTCGGGCGTGAAGTCGTCGGGGAAATACGAACCGAGGTCGGCGAGGCTGAGATCGGGGCTCTTCATGGTTTTCGCTCCCACATTCGCGTGGACATTCCCAGTCGGGCAGTCGGCTGCCCCAATCATCATAACACCGCTATCATCCCGGTTAGTCCCGGCCTCCCCCTTCGCCTCAACAGTCTCGTCAAACGACCGGGGGACCGGAGCCGGTTCCGAGGTGCTGAGCCGTTATGCAAACACACCCGCGCGCTCGGGCTCGCAGGCCCGTATCGACAGAATCCTCCCCAGCTAGTACGATGCCCAGAATGACGACCAAGGACCCACACGCATACTCACTTCCCGACCCAGAAGACACGAGGGACACGAAGAGTCCCGAACGGCACCCAGCTAACATGGGCGACGCAGGCCATAGGCAGAGCCCAAGCGACCGGAGTGGCTTGGATGTCATAGAAGGCATCAGATGTGACGCGGGTGACGCAGGTGATGCGGGTGACGCCGTTGCCGGCCACTCGCTATGGTCGATCCAGCGGCACCTCGATCGACTCGTTGAGACGCTCTTTTTGTGGGCCATCCCCCGGTGGGTGCGCCCCAACCACTTGACCGCACTTCGTTTCGTACTCATCCCAGTCGTGCTCATCCTTCTTTACTTCGAATACCGATGGTGGGGCCTGGGCGTGTTCGTGGTCGCCATGTCGACCGACTTCATTGACGGTGCAATGGCCCGCACCCGCGACCAGATCACCCTCTTGGGGACATACGCAGACCCTATGGCCGACAAGCTCCTGGTTGCGGCAGTTCTGGCCTGGATCGGGTACGAATACCTTGTGGTGCAGATCTTCCTAGCATTCATTGTGATCGAGTTGGTGCTGTCGGCTGTGGGCGCCGGTATCCTCCTCCGTGCCGGCACCGCTCGCTCGTCAAATGTATTCGGCAAAACAAAAATGATCTTCCAGAGCGTGGCCCTGCTGATGTTCCTTATCTCAGGGATCCTCGCTTTCGGAACCTGGAAGACGATCTCCCTTTACCTGCTGTGGATAGCCCTTGCTCTGGCAGTCCTCTCCGGAGGCAAACAGATCTACGACCTATTCGCCCAAGGGCGACAGGGACACTAAGATGCCGCTTAGATCAAGAAGCGCCGTCTGACAGCAAGGGGCGTTCAGTCAAGAAGCGCGGATCTGCCAGTAAGGTGCTGTTCGGCCGAAGGATGGGGACTTCGTCCGAAGCCTCCGATTCGACGGCATAGTAGCGGCTCAGCGGGTGAACTCCGTGATCTACCTTGGCCGCTTGACACCGACCGGAAGCCGAGGGCGGACGATCCGCCGGGCCGGTAAGCCCTACGCCTCTGGCAAGCGCCCTACCAGCCGCGCCCAGTCGACCAGAGCCGCCATATACACCCGCAACCGCTCACGTAGCTCTTCGTCGATCAAGACACCCGTTTCGTCAAACCGCCGCCCCGCGTTGGTCACCCGCAACTCCGGCTGCGCCATGACGTACGCATCAAGAAAGACGAACACCTGCCTGATAGCAAGTTGTCCTCGTATGGTTCCGCTCTCCCCACTTGAAGCCCCTATGATTCCCACCGGTTTCTTACGGAAGGCACAGATCTTCGGAGGCCGCGAAGCCCAGTCGATGGCGTTTTTCAGCACTCCGGGGATAGAGTAGTTGTACTCCGGTGTCGCTATCAGCACGGCGTCGGCCTCAGTCAGGCGGCGCTTCAGTTCCAGCACCGGCTCCGGATCACCTTGGGCCTGCACATCGGCGTTATACGACGGGATGTCGTTGAGCGCGAACACGTCCAAGATCACCCCCGAAGGCATGACCTCTGACGCCGCACGGAGCAGGGCGCGGTTGTAAGAACCGGCACGGAGGCTACCGGGGATCCCCAGGATATTGAAACTCGATTTGTTCACAGCTTCTCCTTCGGCCGGAATCGCGCGATCGGAGCGCCGTCAGAATTGTCTCCGACCGTCACGACCCACGTCTACAACTCCCCATCCTAATGCACAGATTTCTCTCGAAAACGTAGGAGCCCGGAAATCGAAAGGGTGAGCCCGCGTCACTGGGGCCACTTGACCTCTGCGTACTCCGCCGCTCTCGAAAGAACCACTTTCATATCATTCACTAGGCCGAGTCGCTCGGCCCGCTTCATACATGTGGCGGCCTCAGCCTCGAAAAGTAGTCGGAACCAAGTATCGCGGTCTTCGGGAGTGAGCGTGCCGATCATCACTTCAGCCGCCTCAAGCGCCTCGGTAGTCTGAATGCGGCCAACCGCGTCGAGCCTGACGCTCAGATCCGCCATCTCCTTGGCCGCCTCACCGAAAACGGCCTGTATCTCCGGGGCCAGCCTGGCCCACGTGTCGAGATTGATCGCAAAGGGGTTGCCGACTGCTTGCAGGCCGTCAAACACGTGATGTCTAGCCACCTCGTACCAACGTGACCGCATACTGGTGTCCAGATCCACATAAGCCGCTTCGACCACCCCGTCGGCCAAAGCATCGTGGATTTCGGCAGGTTGGCTTTCGATCACAGTGTAACCAAGAGCTACAAACGCCGTTAACGGACCACTGCCGGCAAACGGTCTGTCAGCCAGGTCAGAGAGAACGGCGAAGGGCTCCGTACCCACGAACACGCCGGTCCCGTGGATGGTGCAACCCAAGTACATCACATTGTTGATGGCCGCCTCCGCTTGGATGAGAGCGGCAGTGTCCGGATCATCGTAAACCAGCTTTTCGAAGTAGCCGACCGCGGTGCGTCCGATCGAGGGCGTCCATGCAGGAAAGTTCAGAAGAGGCGTCTGGTCGGGTGCCGAGTCGCTCCTCAAGAGGACCATGTCGACAGCGCCCGATCTGACCATGTTCAGCTCTTCTGCCGCACTCCCTACAACGCCCGCGAAGTACACATCAAAGAGAACCGCTCCCTCCGTCTTCTCCTCGACGTAGTCACAGAATCGTTGAACGATTCTGCCGCCGGCCGTCGTTTCGTGAAAGGCAGTGGCGAAAGTGAGACGCATCGGTTCCGGTGCGGGGGCCGCGGTTGTAGTCGTGGTCGTCGCAGCCGCAGTGGAGGTCGTTGTCTCCGCCACCTTTGTTGTGGTGGTCGAGGCGCTCGACGCGGTAGTGGTCGGCGCTTCATCGCGACCACAGGCTGCGAAGCCTGATCCCAAGCCGACCGCAAGGGCCAGTGTCAAGATCAAGATGAACGCTTTCTTCACAGCCATGCCTCCCACATGTCCCTCCCAGTATCTAGAAAAAGAAGGTGGCCCGCAAGGGGAACCTGCGGGCCACCTCGGATGGCATCTCTTCACCGGCGTGGGCTACAAGCTCACGCGTCTCGCTCTACTGAGCCGGTGGAGTCCATTCGGTGTTGGTGAAAGCGGCTGCAGCCTTCAAAACGGTGGTCATGGCGTCGGTATAACCGCCGGCAACGGCTCCGGGCCAGCACATCTCATCGATGAAGACCCGGAAGAGAGCATCCCACCACTTCGCTTGGTCTTCGGCGCTCAGAGAACCGATCGTGCCTCCTGCGGCCTCGAGCGTCTTCACGGCCTCAGCCTCGGCCTGCAGGGTGACGTCGACGCTCCAAGCCTCCATCTCTTTGGCCACGTCGAAGAAGATCTGCTGGGTCTCGGGAGTCAGTTTGGCCCAAGAGTTAAGGTTGACGGTCCACGGATTGCCCGCCGCGAACGTGCCGTCATACATGTAGTACGGAGCAACCTCGTACCATTTCAGCTGCACAGTCGGGGAGAAGCCCATCTGGAAGCAGTCGGCCACACCACGCGACAAGTTCTCGTACGTGTCTGGCGGGAACGATTGAACGGCCTCGAAGCCGATCGACTGGAAGGCTTGGATCATACCACCCGTTGCGATCTTCTTGCCCTTGAGGTCGGCCAAGGAGTTCCACGGCTGCTTGGCGCCAAAGACGTTGCTTCCACCTGCAACGAAGCCGAGATACTTGATCTTGTGCGCCTCAGCTTCGGCTTGGATCAAAGCGGAAGTCTCGGGGTTCTCGAATACCAGATGATTGAAGTAGTCGATCGCAGTCTGCTGATCGCCCGGGCACCACATGGGGAAGAGAAGCAGCGGCAGATCGGCGCCCGCCGCCGGGTGCCCAAAGGGGATGATGTCCACGCTACCGGAACTCACAAGACCCAGCATCTCCGGCGGGCCTCCCAGCGTAGCGCCGGGGTACAGATCGAACTTGACCGCGCCTCCGGTCCGCTCCTCGATCAGGTCGATGAAGTGCTGAGCGATCAGGCCGCCCGTCTCGTTCTCGTTGTGAATGCTCGCCATCTTGAAGACCACGGGCTCCTGCGTCGGCGCGCCCTCCGTGGTCGTGGTCTCCGGCGCAGCCGCTGTCGTGGTTGTCTCCGGCGCAGCCGCTGTCGTGGTTGTCTCCGGCGCAGCCGCGGTGGTAGTGGTTGCTTTCTCTTCGCCACAGGCTGCGAGTGCCAGCCCCGCGACCAGCACGAGGAGCACCACCAACCCTAAGATCGAAGCCTTCTTCATTACCCGCCCTCCTTGTTCCTTTCCTCGACGAGCTTCAAAGGAGCCCATCGGATTGCCCCACTATATGGTATCCCATCACTACAGAATTGGAGTGATATGCTACCCAATCAGGTCCGGTATCCCGGTCACCAGTACGGGAAAAGCCGCGATGACTATCGCCGCGGCGAACTCCACGACCACGAAGGGCCAAGCGCCCTTGAATATCTCCCCCGGATCTACCCTCAGTGCATGAGCGGTAGCAAAGACGTTCATCCCGATGGGCGGGGTGATCCCAGCCATCTCGCCGACGAAGACCAAGACGATGACGAGCATGTAGGGGTCGAAGCCGAAACCGTCCACCAGCAAGGGGAACACAACGGGTATCGTGATGATGATGACCGAGGCTATATCCATGATGCAACCGCAGAACACATAAAACACGAGCACGATCAAGAACACACCGAAACCGGGGATATTAATGCTCTGGAACCAATCGGTGAGGTGGAACGGTAACCTACTCAGAGTAATGAACCGGCTGAACATGGTGCCCGCGATGATGATCGGGAAGATCCCCGCATTCATGACGCAGGCTTCCCACGAAGCCTTGACAATCTTCTTAAGAGGCACCCTGCAGAAGATCCCATAGACGACGAGTATCACAGAACCTATGGCGCCGCCGACGGTGGCCGAGAAAATGCCCCAAAAGGTCCCGCCGATCACGAGGACAAAGAAAGCGGCCACCGGGATCAGTAGTTTCAACGAGCCGAGCCTCTCCTTCCACGTGTAGTGGATGTCGCCGACTCTTGGGATCTTATGAGGCCGGAACTTGTACTGGACAAGCACGACTGCATAGAGCAGCGCCATCAGCAACAGAGCCGGGCCAATGCCACACATCAGGGCCCTGCCTATTGAGAGATTCTGGACGAGTACGCAGAAGATGATGATCGCCATACTCGGAGGGATCAGGTTGTCCAGGCACCCGGAGGCGACGATGGTACCCATGGAAAGGTTCTTGTCGTACCCCGCCCTCTTCAATTCTGGCATGGCTATCTTGGCGAAGACCATGTTGGCCGCCAGGGACATACCGCTCACGGCCCCGAAAACAGCATTGCCGCCGATTGTAGCCGCAAGCAAACCGCCGGGCATTCGGTTGGTCCACTTCGCCACGGCATCATATGCCCCTCTGCCGACCCCGGTCTCCCCGGCCAACACCCCAAGTAGCATGAACAGGGGCAACACGGCGAATTGATAAGACGCAGCTATCGCGAAAGGCGCCATTTTGAATTGTTGGAAGACCATGGTCAAATCCCCATGTGAAAGGACGACCATGCCCCCGAACGTCACCGTCAGCAGAGTGACGAAAATCGGGACACCGGCCAGGACCAAGGCCAGCATCACTACGAATCCACCCAGCCCTACAATCGCCTCGAAACCCATGCTGCTCAGCCTTCGCCCCCGGTCGCCCCCCGGGATAAATCGGTAGTAGGAGCGCCGAGGCTCGGGGCGAAACCGGCCCGGCGTTTCTTGTAGTTGATGATATTCCGGACGATCGCGAATAGGAAAGCCAACCCCAAGCACACGAAGCCAAACACCAGCACCGCCTGGAACGGCCACAACTTGAAGTGCCACGAGCCGTCGGCCATGGCATTCGTCTTATATAAGTCGCTGAGGTGAAACCACCCACGATATGCCGCGAAAAAACATACCCCCAGGCCCAGAGCCGAAGCCAGGACCCGCGTGATCAGTCTGATCACCTTATGAAACTTGCTCTGCAGCAACTCGATAGCCACACTGCCCCTGTCCATCTGGACGTATGAAGCGGCCATGAAGACCAGGACAAGGTTCAAATACGTCACCAGATCCGTCGCGCTCGGGATGGTCCGGCCGAAGAACTTCCACAAGATGACGTCCACGAAGCACACAAGGGTAACGGCGCCCAGTGCCAGAGCGGCCACGTAAGACATCCACTTGGTGAAGCGCGTGAACCAACGATCCAGTAGCCCGTATTCCAAAGGAGGAGGTTCATCCCCAGTGGAGAGCACGGACCCCTCGTCCTCGGATACGCCTTCTTGCCCGTGCCAAATCGCTTTGCCGAAGGCCCCCAGGCGGCCAAGCACGCCCCCACGGGTTGAGCCGCCCTCATGAGCAAGAGGGGCCGGGTGTGCAGCCTCTGGACCCAGTCCCGGTCGATCTTCAGTCGTCAAACGTTCATCTCCTCGCAATATCTGCCCGTCACACTTTGCCAGAAACCGTCTGAATAAGTCAACAGGTAGACCAATCAAAGGACAAAAAACCTAATCAATGAGCCAATCGTCCGACAGTTGCGGGTCGACCGCTACGCACATGACAAGGGTTGCGCGCGGCTCCCCTTTCGGGCTAAGCTGTCCCTCGTGTGCCCAAGCCCATGCGGCCCCGCCGTCAGGAGAGCCAGTGAGTCCAAGCTTTGAACTAGGTCAGCAGCTAGGCTTCTGGACGCTCGCACCCTTCGCCTGCATGCTACTTGCGGTCGCCATTATGCCACTTGCGTGTGAGCACTGGTTCGAGCGCAACCGCAACAAAGGTATAGTGGCCTTTGTGTTGGGCCTACCCACTGTGGTCTATTTGGTTAGCGCCTACGGCCATTTGGGCCTGGAGAACGCGGCTCATACCGCCGCCGAGTACGTATCGTTCATCATCCTGCTTCTCGCCCTCTTCACCATCTCCGGCGGTATCTACCTCACCGGCAACCTCATCGCAACGCCCAAGGTCAACCTCGCCTTTCTCGGAATCGGCGCGGTCCTCGCCAGCTTCATAGGGACCATGGGCGCCTCGATGGTTCTGATCCGGCCGTTGTTGCGGGCCAACTCCGAGCGAATGCACTCCAAGCACACAGTGATCTTCTTCATCTTCGCCGTGAGCAACGTGGGAGGGATGCTGACTCCGCTTGGAGATCCCCCGCTTTTTCTGGGCTTTTTGCGGGGAGTGCCTTTCACGTGGACGTTCCGTCTCTGGGCCGAGTGGCTGATGGTGGTGCTCCTCGTGCTGGCGGTGTACGTGGCCTTCGAGCTCTATTTCTACCGGAAGGAGCCGCCGCGGGCCCGCTATTTGGACGTTGCCGAATATGTTCCCATCCGGATCAAGGGTGGCATAAATGGGCTCTTCCTCGCTCTTGTCATCGTTGCCGTGCTCTTCTCCGCACCTCTCGCACGGGCCGGGGAGGTCATCCACTTCCCCTTTGTTCGGGAAGTCATCCTCGTGGCCCTCTCCGTCCTCTCGCTGAGGGTGGGACCGCGAGAACCAAGGGTTGCCAACCAATTCTGCTGGGCCCCCATAGTCGAGGTGGCCGTGCTGTTCGCAGGCATCTTCGCCACCATGATCCCGGCCCTTGCCCTGCTGGAGGCCCACGGCGCGTCGATAGGTCTCAGCAGACCCTGGCACTATTTCTGGCTCACAGGCGGACTGTCGTCCTTCTTGGATAACGCCCCCACTTACCTGGTGTTCACCTCGGTGGCGCAGGGCCAAGTCGCCCTGGATACGGTGGGGGCCCTCACATCTATGCAGGTGGTACCCGGACTCGGGTTGTCTCCCGCAGCTCTGTTGGCCGCCATCTCTTGTGGAGCGGTCATGATGGGAGCGAATACCTACATCGGCAATGCTCCCAACTTCGCAGTGAAGTGCATCGCCGAGCGGGCGGGGATCAAGATGCCGTCGTTCTTCGGCTACATGGGCTACTCGATGGTCATCCTGATGCCTATCTTCTTGATAGTGACTGCGGTCTTCTTCCTCTGATCAGTTCTCTCAGCACCATCAGGAGAAGAGCACCGACGACCGCCACCATGCCTAACCCCTCGAGCAGATCGGGCCGCTCCCCCAACTGGATCCAAGCCGAAGATATGCCGATTACCGGATTCAGCAACGAGGCCAGTCCGGTCGTGCCCGCACTGAGACGAGAAAGAACATACAGCCACAGCACCCATGCAACGCCACTGCTGAGAACAATGCAATAGATGAGGGTCCAGATGAAGGTTCCCGTCCACTCAGGTGAGCCCTCCCAGGTGAAGATGGCTATTACCACCAGCGGTATCGATCCGAGTAACAACTGCCAGGCGGTGAGCGACAAGAGATCGACCTCATGGTGTTTCCTAAGGACCTTCGCGTAGACGGCGCTCCCCGCCCATGACAAAGCCCCTCCAACCGCCAGAAAATCGTGGAACTTGCCCTCAAGTAGCCACGGTTGCAGGATGAGGATCAGGCCGCAGAGGGCGAGGGCTACCGCAACCCACTGGAATCCCCTCAGTTTCTCTCCCAGCACCACCCAGGCCATGAGCAGCACCCAGAACGGCATAGTGTAGGTGAGGATGGAGGTTTTGCCCGCGCCCTGACCCTGAAGGGCCCAGGTCATAAGCGCCACGAACCCTGTGGTCTGCAGAAGTCCGAGGAGTGCCGTGGGCCAGAAAGCCTTTGGTCGTAGAGGCCGTTTGAGGAGCGGCAGGACCAGAAGGAGCATGATCGCAGCCGGGAGCGTCCGCAAAGCCGAGAAGGTGAAGGGCTCGACATAGTCAAGAGCCATCTTCATCACGACCCAGCTGTATCCCCAGATGAGGGCCAGGAGGATCAGTGCGGCAATGGGCACCCAGCGCCCGCGCACGCCGCAGAACATGTCCTTCTTCTCAGAGTCCGGCATGCGTCAACCTCCCAGTCTCAGCTCGTCCTCCGTCCATCGACGCGTCTGCTCGGCCATAAGCGCGGGGAATGAACGGACCCCGCGGTAGACGCCACGGATCCAGGTGGCATCGTTTCCCGACCTTCCAACCATATCGTAGAGACACTCCAGGGCCGACCCGGCTCCGGATGCGTCTGCGTATCGCTCAATGCGGCCCAGCGTAGACTGGATATGGTCGCGGAGGGGCTGATGGGCACCGGTAACGGGATCGATGTAGACCGCTTCCAGACCGAACCGGCACGCGGCGAAGCGATTGTACGAGTAGGGAAGGTAGTCGTCTTCGCGGGGCACGCGCGGTCGCCTATCGAGGAGGTAGGCGGAGAGAGTCTGGACATAGGCCGCCAGGATGGCTGCTCGGTCGACCGTCAACGGAGTGTCGCACACACGCACTTCCACCGTCCCAAACTCCGGCTTGGGACGGATGTCCCAGTAGAAGTCTTTCATACTCTTCACTATCCCTAGAGATTCCATCTTGTCGAAGTACTTTACGAAATCGCCCCATGCGAGTAGACAGGGAGCCCGGCCTGACAAGGGGAAGACCACCACTGAGTTCAGGCGTGAGCAATCGAATAACGTCTCCGTCCCCTGAGCATAGGGGGAGCTCGCTGATAGGGCAATGAAGTGCGGCACGTATCGCGAGAGTGAATGCAACAGGTAGAGAGCCTCATCGCCATCAGCGCATCCAACGTGCACATGCTGGCCGAAGACGGTGAACTGCTTGGCCAGGTATCCATAAAGCTCGGAGACGATGAGAAAACGGGGAGCTTCGTAGATACTCCTGTCCGGCCAATGTTGAAACGGATGGGCTCCTCCTCCCGAGATCGCGATATTGAGCGCTCCTGCTCCTTTGGCAAGGTCGTCGCGGATGTGTCTCAATTCGTTGACCAGAGACGGAAAATCGCCGTGAATACCGGTGCTGATCTCTATCATGCTCTCCGTGATCTCGGGTTTGACGTCACCGGAATGACCCCGACGCTGCAGGTAATGGATGAGGTCGGATGCCCCGCGGGTCAAATCGAAATCTTGCGTCGATAGAAGCTGTAGCTCGAGTTCGACGCCGAGGGTCAGAGGTTTGGAGGCCACGAAAGCTTCCAGAGTCATCAGTCACCTCGTTCCGAACGGGCTTCTTTGGCACGAGTAAGCGCCATCCTCGTGACCACCGGCCCGACCAGTTCAAGCAACGAGGTCGCGGCCATGATGATGATCAGAAGATCGCCGGGAAAGTCGGCGTATATCCCGCTGACATCTTGCACGAGGACGATTGCCAAACCTGACATAGGCAGCAAAGCCAGGCCCAACAGCGATCCCTTCCGTTGAGAGACGCCCGTCGGTAAGGCTGTCCCCACGTTCGCCGCCCACTTCGCCAGAAGTCTTGCGAGAATAAGAGCCAGAGCGGGCACCGCCGCCCCGCTCAACGATCCGAAGTCCAGACCGGCTCCTATAAGGGCAAAAAGCGCCACCGCCGTAATAGAAGAGAGCAGGCCGAACTGGGGGGGCAGCACCCGCAGCCACCCCACCCAATGCCTGGCCAACACGCCGAAGGCAAGCAAGGTCAGCAGCGGTGACAGCCCTAAGGCTCGAGACGCAGCGATCAACAGCAGCACCAAGCCCAGCAGAAGGAGCAGTTCGGTGCTCACATGAGCACGGAGCCGACGGGGAACCACACCAACCATAGCGGCCGCCACCACGGGGAGAATGATCGAACCCAAGATCAGATAGAGGGGCTGCAGAATCGCCGAGGTCACCTTTGCCTGATATGCCAAGTTGAGCCAGGACAGCCAAACAGTGACCCCGATGACCGCGTAAGCACAGTTGAGGCCGGTGAGCATCTTCAGCCTCTCGGTCACTTGGCCCTGGGCCCGCAATTCCCGCGTCAGCTGCACCACCACCGCAGGCGACGTAGCCATGGAGATAGCCGCGGCCCCAGTGGCGTACATGTCTGCCACCCCTACCAACCTGAGCGCGCCGAAGACAAGTGCGAAGGTCAGCCCTGCCTCCAACAGGCTCAACACGATGAGCCATGGGTTCCGACGCAGCCACGAGAGATCGAGCCAATGTCCCAACTCGAAGAGGAGTAGACCCAGAGCCACATCCACCAGCACCCGCAGATCGTATATCGTCGCCGTAGTCATGAGGCCGCCACCATGCGGCCCTATGATCACACCGGCCACCACATATCCCAACAGGCGCGGAAGTCTTACAGCACGGGCCAGTTCACCGAGTACGGCGGCCGCCACCAGCAGAACGGCGAACCAGCCCAGCTGGCCCAGGGCCGGGCCCCCTTCCGGCAAAAAAGGCGAGAGAGACGTACTCGGCGCCGGCACGATCAGGTCGACCAACCTGTGAGCAGTCGGATCTTATCGCTGAGGCTGATGCCGGCCACCCCCCATGCCGTCCTTGGACGGATCAGAAGCTCTCGGGCCTTTTGGCTCCGGCTCTCGCCGTGGCGGCGACCACGGGCGGGATCATCTGCAAGCATCCTCTCTCGCGTCGTCGCTACTTCCGGTTATTAGAATACATGAAAGGGCTTGTGCACCACGCCAATGCACCACGCCAATGCGCCACACCTGGAAGCCACACCTGGAGGCCACGCGTGTGCGGCACGCGTGGAGGGCCGTCTGACGGTGCCCGGAGATTGAGCCTGGAGGCCACGCGTATATGCCGCGCGTCTGCGCGAGATGGGTCAGGGGCGCTACCGCGGCCACTGTGACCCAGACCGTTGCCGTAAGTCGTCGGTAGCCGCGCGGTCTACTTGCCGGACGCAGTCGCTGGAGGTGGGATTGTAGAGGGTGAGGCCGTTGAAGGTGGGGCTGAGGATGAAACTGAGGGAACCCCTTCCCCTCCATCGGGATTCACAGTGGCTTCGGTGGCACGCGTGGTTGACACAGTCGAGCCGTCTTTGTGCTCAGGAACCGACATCGCGGGCGACAACACGTCGTCGTCCGAGGTAGCGTCGTTGAGATCGTCGGATTCGACAACCCCACTTCCGGCGCCATCTGTCTCCGTCGGCCCGTTGATCAAACCGGCGTCCGACGAATCATCCGCGGATGTGTTTTGCCCCTGGGGATAACGAGTGCCGGCGCTCCCGGCTGCCGGCCCCTGGGCGGCTGACGTCACCGTGACCGTCTTTTCGACGACTACTCTCTCCACCACCACCCTATCGCCACCCTCGCCGGGCGACACGGTCGCGAGAGTGAATACACTCACCGCCAAGGTCAGTAGCGCCGAGGCGACAAGAAGCCATTGGGGGCGCAGCACCCGCCGGCCAAGCCCACGGCTCGAACCGACGCCCTCTCCCTCGGTAGCCGGCGCGCTGCCGAGGCCGGTGGAGTCTAACCTCGTATCAAGCACCGAGGCGGCGTCGGTCGCCGAGGCGGTGTCGGTCGCCGAGGCGGTGTCGGGCACTGACGCAGTACTGGGAACCGAGACGGTACGACGTCTCGAGGCCGAGTAACCGGGTGATCCGTGGACAGCCGGTGTCCGCTCCTCTGATGAGCTACGGCCCAGCCGTCGGCGCATCCACCTGCCCGCTTTCTCGATTCCTGTCGAAGACCAATGAGAAACAAGTGCGCAGATGACCGGCACGAGAGCCGCGCCCGCGAGAGTCCCGGCCAGATGCCAATGACTGACCACGGAGAATGCGATCGTGGAGGCCACGGCGGCAGAGACTATCACGGCGATACGCGGGCGAGCCATAGTGTACGAACCTCATGAGTATACGAAGACGTTTTGCTTAGTGTGACTCCGGATCCGCGCTCTTGGTTCCCTGGGAGAGGAGGAACACCTCTCAATCACAGCCGCCGCCTTTCGCGCGCCGCTTAATATCCTCGCCGTGGATGTCCTTTGACGCCGAAGCGCGCAGCCCGTAGCATGGGCGTCACGGGACCCGCTGAGGTCCATCACCATACGTCGATCGAGAAGGGGGCATCCCGTGACCACAGTAATCATCGTAATAGTGGTCGTCGTTGTCGTGCTATTGATCTTCGCAGCCGGGATCCGCATCGTCCGGCCCACGCATCGCGGACTGGTCGAACGCCTGGGTAAATACAACCGATACGCCAACCCTGGATTCCACTGGATCATCCCGGTGGTAGAACGCATGTTCAAGGTGGATATACGCGAGTTACTCGTCGATGCCCAACCACAGATGATCATCACCAACGACAATCTTAATGCCCGGGTCGATGCCCAGGTCTATCTCAAAGTGAAAGCCGACGAGCACAGCGTGAAAGCTTCCCAGTACAACGTGGCCAACTACGAGATTCAAATCGTCAACTTGGCGCGGACCACCCTCCGTAACATCATCGGGACTCTCACCCTCAAATCAGCCAACAGCGAGCGGGGCAGAATCAACGAAGAGCTGCGCCGGACCCTGCTCGAGGAGACGGCCAGCTGGGGCATCGAGATCCTCCGCACTGAGCTGAAGGAGATCGACCCGCCGGAAGACGTGCAGATCACCATGAACAAAGTGGTCAAGGCCGAGAACGAGAAGATTGCGGCCATCGACTTTGCCACCGCCACCGAGACTCAAGCCGATGGACAGCGCCGGGCCGCGATCAAGCAGGCCGAAGGCACCAAACAGGCGCAGATCTTGGAAGCTGAAGGTCAAGCAATGGCGATCCAACTGGTCAACGAAGCCGCCGACCGCTATTTCGTCGGCAATGCCCAGATCCTGCGAAAACTGGAGACTGTGGAGAGGGCCCTCGTTCAAAACGCCAAAGTGGTGGTGCCGGCGGACACTCAGTTGATCAATGTAATTGGGGAACTGGCCGGGGTCATACCAGTGACGGCACCCGCAACGCCGAAGCCTGCGACCCCCAAGAAGAACTAGAAGAGGCGAGAAAACGAGGACATACGGTCGTAGGTGGCGAAAGAAATCCCATAGCGAACGCTTGCAGTTTGGCCGCCGCGAAGGTAGGCTGCCTACTAGAGGAGGTTCTGGATGGGAAACCTGATCGTCCTCGTCATACTAGTGGCTCTTGCTGCCGGGTGTGAGGTCTATTTGCGGCGATTGACCCGGCAGACCCAGTCCGATCGGCTGCTGCGCCGCTAGGCGCAGCAACGAGCGTTGCCCCACTCTGCCGTACCACGCGCGGTGGAGGGGTGTTCTCTTCCCTTCTGACGTCGGCCCTGCCCCGGGGTCGCCCCTCTTACGACCAAGAAAAGCTCCACCCTCCGGGTGGGAGGGTGGAGGTGGGAGGTCGTTGGTTTTCCGGTCGTTCATCTTTTCTATCTTCGCACCCTAAGTCCTTCTTCGCCCTGCAATCTAGGCACACATGCGACGCCGAGAGTTATAAGGCGTTCGACGGTCCGACTTGGCGAAGCCTCATCGGACAGGACACCCCGCTCCTATCCGCGCGCCACTCTCCTCGTTGGCGCCCCTGCTACTTGTAGGTCGCCTTTCCCTCGTACGTGGGATTCATCACCACAGAGAAATGAAATATCGGTCTGTCGACTTCGAGTATGCGCATAGGATTGTGGGGGATACCGGCGGGACACCATATGAGAGTAGAGCGGGTGAGCCGATGGGGCTCGCCGTTCATCGAGAACTCGATGACTCCGCCCAGCTCGTACGGATCATCGGGGTCGCTCCCGTAGAAGCCGATGAGTTCGTCGTAGTCGTGCGCATGTTCCGTGAAGATGGGGTCTCTCGGCGCGGGAGCGAAATACCAGGCGGTGTTCATCTGGAAGGCGCCTTCGCAGACGTTCGAGTCCATCCACAGGATGCGTTTGGCAAACTGTTCGTAAAGCTCTCGAAACTCGGGAGTCCCCAAACCGGGGGGTTCTTGCAACTCTTGTACGAAGTACCGTCCGTACTCGCCGCCGGAGCTGTTGTCATATGCCATGGATGAGCCCTCTCTCCCTTATTCTTTGGGCGTGTCCCAGTCGATGAAGCGCCAATAGGGAGCATTCACCCGCTTTTTGTACGCGTCCATGTCGACATCCCGCCAATCGTAGAACCCCACCCCGGTCTTCGCGCCGAGATCGCCTCTGGCCACCCTATCAGTGATGGCGGGGGGAGCCTCGGTCATGTTGCTGAGCGAGGGGAAGACGACGTCGCAAGTACGCATGTTCAAAGTCAGGTCACCGTTGTCAAAGTGCTCGAAGATGCCTATGGACGTGTAGCGGGGGCAGAAGCTGTACATGAGACAGGTGTCGATGTCTCTAGGATCGGCGATGCCGCTTTCTATCAGATTGAGGGCCTCTCTCCACAGAGCAAACTGCAGGCGGTTACCGATGAAGCCCGGAGCAGGCTTCTTCAGGATGACCGGCTTCCGGTCGAGGGATTCAAGCACCTCTTTCACAAACTGGAGGACACCGGGGGCGGTGGCTCCACCGCCACAGATCTCGAAAAAAGGAACCATATGGGCCGGGTTGAAGGGGTGGGTGACCACGATGCGGTCCTTATGGGCCGCTGACTTCTCGGCCAAACGATCAGGCACAAAAGACGAGCTGACCGAACAGATGGCCTTGACCCCAGGGCAGATCTCCTCAAGACGGGCATATATCTCGTGCTTCAAATCGAGTACTTCGGGTACGCATTCGAAGATGATGTCACAGCCGGCGAGGGAGCCGTAGTCAGCAGAATAAGTCAGGTACCTCTCGCAGATGGCGAGTTGTTCCGCGGGCATGAGACCCTGCTCGATCAACTGGCCAAAATACTCGTCGTACGTCTTCTTGTATTCGGGGATCATCTCCTCCCTGCGCACGACCACCGTGGTCTGGTAGCCGTGGCCTGTGGTGAGCACGGCCAGGCTGTCCCCTATCATGCCTGCGCCGATAATACCTATGTGGTTCACGCCGTCGAGTCTCATGTCAGGCGTCCGCTCCTCCGATCAGGTCTACTGTATCCCAGCACTCTCGTTTCACTTCAACGGGCGAAGCCCGAGAGCTTCTCTGGCCTCGTCCGGAGTAGCTACATCCATCTCCAGCTCATTGATGATACGGACCATGCGCTCTACCAGTTGTGCGTTACTCTTGGCCAGTTCGCCATAGCGGTAGTAGATGTTGTCTTCCAGGCCGACACGGACGCTGCCTCCCTTAAGCAGACCGTAGGTGACTCCTTGGAGCTGATGAGAGCCGATGGCCATGGTCGACCAGTTGACGGGCCGGTCTTTGGGGAGCAGGCTGATCATGAAGTCGAGATTGGGCTGGCTAAAAGAGATGGCGCCCTGGCTGACCTTGTTCATGCCCATGACGAAAGTGAGAGAGACGGGATCGGGGAGAACGCCGGCCGGATAGAGCACATTGAAAACATCTTCGACGCTCGAAGGGTTGAAGACCTCACACTCCGGCTTGATACCTAGGTCCATCATCTTCTTCGCCACTTTGAGAAGCCACGCCCGTTCCCATCTGTAGATGAACGAGAGATCACCCCACACGGTGGTGATGAGAGAGCAATCTAAAGAGCACATCTCGGGTAGACACGACTTATCCTGCATGTCGAGTAGAGCTATGCCGTCGTCGGCAGTGGAACCCGGTTTGGTCGCAGGCGCCGTAGAGTTCTGGATGATGATAGGGCACTTCGCCCGGATGCCGGCATTGATCTCGGCGAAGATGTCCGGGTCATTACTCGAGTTGCCGTCCTTGTCGCGGGCGTGGATATGGACGATGGCAGCCCCCGCGTTGTAGCAGTCATACGCTGAGGAGATGATCTCGTCGGGTTGCTCAGGTAGGGCGGGGTTGGCGTCTTTGCCTTGGAAGTTGCCCGTTTGGGCGACGGTGATGATCACTTTTCTCTTGCTTGCCATGGGTAAGATCCTTTCGTTGTTGATGGCCTCTTCGGGACTGACCGGACAGCGCTCCGATGGCGCCCGCCCAACTAAGCAGTGGGCGTGGCCCCTCCGGCCACTCCCTCGGCCTCCAGTTTTTTAGCGATGTCGGCCCGTAGAGCCTGCTTGTCCAGCTTCTGAGCAGCCGTATAGGGCATACTCTCGATGAACTCGATGCGCTCCGGTAGCTCCAGCACCGAGGCCTTATGCTCCCGCAGGAAGGTGATAACGTCTTCGAAACGCAACTGGGCACCCCGCTTGGGCTGGACGTAGGCGCAGACCCGCTCACCCATCACAGGATCCGGCATTGCAACCACGGCCACCACCGCCACATCGGGATGCCGCTCGATCAGCCCTTCGATCACCGTGGCGCTGATGCTCTCGCCGCCCCGGTTGATCATCTCCTTCAGGCGGCCGGTGATGGTGACGTAACCCTTCGGGCTTATGGTGGCTACATCGCCTGTGTGAAAGAAGCCGTCGGGGTCGAAAACCTTAGCGTTCTCCTCGTCGTTATTGTAGTAGCCGCTGAAAACCGACGGCCCTTTGATAACGAGTTCACCGGAGACACCGGGCGGAAGCTCCCTGCCATCCGCATCGACGACTTTGTAAATGTCACCCGGACAGGTGGGCCGACCCACCGTAGAGCAGACCGTCTCGATGTCGTCCACCGCTCGAGTGATGGTGGTCATACCCTCGGTCCCTCCGTACCCGTTGTAGAACCTTGTGCCTAAGCGGTCAAAGACGGCTCGCACCAGACTCGGATGGGCGGCGCCCCCTCCACTGTGCATCTTCTTGAGGCTGCTGAGGTCGTACTTCCCCAAGTCTTCGTACTGCAGCAGCCGCTGGGCCAGGGTGGGCACCCAGACGATCGAGGTAACCTTCTCCCGCTCGATCGACTCACAGATGACCTGAGTGTCGGTGGTGTCGAGCATCACCAAGGTTCCCTGAGTGATGACGCTCCCTAGGAAACCTTTTGTGCACGATAGATCATGGCCGATCGATCCCACGATCAGATTGATGTCTTCGCAGTGTTGCTGCCAAGCCTTCGAGCAATACTCGGTTGCACCGCTCAAACCATTATGAGTGCGGGGCACTATTTTGGGTGTCCCTGTAGTCCCACCTGTAGGACCCATGTGGGCCACCTGCATCGGATCCGGATGACGCTCGGCAAGACGGTCCCGCTCCTCCGCTGTGACCTCGTTATCAGCGATGAGACGCTCCAGACTGTAGAAGCGGGCGGTGCTCACCTCACCGCGGACGGTGACGACCCTTTCGATCTGAGGGCGCTCCCGGAGCACGTCATTGATTATGGGCAGGTAGTCGGTCTTGCCGTGCTGTAGAGCCACCACCCACGAGTTCGCCCCAGTAAGATCGGCTAACTGCTCGATCTCGAGTTGCCGGTAGCGATCAATCAGTAGCACCGGTATAGCCCCGACCTTCTGTAGGGCAAAGTACGTGTAAACGAACTCGGTCCAATTGGGCAATTGCACCAACACCCTGTCCAGCGGCTGAATGCCCAAATTCATGAATCCCACCGCCAGGCGGTCGGCCCGCTCCCGTGCCTGACCGTATGTCACACGGTTCTTGCGATCGACAAAGGCTTCTTTGTCGGGATGGATATCAGCCGCTTGGTCCAGCAGATCGCTGAGGGTCAGCCCTCTCCACCACCCGTGTTTGACGTAGCGCTCTGCCTCCTCTTCAGAAAAGGGTGTCGCTCCCTCCAGCAACCGGAACACTACAACTCCTCTCTCCGTCGGGTCAGAGGCATCAGATCGAATACCCCGCGACCGCGCCTTCGCGTACGGCGTCCACGATCCAGCCGGGCTCCCTACAACTGCCGATCACGCGGGTGTCTTCCACCAGATGGCCAAGTTCCCCGATAGCCTTCTCGTTCGGTCCCCAGTCTTGGGTGATTATGACATCCTTGCCTTCGAGCACGAAGACCCGCTTATCGGGTACCTGTATCTTCAGACCCTGATCGATGATGGCCCGATACTGAGCGTCAAACCAGATGGGCACATGCTTCAGTTTGAACCAAGGCCATAGGTTCTCGAGGTCGTCTTTGGTCATACCATCGCCCAGCTCGGTGTACGGCCCGTCGTGCGCGATCACCACCCGCCGGCCCCTCTTCACCAGAAACTCGGCCAACTCACAGCCGTGAAGCGTGCCCCCGATCACAATCACGCTCCGAGCAACCGGCATCCACACCCGGGTAAGCCTTTCCAGCCGCCGGGCTGAGAAGAACTTGAGGGCCAGCCCCAGCCGTCCATGCAACTTCTCGCTTCTCACCACCTTTGGAGTGTCGACGCCGGGCAGCTCGAAGTCGGTGTGGGCGGCTCCCGCAGCAAGGATAACCGCGTCGGGATTCTCCGCTCGGATCACGTCAGATGTGACCCTTTGCTTGAGGTTAATAGTGACTTTTTCTTTTTTCAACTGGGTTTCTAGGTACTTGACGAAGTCGATCAGGTCTTCAGTCTCCATGTCCTTGACGATGGCGGCAACGGGAACCAACCCTCCCAGTCGAGAACCCGCCTCGTACAGCACCACGTCGTGTCCCCGTCGGGCGGCAACCCGCGCCGCCTCCATGCCTGCCGGCCCGCCACCAACCACCAGCACTTTCTTCTTCTGACCGACCGGTGTGCACTGATACTCCGGCTCGATCTCCCGGCCGAGAGTGGCATTGACCCGGCACTCCAACTTCTTGTTCTTATTACGCATGTCGAAGCAGTGCAGACAGCCGGTGCAGGTGCGGATGTCGTCCAGCCGCCCCTCTTTGACCTTGTTGGGGAGGGCCGGGTCGGCCAGCAGACGCCGGGTCATGCCCACGAAGTCGAGACTGCCGCGCCGGAGCAGATCCTCACCCATCTCGTGGTCCAGCCGGCAGGCGGTCCATACAGGGATGGTGACCCCCTCCCGCTTGACCGCTTCCACCAGCGGCACAGTGGCCCCCTTGCCCCCCTTACTCCAGTCCAAGTCCGGCGGCAGTTCCGCCGGGGGCTCCGGGTAAAGTATGCGATCCGGCTGGATGAGTCCGCCCCGGTGGCCGTAGCGCTCGGCCCGGACGTTCAGCCCATCGGCCACCTCCGCGATGAGCCGGGCCATGGCGGTTCCCTCCTCGAGGGTGGTGGCCAGGGGGTGGTTGTATTCGGCCACGTTCATGAGCACGTGCACGGCAAAACTAGGGCCGCAGCGCCGCTTGGCCTCGGTGATAATGTTCCGGATGAAGCGAGTGCGGTTCTCGTAGGTCTGAGGACCGTACTCATCCTCGCGCCGGTTCCAGATGCGCGACATGAAGGTGTTGCCCTGATGGCAGGTGCCGTGGTTGATCTCGCACGCGTCAAAGCCGGCCTTGTAGGCCCGCTCGGCGGCTGAAGCCCACAGATCGATCTGATCCTCTATCTCCTGCTTGGTCATAGCGCGGCACGGTAGGAAGTCAGGCCCGGGGAGTTCCTCTTGGGTGAGCGTCGACGGGCATTTGATGTCGCGGATCTTGGGGTCGCGCGGCAGGAGGCCGGTGGGATTCCAGGGGCCCGAGTGCTGGAACTGTATGGAGACCGGACAACCGTGTTTGTGCACCGCCTCGGTCAGTCGTTGGAAGCAGGGGATGAACCTGTCGTCGTCAAAGTGCAGTTGCACGCCCTCGTAGCTGCCATCCTCGTAGTAGTGGACATGTTGGATGCCCAGAGGGTACTCAACGCCACACGACTCGACTACGATGAAGCCCACGCCTCCTTTGGCCAGCCGTTCGTAATAGGCGATCATGCGCGGTCCGACGGTCTGGTCCTCCTCCATGAACGAGGTGCCGTTGGCCGTTTTGATGATCCGGTTGCGTGTACTCACCGGGCCGATCACCCCCGGCTCCATCAATCTCTCAAAGCGCTGCGCGGAATCGCTCATCAGTCTCCTCCGTGAACTGCTCCCCTGCCCAGCGGGCTCTTCCAAACATCGGCATCGAGAACGGTCTTCGGGCGAAGCCACCACAGAATCGTGCCCCAAACGAAGCCACTCCTCTTCCGTCGCTCACGTCTGCTCAAGCACGATCTCCAAACCCAAGTCGGCGAGGGTCTGGGGCAGAGGCGCACCGGTGTCGGCATCCCACCCCATCGCTTCGTAGTACTGCTCCCGCAGTTCTTCGAAAGGCGGGACGGGCGCACCGGCGGCCGGCCCCGCGGCCAGGCTCTCTTGGAACCTCTCAGGGAATCGGTAGTTGTCGGGCCTCAGACCTTGCTTGACGTTGAAGGCCTGCCGCAGTGTGAGGATACGCCGGCCTATCTCAAGACCCTCGGTCCAATCCATGTCCCAGCCGGTAACGGGCCGTAGAAGTTCAACAGTGGGCGGATTGTCGAACTGTGCATACAGGGAGCAGAGCCCGGCTGAGCTCAGCAGCTGCCAATAAGCGGCTCCCCTGGCGTAGGCGTCGCCCTTGCGGTCGTATTCTCCGAAGGGCTCAGTAAGGTCAGTCTGTAGCGCCGGGTCGGGACCGAGAGACCGTCCCTGCTCGAGTATGGCCATCTGAGCCGGCCCGCAATGCTGGGCCGGCGTGGCGTCGGAGATATAAAAGGTGCCCTGACCGGGCGACATACGGGGGTCGTGGAAGGGTATCTCCCGGCCGCCGACCTGCATGGCGTACTTCTCGCTCCCCCTGCCGATGCGCTCGGCCGCCCGCTTAGACCCATCGGCCAGCACAGCGCCGAAGCCCTCCCTTCTAGCCATCAACTCGGTCAGGGCCACCACCGCTTCCGGACTGCCCCATTTGATCTCCAGGCCGCCGGTGTCCGTAGTGTCGATGATCCCGTTCTCGTAGCACTCCATGGCAAAAGCGATGGTGCCGCCCACCGACATGGTGTCGATGCCGTACCGATTACAGATCTCGCAGGCTCGGACTATAGCCTCTTGGACAGTGTTGCCGCAGGTGGCCCCCAAAGCGGCCAAGGTCTCGTACTCAGGACGATGGGTCTCGTCTTGACTGGCGTACGGGCCGTCGGGGATCTTCATCAAAGCGCCGCAACGTACCGGGCAGGCGTTACATCCATAGGATTTGAGTTTGTACTGGTCCATCCTGCCTGCATCGAGTTCTGCCGCAGTGGGAAGCGAATCGGTGCCGGTAGTAGACCAGTTGAATGTAGGGCAGTCGCCAATAGAGATGAGAAAAGCGGTACCGCCCCCGGTGCCGGCCGCTGTGAGCCCGGTCAGAAAACCGCTGGCCTTGATCATCGCCAGGTGCTGCTTTTGTGCCTCCCTCAAGCCCTCCCTATCAGCCACGGGGACGCGGGCGCCCCTGGCCGCCCGCACGGCCACCGCCTTCAGTCTCTTGGAGCCCATGACCGCGCCCACACCGGAGCGGGCCGCGATGCGGCCCTTCTCGTGTACGATGCCCGCGAGCAAAGACCGCTGCTCGCCCGCCGGGCCGACACAGGCCACTTTCCAGTCACCGGGCCCGCCCAGCTCGGCCTGCAGCAGATCCTCGGTCTCGTAGGTGTCTTTGCCCCAAAGACGATCGGCGTCTATCAGCCGGGCCGCGCCCGCCTCAATGACCAAGCACACCGGGCGTTCCGCCACCCCACTGAAGAAAACGCCGTCATACCCGGCCTTGCGCAACTCGGGACCCCAGTTGCCGCCGCAGTTGGAATCGGCCCAGCCTCCGGTAAGTGGAGACTTGGTGGCCACCATGAAGCGGCCGCCCCCATATACCCCAGTGGCCGTGAGCGGACCGGTGACGAAGCCGAGCATATTGTCGGGGCCGAGAGGATCGGCCCCCGGTTTCATCCGATCGACTAGGATCCTGGCACCCAGACCGGTCCCCCCGATGCAACTCCGGTAGAAACTCTCGTCGGGTGCTTCTTCGCTTATCATGCCGGCAGTCAGATCGACGAAGAGGAGCTTCCCCGCGTAACCGTACCCCATGACCGTCCTCCTTTCCCGCTTTTTGCGTTCGCCCCGCTATTGCCGAACCGAGGCGACCCCAGAGCGCCCCGGATGGGCTCACGAAGTACTATTCGCGCGCTTGATCCCCCCAACTGTATCGTAGCGTGGGGTTTTGCGCAGCATCCCGGTTCGTTTCGCCATTAGGCGCCGCTCGACGCCTTCTACCACCTCGCTCTTACGTCACAGATCGAGTGGATCCAGGCCGGCCTCCAGGCGCGCTTCGGCAATGTGGAGCTTGACCGCGTCGTCAAGCGGGGTGACTTCGAAGCCAAAATCCTGTTTGGCCAGGTCACAATTGACCCTCCAGGGCAACTCGCACTCCTCAGGCTCGTCTCCGAAGGTGATCACCGCGTCGGGCAGGTACTTCTTCACCACCGCGGCGACCTCTTTGAGGCTGGTCGGCGGTCCCCCCAGGTTGTATGCGGGATGGGGCGAGGAGGGAGCCCGCAAGGCCAAGCGGGCAAAGGCGGCCACATCGTCGGATTTAACCAGCGAGAAAAGCCAGTCGCCCGTGCATTCCAGGTGCACAGGCCGGCCAATGGCCGGCAATGACACAATCTCGGAGAACCACCGCACGAACTTGGGGTTCTTCCCTCCGTGCCCATAGCCTATAGTGGGCCGGATGGCCGTCGGTTTCACTCCGTAGAGCTCATCGTACTCAGAAGCCACCACTTCGGCCAAGCATTTGGCCAGTGCATAGAAGCTACCGGTGAAGGGCAGCAGCCGGTCGTCCTCCCGGACCTCCCGATCCCCGTAATCCTTCTGCTCACCATAAACCGTCTCGGAGCTTGCGTATACCACCCGTTTGATACCGAGAATCTTGGCGGTCTCGAACACGTTGCACATGCCTAGGACGCCGATCTTGGTGTTCTCACGAGGCATCGGGTCTTTTGAGAGGATCATGGCCCAGTTGACCATGCGATCCACGCGATTCAGAGCGGCGACGGTCAGAAGCTGCTCCAGGTCGGAGATATCACCCTGTACGAAGGCGTAGCGATCCCCATGCGATGCAACCGTTTTCAGGAAGACTTCGGAGGGCGGAGCGACGTCCAACGCCACCACCCGTTCGAAATCAGGGTCGGCCAGCAAAGCCTGGCAGGTCTTCTTGCCGAAAAGACCACTGCCTCCGATTACCAGAGCCCTCATGTCAAACCTCCCAGTGCTCGACGAGGCGACCGGCGCCCCGTGCTCACTCCATACCCAGGCTGCGTCTGCGCAACCGCTCTTTCTTCTTGATGACTTCCCTCACCGATACGGCGAGATCAGCGGCGCTGAAGGCGAAGTGCTCCATCAGTTCGTCCCGATCCGCGGTGATGAGCCCAGACTGACCGAACTCATCCTCCACCCCGACTTTGACCAGGGGAGTGGGTAGGTTCTCAGAGAGAACACAGGCCACCGCGTCACCCAATCCATTGATGTCACTGGAGTTCTCGGCGGTCACCACGGCGCCCGTCCGCTCGGCGGCTGCTACGATGGCTTCCTCATCCAGAGGTTTCAAAGTGCTGACGTTAAGCACGCCCACGTCCAGGCCTTCTCTTTCCAACAGTTCCACCGCTTTGATGGCTTCGGTGACCATGTAACCGGTGGCGATGATGGTGGCATCAGTGCCGTCCCTGAGCGAGTAGGCCTCCCCGATGTTGAACGGATAGTCCTCTGTGAAGATGGTGAGAGGGTCAGGACTCATCTCCTGCTTGATCACTGCGGGGCCGATGTACTGCATCATTGCCTCGGCGGCCTTCTCGGCCTCCACGGCGTCAGCCGGGTTGATCATGACCAGGTTGGGCAGTACCCGCAGGCTACCCCAGCCCTCAACCGTGGCGTGGGACACACCCACCTCACCCCACACCCCCTCGCGGGCGATGAACTTCACGTTGAAGCGGTCCACCAGAATACTTTGGCGAATCTGGTTGTAGGCCCGGCTCATCCCCGCAAAAAGGAAGTTGTTGATCACCGGAACGAAGCCTTCGGCAGCCAAGGCCGCGGCCACGCCCGCGCTGTTCTGCTCGGCGATACCGCACTCGATCATGCGGTCGAACATGTTGTCGGTGAACCACTCGATCTCAGGGAACTGCATATCTTCGAGAATGGCGAGCGCCTTCGCATCCCTGAGGAAGGCGGTCTTCATCGCTCTGCCGATCCCTTTGCCCGTCGCAACAGAGGAACCGATAGCCACGTGCTTATTCCACGTTGCCATATTTGGCCCTCCCTTCGCGGATACCCTTCATCATTTCTTCGCCGCGCCCCAAGTGCATATGGAGTTCCTCCCAGTTGGAAATCCCCCGTCCTTTGACGGTGTGAGCAATGATGAGCTTGGGTTTGTTGTCCCCGTACTGGTTCGACACCAGGTCGAGAACGTCGAGGATTTGGCGGAAGTTGTGTCCGTCTATCTCATAGACCGTCCAACCGAAGGCCTTCCACTTGTCCACCAAGGGTTCAATGGGCATGATGTCGTTGGTGGGCCCATCCAGAGACCATTTGTTGTAGTCGACGATGCCGATGAGGTTGTCGAGTTTGAACTTCGCGGAGAACATAGCCGCTTCCCAGACCTGGCCTTCATGCATCTCGCCATCGCCCATGATGCAGTATGTGCGGAACCGCGGGTTATAGCGGACGATATAGCGAGGCAGAAAGGTATCTTCACGCGAAGGCGGATTGAACTTCATCTTCAACTTCTCAGAGAGCGCCAACCCGGCCGCGAAGGAGAGCCCCTGCCCGAGTGAGCCTCCAGAGAAGTCGATGCCGGGCGTACACCAGCGGTCGGCGTGTCCCTGGAAAGGGGAGCCGTAGCAGTAGTACGTGCCCAGCGTCTCTTCGGAATACATGCCCAGTTCCACCAGCGCGGCATATATGGCCTCGCAGCAGTGGGCTTTGGACATTATCACCCGGTCCCGCTCGGCCCAATCGGGATTCTGGGGATCGAATTTGAGATGGTGGAAGTACAGAGCCGTGATGATCTCCAGCACCGACATGGTGCCGCCCACATGCCCCTGGTTGAAGGTGCAGAACTGGGTGAAGCAGTGCCCGGCCAGGACCTTCGCTTTGGCCTCCAGATCGTGCACCAAAGTGTCGTCATGAATCATGAGTCACCCCCTCATTGCTGGTGGCCCGCCTCTTGATCTCAATCTTCACGGTATCCACAGAAAGGGAGAACCCGCAGCGGGGGCACTCGTTGCCGTAGCCGGCCAGCACCGCGGCCTCATCGGGTATGGCGCGCATGTACAACCTGCGGCTGATCTCCTCTCCGTAGTACAGGAGCATGCCGCAATTGGGACAATTGATCTTTTCACTCATGGGGCGGCCTCATTCATTATCGGACGACCTTCTTTCTGGCGTGGGATTTGTGACCAAGCGGCCATCATCGGGGGATTGGTTCGGTTGTTGGATGAGATCATCGTCGATCGTCTGGCGGACTCCAAGACCGGACCCCCGGATCAGGGTTTCACCAAGATCTTGATGTCGTTGCTGGTCTTACGGGCGCCTAGAGCGGTCGCGATATCCGCAAGGGGTACTATCTGCGTGATCATGGGCTCCAGATCGAGCTTCGACAGCAACTTGAGCGCTCTTGGAAAGACGAAGGGGGCCAGAATCGTCGAGCGGATGGTCAATTCATTGGCGAACATATAGTACGGATTGATCGGGAACGTGGCGTCCTCGTGATAGGAGCCCGCCCAGACGATGGTGCCGTCCTTGTCTGCCAGGCCGATGGTCTCTGCAACCGCAGAGAAGTTGCCGCTGGCCTCGAAGACGGTGTCAAAGCCACGCCCATCTGTGTACTGCCGGCCGACGGTCACCAGGTCTTCCTTCAGGGGATCGACCGTCCAGTCCGCCCCAAACCTCATAGCCATCTCCCGCTTCTCCGGCATGGGATCGGAGACCAGAACCCGGGCGGCGCCGGCCCGTATGGCTACCTGTTGGATGAGAAGACCGATGGTCCCGGCGCCCGAGATAGCCACCGTCTTGCCCGGGACTATATTGCCCAAGTCGACGGCGTGAACGGCGATGGTCACCGGTTCGAGCATGGCTCCACGTTCCAGACTTACATCGTCGGGAAGCGAGTACAGACAGCTCTCGTCGTAAACCGCATATTCGGCGAAGCCTGCCTCGTACGACTTCACATACTCGCAGAACTGCTCCATCTTATTCCGACAGTAGTAGCAGGCTCCGCAGTATTTACGGAAGTTCATGGCCACCCGTTGGCCCACCTTCCAGTCCCCCAAGAGGCCGGAGCCGAGTTGGTCGATCACGCCTGAGGCCTCATGTCCTGTGGTGAAGGGTGCGGGGGGCCACCACGGTGCTTTGAGTAGTCCGAACGTACCTTCGTAGATTTCCGGATCACTTCCGCAAATCCCGCAATAAGCGATCTTGACCTTCACCTCACCCGGACCGGGCGAGGGCTCAGGGACGTCCTCCACCCGGGTGTCAAAAGGCCCATATGTAAGCGCAGCTTTCATCTGTTCATGGCTCCCTCAGCTCGATGGCCAGGTTACCTGCCTCTGACCCCTCAAAATAGCAGAAGCCGGGCTGTCCCTCGGGGAAAGAACTGGTCCAGACCCTGACCCCCTTGGCTGTAGCCCGCTCAATCTCACCTTTGAGGTCGGTGGTTAGCCACCCGATGTGATGTAGGCCTTCGCCCTGGGCATCCAGCGTCTCCCTAAGGGCCTGGTCGCCTTCGCAAGGTTCCAACAGCTCCAACTCCACCGGGCCCATCTTCGCGTTGCTGATCTTGGTGCTCCACTCAGCCGGCCTACCGTACAACTCACCTTTAAAATGTATGGTGAACGTCTTGTGCTCGTCGTCGAACTTGAACGGCCCGAATCCCAGAGCTTCCAGATGAGTTATAGCCTTATCGATATCTCTCACCACGATGCCCACGTGGTGCGGCAGAGTTCTGGGGAACAATTCTCCTTCGGCAGGCATGGGTTCTCTCCTTTCGTTTCTCCGCCTGGGCGGGGCCGGTCCGGCCTCGAGCCGTACTTCTCGGACCCGCAGTGGGAAGCACCGTGTTCGCGCACTCCATCGCGCAGGGGGCTTCGGCACCTCCATCCCACGTCCGCCCTCGTCGGCCGGCTCGATCGGACACTCTACCCTGGGACGACCGGCTGCGTCCGTTTGGTTAGGCAAGAAAGAGAGACCGTAAGCGCCGGCCTTACGTCCCTCTTTTCACCAGCCCCACCGCCCTCTCACCCACACCCACCAGCCCAGAGGGCAGGAACAGCATGACTAGGATGATGATGATACCGGCGATTATGGGAGTGTAGCCCGGGGCCACGATGTTTCCGTAATAAGTGATGGCGTAGACCAACAACGCGCCAATCCACGGACCGACGATCGTACCCGTCCCCCCGAGCACAACTATCAGGATAGGCACGAAAAGCCAGTCCATGGAGAGCACCAGCGCCGGCGTGACCTGCAGGAGTTTGTAGCCGAAGATGCAGCCCGCGATTCCTGTGAGCGACGCGGCCACGGCGAAAGAAAGGACTTTGTACTTGAGGACATTGATGCCGTGCGAAGCCGCGGAAACTTCATCCTCTCGGATCGCTTTCAGGGCAAGACCAACTCTAGAAGTGGTCATGAAGTAGACCACCGCGGTGGCAAAGACCGCCAACCCCAGGGCCCACCAATAGTGGGTGCGCAGGTTGAAGACCACGTTTTCGGGCATGAATCTGAAGAGCAACTTGCCTTCGGCTCCACCTGTGAAGTCCCCTCCGTTCAAAAAGAGTACTCTGACGATCATCCCCAACCCCAAAGTACCGAAGGCGAAGTAGTCACCACGAAGACGGGAGAGGAGCGGAAGCCCCACCAATACAGCAAGGATGACCGGCGTAATAGCACTCAATATCATGATCACCGGGTCGAACCAATACCCCGTCTTCGTGACGTCGTATACCCAGAGCAGCATCATGGTATAGGCACCCACGCCGAAGAAAGCATTCTGACCCAAACTCACCTGCCCCGTATATCCGGCCACTAAGTTCCAGCCCTGGGCCACGACCCCGTACAAGAACACCATGAAGAAAAAGATGCCCAACTGCTTGTTGGCCACATCGTAATAAGCGGGCAAGGTGGCGAAGAACAGGACCGCGACAACCGCCACGCCCATCCAAATGAGCTTCCGGCGGTCCATTCCACGAAAGTCGGGTTTCACCCTCATATGAACGCCATCGCTTCTGCGGTCTCCTCCCCCATCAGACTTTCTCCACGAGCCCCCGCCTGCCAAACAGACCCCGAGGCAGGAAGGTCAGCACCAAGATGAACACTCCATACGAGACCACTTCAGTCCAGCCCATGCCGATGTAGTATCCGGCAAGACTCTCTATGATCCCCAGGATGATGCCGCCCAAAAGAGCGCCGAACACGTTGCCGATGCCGCCAAGAGTAAGCGCTATAAGGGCTTTGAGACACCAGGCGAACCCGAATTTGTAATCGAAAGAATAGACTGAGGCCATACCGATCCCTGCCACTCCCGCCAGTCCGATTCCCACGGCAAAACTGACGGCGCATACCCAGACCGAGTTGATCCCCTGAAGCGTGGTCGCTTCCATATCCTCGGCGGCTCCCCTGACGGCCGTGCCCAAGCGCGTCCTCTTCAGAAAGGCGTATACGACGAGAACCGAGAGAACAGCGAGCAACAACAGAACAAGCCGGGTCATCGAGACCTGGAGACCCCAGAATCGGAAGGTCCGGGCGTAGGGAAGAGTGATCCCGCGGGTGTTGGCCGTCCAGATCTTCAGGAAGGCGTTGTCCATCAAATACATGAGTCCTACCGCGATGAGGAGCGAAACGTTCTTATCCTCGAGCGCAGCGGCCTTCCTGAACAGAAGGTAGAAGAGGATCAACCCAACAATGAAGGCAGCGGGCACCACGATGAGCAGACTCAGATACGGGTCCACGTGGGCCAACTTGTATAAGAAATAGACCATGTATGCAAACAGTACGATCACACTACCTTGAGCCAGGAAGATGATCCGCATCGTGCCGAAGATGAGGCTGAGCCCAATGGCCGCGATGCCGTACATGGAGCCATAGAGAATGCCGTTGATAATAAGTTGGACGAACGAAGTCATCAGAGTCGGCTCCCCTGTTCGCCTATATACGCCCGGCGCACATCTTCGTTCAGAAGTAGCTCCTGTCCCGTCCCGCTCATCACAACGCTGCCGGTCTTCATCACATAGGCCCTGCTGCAGATCTTCAGAGCCATGTGAATGTTCTGCTCCACCAACAGCACTGTGGTCCCCTGCTGGTTGAGGGTCACTATAAGCTCGAAGATCGACCTCGTCAGGATGGGGCTAAGGCCGAGAGAAGCCTCGTCGATCATCACCATCTTCGGATGCGCCATCACTGCCCGCCCGATCGCCAACATCTGTTGCTCACCGCCGCTCAACAGGCCTGCATTGCCATCTTTGCGGTCTCTGAGCACCGGGAACAACGTGAAGACCCGCTCGAGCGAATCCGCGTAGGAGGCCCGTGCCTTGGGCAGATATGCGCCTAATTTCAGATTGTCGATGACACTCAGGGTCTGGAAGAGCCGCCTGCCCTCCGGTACGAGCACAATGCCTCTCTCGACCCGATGCTTGGTGCTGAGTCTCCTAAGGTCGTCTCCCATGAACAGGATCTGACCTTCAGTCGGATGCAGCAACCCGGCGATCGCCTTGAGGAGAGTGGACTTACCGGCGCCGTTGGCACCCACGAGGGCGACGATAGCTCCTTCTTCCACCTCCAGAGAGACGTTCGCGAGGGCTCTGATGTCCCCGTAGGAGGCGCTAATATCTTTGACCTCAAGCAGTGGGTTCGCCAAGATACGCCTCGATCACTCTAGCATCGCACGCGACGTCGGTCGGACTTCCATCCGCGATCTTACAGCCGTAGTCAAGCACCACCACACGGTCACAGAACCCCAGCACCGCATCCACCTTATGCTCGATCCATAGTATGGAAAACCTACGCTCGTCCCTGATCGCTCTGATCACTTCAAGAAGATGGTCTATCTCGATAGCCGTAAGACCGGCCATGGGCTCATCCAACAGAATAAGGGAAGGCATGGACACGAGACCCATGGCGATCTCCAAGAGGCGTCGATCGGAGAGAGTCAGATGGGCGGCCTTCACATCCTTCTTTGCCGACAACTCAACAAGCTCAAGTGATTCGAGAGCCCGCTCCCTCCAACCGCGACTACCATGTCTTGCCCCGTAATAAGAAGCCGTCCGGACATTCTCGAGTACTGTCATCTTGAGAAAAGCGCGCACCAGTTGGTAAGTCCGCGAGATGCCTAGATGGCAGATCTTATGGGGAGCAAGACCGGCAATCTCTTGGCCTTTGAACTGAATACTGCCCTTGTCGATCTTGTATATGGAAGTGATCAGGTTGAAGATCGTAGTCTTGCCGGCTCCGTTCGGACCGATCAACCCCACGGTCTCTTCCGCGTTCACAACGAGATCAAGACCGGTGATGACCTGCAGGCCCCCGAAACGCTTGAAAACGTTGTTCAGAGCAAGGAGTGGTGTACCGGTCGACATGGGCACCCGTCTACTCCACCGACAGAACGAACTCCGGTCGAGGTCGAACAGAGAGCAAGAACGGCCGCGAACGGTGATCAAACCTGTACAGACATATGCCCATATGCCTATGCCCCCCACATGGTCGACCCCAACGATGGCAGGCCGAGCCTTTTCCGAGAAGTCAAGCTAGCAACTCCGGACGACTTTGTCTAGTGAGAACCCAAAATCTTGACAGGGGTAATCCTTTGCGGAAGAATGCAAGGACAAAAGGGGGGCTCGAGTCCCTAATCGCGACGACGCTGCTGGTCATGATTGGGAACCGTTCGACGCACGATCCCAATCCAGACTGGAGGGGGTGGCCATGGCGTGACCAGGTCCGGTCGACAACCAACCAACTAGGAGCCTGTCGGGCAATCACGCTCGACCGGGCAAACGGACGATTGTCACA
>JAXGNF010000014.1:33899-35998 GCA_040768135.1 Thermoleophilia bacterium | reverse complement strand
GCCCTCAGACCAGTGCCGGTCCCTCCAGTTGGAGCGCCACCCTGCCGATTATGCTCAAGAAGCCCAATCGCCCGATCAGAAGAGGAGGGAACAAAGGAGCCTGTTAGAAGGTCCTGCTTTGCAGTCACTTCAAGGCAATAGTAGACTGGCATATCCATGGACAAGAACGGAGCTACAACCGAAGTCACCCTGGGCGCTCAACCCGCCGATTACTTCCGCGTCCTTCGCGAACGGAAGTGGATCATCCTTGCGGTGATAATCGTAGCCATCGGTTTGGCAACGGCCTACTCGCTTCATCAGACCCCGGTCTATCAGGCCTCGGCAAATGTACTTCGCCAGACCGCGGCGCTCGACCAGACGTTGTTCGGCATCAGCGTGTTTCAATTCCAAGATCCTACCCGCCAGCTACAGACCGGGGCCAACCTGGTCAAACTCGATGCGGTAGGGCAGATGGTCAAGGACGATCTGCGGTCAAGGCGACCGGTGCAGTCGCTCCTCAAGATGGTAGAAGTGACCGCCCTCAGGGACAGCGACGTTCTCAAGATCTCGGCAAAGAGCTCCAGCCCCGACGAGGCGGCGGCGATTGCGAACTCCTTCGCCCGCCAGTTCATCAGGTACCGCCAAGAGGCCAACCGGTCCATCCTTGCCGCGGCCGACGAGAAGGTGATGGCCGAACTCTCTCAGATGACCCCCGAAGAGCTGGCCACAGAGGGTGCTGCGACTCTCAAGCGCAAACACGAAGAATTGGGCGTCCTTAAGGCCATGCAGACCGGCGGATATGAATTGGTGCAGGAGGCCGCGATCCCTGAGGTACCTGTCTCGCCCCGACCACTCCGAAACGCCGGGTTCGCCTTTCTGGGCGGGCTCTTTCTAGGAGTCCTACTGGCCTTTCTCATCGAGTATCTCGATCGGCGCATCAAGACCGAAGAAGCGATGGAGCGGGAATTCGGCCTGCCCGTCCTGGCCAGCGTGCCCAAGATATCTCGGCGCTGGACTGATGGCTCGGGCCGGCGTTCGCACTACGCGGTAGGTTTCCCCGATCCCCACTCCCCGTTCCTAGAATCGTTCCGTACTCTTCGGTCAAACCTCAGGTTCTACCAGTTGGATCAGAATACACAGACGCTACTCGTGACGAGCGGTCTCCCTCAGGAAGGCAAGACCATCACCGTTGTCAACCTGGCCTTCAGCCTGGCGCTCTCGGGACAGCGCGTGATAGTCCTCGAGGCCGATCTCCGCCGTCCCATGCTGCACGAATACTTGGGGCTAGATAACAGGGTAGGTGTCTCTAATGTGCTGGTTGGTGCCAGCAACTTCGCCGACTCCATCCAGGTCGTACGGGTGCCCGACTTCGTCTCGCCTCCCCAGGAAGGGCTCGCAGCTTCTCTCGGAACGGCGACCATGCGGGACGCGTTCCTTTGCATGACTTCAGGCCCCCTGCCCCCCAATCCGGCCGAGTTGCTCAGTTCCCCGCGCATGGTCGATCTTATTGCGACCGCAGCAGCCAGCGCCCAGTACGTACTCATCGACACCCCTCCGGTACTCCTGGTTGCGGACGCACTGAATCTGGCCCAGCACGCCGACGGCATAGTCGTCGCCGCCAGGATGAAAGAGACCCGTATCGAGGAGGCCCGTGAAGTCCGTACCATCCTCGAAAGGAGTGGCGGCCGGGCCTACGGCCTTGTTGTGAATGGGGTCGACCAAAAACGCGGGGCGTACTACCGGGGTAGATACAAGAGCTACTACGAGTCACCCAAGTCCTCCTGAGCCTACCCGCCTGCCGGCCCGGTGATCGCCTGCCGCCACTCACTCTCCGTCGCCGTGAGCCTGCGTCGCCAATTTGCCCACTCCGGCCCCGTGCCGGGCACATTCTGGGGTCGTGTTTCGAGCAGTAGATCCTCTAGGTTGACCACAGCAAGAGCCCCCCTTCCTTCAAGCAGGAGGCTAATAGCCGCATAGAGGAGCTCTTGCTCACCGTAAGCGCCCTTCTCGGCGGTCTTTGAATCCTTGATAAGACCGGAGGCGAGGCGGGCGACTAGCCGGCGGGGGGCCCCCCGGGGGCGGGGCCCCCCCCCCCTGGGCCACAAGGCCGGGCGCACACC
>JAXGNF010000014.1:12277-33889 GCA_040768135.1 Thermoleophilia bacterium | reverse complement strand
ACAGTGAACCCGGGGGGGGGGGGGGGGGGGGACGCGGGGGGGGGCGCCCGGGGGGCGGCGCCCCCCCGCCACTTGGTCCAACTGGCCGGTCGTCACCCGCGCTTCGATATCTTCGCCCCGCAGAAATCCCACGAACGGGAACATATCGTGCGTGTTCAGGGTGACAATCGCATCCGGAGGCATTGCCGAAACCACCTCCCTACCGGCAGAGTGCAGTTCCGACTGGAGCACCCAGGTGCGCAACAGGCCGTGCCGCCTCATGGCGGGCCGCACCTCTGGAGGCACCGTCCCCAGGTCCTCACCGACGACCACGGTCCGGTTCCGCTGTGACTCGAGGCACAGCACCGCGTACTGCTCCTCCGCCGGATACTCCACATACACACCGTCCGCCGCCGGCCTCCCCTCGGGGATCCAGAAGAGCCGGTGAAGGCCCATGACATGATCGATCCGTAGGTACTGCGCGTGACGCATATGATGGCGCACCGACCGGGCGAGATATTCGTGACCCTGATCCCGGATGCGCTCCGGATGCAGAGGCAAGAAGTTCCAATTCTGGCCGAGCCCGAAGAAAGCGTCCGGCGGAGCGCCGACCGACATCCCTCCCACAAACAGCTCCGGCCGGTGATAGGTGTCGAATCCTTGGGGATGCACTCCCAGAGGCAGATCGAGAAAGAGCCCCGAGAAAGACGGCCCTTGAAGCCTGCGGTGCGGTTCCGACCTGCCCACTGCGTGAGACACCCGACTCATCTGCTCGTCCATCTGCCACTGACAGTAGAGGTGATACTGGCTGACTGCGATCCGGTCCTTCTCGTTCGAGTGCCGCTCACGCGCGGCCCGAAAAGCCGCGTAGTCCTCGGCAAGATCGTGCTCCTGCAGATACTTGGAGAAAGCTTCTCGACGGATCCGGCTTCCTTCCTCAAAAAAGCTCTCGGCCAGCTTCTCAATCACCTCTCGCTTCAGAGCCATGACGCCCCGGTAGTCCACCAGAGCTTTTGAGCGAAGGGCGGTCACCCGCGCCTGCGTGTCCGCCCGGGCCCAGAGTTCCCGTGCGGACCTACAACCCGCCCATTCGGGGATCTGCTCTACGGCTAAGTACAACTCGTTCCAGAACTGACGGCTAACCGGACGATAGGGACCGGGGTCAAAGGGCTCGTCAAAGAACATCGCCAGCAGCGGCAGGGTTGCAACCACCGACCCGCCCTCAGCAGCCACGCTGCGGCGGAGGGCCTCTAGACCCGCAAGGTCGCCCACCCCCCAGTCACGTTCGGTGCGAAGTGCGTAAAGGGGGACAAAAACGCCCCAGGGACGCTCCCCCGGAACCCTGGGCCGACCGGCCCGCCCTGCGCCCGATTCTTTCGCATAGAGGTCCGTATTCGAAGGAGAAACCCGGCCGGCCTTCGTCCGGTCGCCGGTTGCTTCCGGCTCCGGTCTCCAACACCTCCGCGGTGCGGAGATCACGGTGGCCTCGACGACCTCAGACCCCCTCTCGACCCGAACCCGATGGTAGCCGTGTGGCAACCTGGGGAATCGTCTGCTCTTCGGCCCGTGCCCCTGGCTGAGTCCCGACTCGCCCACCTTTGCTGTAACGTCCCAATGCTCCTCAGAGCCGTCCTCCAGCACCAGGGTAAGCCTCGCGCTTCCCCGTCCTTTGGGTCCCCCGACTGAGCCTCTTCCCGCGGGCCTCAAGAAGTCTCCAGGTGCCGGCTTTCCCTCCCAGGCCACCACTACCGGTTCGACCACTCGGCTGGAGATCTCCTTCTTTCTCGCCTTGATGGCGGCCCTTAGTCGACCCTCACCGCCCTTCACGCCCCCGTTAGTCCGCCCTTCGAGCTCCGCCCCCAGCGCCTGCAGCACCGCAACGATGCTCTCGGGAGGCGACTCCTGCCACTGCCCCTTGGTGTCTTTGTAGCCCGTACGTACGCCATACAGCGCGCACAGCTCGGCCAGGAGCGGGCTGCAGGATTGAGGATGTCGATTCTGGGATAACATGATGCAGTGCGCAGCTTACCCGACCGCGCGCCGGAAGGTCTATGACCACGACGAAGGGTCTTGAGGGCCCGCCGCCCCGTCGGCCCCCGGCGTTCCAGGAGGTGCCGGATGAACATCCAGCCCCGTTTCGTTCTTCCAAATATTCCTGACAACCTGCAGGGACTGATCGATCTCGCCCTTGACGTGCGCTGGTCGTGGAGCCACGCGTCGGACGAACTGTGGAAGCGGCTGGATCCGACGTTGTGGGAGGTGACCAACAACCCGTGGCACATCCTCCAGACCATCTCGCGGACCCGCCTCCTAGAGGCGGCCGCCGATCGAGAGTTCCTGGAACTCCTGCAGACACACGTCGCGGCCCGCCTGGAGACGCTCTCTGCGTCAACCTGGTTTGAGCAGAAGTATCCCGAGGCAGCGGGTAGAGCACCAGAAGCAGCGGGTGAGACGCCTGACGCGGCCGCTGAGACATCGGGCGCACCAACGAAAGCTACGACCTCAATGGAGCCCACGACCATCCTAGGTCCCGTCGGCGGCCCCCGACCGGTCACAGCCCCTCTCGGCCCTATCGCCTATTTCAGCATGGAGTTCGGGATGACCGAAGCCCTCCCTATTTACAGCGGGGGTCTGGGCATCTTGGCCGGCGATCTTCTCAAAGCCGCGAGCGACCTGGGAGTGCCCCTGGTCGGGGTCGGTCTGCTCTGGCAACAGGGCTACTTCCGCCAGGCCCTCACCGCGACCGGTGGGCAGATCGAGTTCTTCCCCTTCAACGACCCAGGCCAGCTCCCCATCACCCCTCTGCGGGACGCGGAGGGCGAGTGGGTGACGGTCGGCCTGCGCCTTCCCCGTCGCGATGTGCATTTCCGCACCTGGCAGGTTCGGGCCGGGCGGGTGAGACTCTACCTGCTCGATTCCAACCACCTCACCAATAGTCCCGTCGACCGCGGGATCGTCAGTGAGCTCTACGGCGGCGGTCACGAGATGCGCCTCCAACAAGAGATGGCTTTGGGGATCGGGGGCTGGAGGCTCCTGCGCGAACTGGGCATCGCTCCCGACATCTGCCACCTCAACGAAGGCCACGCTGCCTTCGCCGTGTTGGAGCGGGCCCGTTCGTACATGCAGGACCACGGCGTCTCCTTCGACGTCGCACTCACCGCGACAAGGACGGGCAACCTGTTCACCACCCACACCCCGGTGGAGGCCGGCCACGACCGGTTCCCCCCCCACCGGATCGCCGCATATCTGGGGGACGACGCCGACGCCCTCGGCAAACGACTGGACCGCCTATTGGCACTTGGGCGCCACCCCTGCGTGGATCGGGGTGACGCCACCGGTGGTCCGGTAGGCGAACCGGCCGCATTCACAGACGCGGCGCCGTTCAATACAGCCTATCTGGCGATCCGCGGCAGCGGAGCGGTGAACGGCGTCAGCCGGCTCCATGGAGAAGTAAGCCGCGGGCTGTTTCAGTGTCTCTTCCCCCGCTGGCCCCGTGTGGAGGTCCCGGTCGGACATGTCACCAACGGCGTCCACGTCCCGTCGTGGGACTCTCAAGAGGCCGACACACTCTGGACCGATGCTTGTGGCAAAGGACGTTGGCTCGGCGGCATAGAGGGACTGGGCGATGCCATCCGGCAGGTGAGCGACGAGGACCTATGGGCATTTCGTGATCTCAATCGGCGCCGGCTGATCGCTGTAGCTCGGGAGCACGTCACCCGCCAAGGGCCGGTGGCGGGAAGCATAGAGAGCCTGGGCTGGGATACAAGTTGTCTCTGCGACCCGGGCGCGCTGACCATTGGGTTTGCCCGCCGCTTTGCCACCTACAAGCGACCGAACCTCCTCCTTCACGATCCGGATCGATTGGAGCGTCTACTCTGTGGAGAACACGCTCGGGTCCAGCTTGTCCTTGCCGGCAAGGCCCACCCCGCTGATGAGGCCGGCAAAGCCATGATCAAAGAGTGGACCGACTTCATCGCCCGCTGCACGGTGCGCCCCCACATCATCTTCTTAGTCGATTACGATATGGGCATAGCCGAGCATCTTGTGCATGGGGTCGACCTGTGGATCAACACTCCCCGCCGCCCGTGGGAGGCCAGTGGCACTAGTGGCATGAAAGTCCTGGTAAACGGCGGACTCAACCTCTCAGAGCTCGACGGTTGGTGGGCTGAAGCCTATGAACCCGCGGTGGGTTGGGCCCTAGGCGACGGCTTGGAGCACGCCTTCGACCCTACATGGGATGCCACTGAGGCCGAGCAACTATACGGCCTCCTGGAGAACGAGATCATCCCTGAGTTCTACGATCGTGATGAGCAGGGCATCCCCCGCCGCTGGGTGGCCCGGATCAGGGAAAGCATGGCCCGCCTCACCCCGCAGTTCTCAACCAACCGCATGATGCAGGACTATCTTGAGGGCTACTACCTCCCAGGGGCGACATCCCTCCGAGAGCGCACGGTCCGGCCCGACTCCGTGGCCGCGCCCCACAGTGTAGCCGAGAGCATCGAGGCCTGGCGCAGGCTCCTCAATGAGCATTGGGGAGAGATAGAGTTCATCGATTACTCAGTCGACACCGAGATCAGGTCGGACTGCCCCTGGTATACCTTCGAAGTCGGATTGCGGCTCGGGAATATCCCCCCAAGTGCGATAGTGGTGGAGCTATACGCAGAACCGCTCGAAGGACAGGTCCCAGAGCGCCACGTACTCATGACCGACACGACCCGGCTTGGGAAGCCCGCGACCGCCCCGCCCGGCTCGTACACCTTCCGAGGCACGCTACCGGTCACCCGAGCGGCGGCCGACTATACGCCCCGGGTCGTACCCTGGCACTCGTTCGCCCGCATTCCCCTGGAGGCCAACCACATACTCTGGTATCGGTAGGACCACGGACCCCTAACGGCCGCCCCTTACCCGCTCGGCAGCCGCACCACGAACCGGGCTCCCGTCTCGCCGGGTATCACCTCCACGTCTCCTGACGCCGCTCTTGCCAGCCGTCGGGCCAGCGATAGACCCAGCCCGGCCCCACGCGTGACCCCCTCTTTGGCCACAGCGCTACCGGCATCGGCGGCCGAACCACGCACTCCCGGCTCGAAGATCTTGTCTTTCTCGTCTTCGGTCACTCCCGGCCCATCGTCGTCAACCGTAAAACGCACTTCCTTGCCGTTCCGCGCGGCGCTTAGCACCACCCACGTCCGCGCGAAACGACAGGCGTTCTCCACTACCGGCTGGATGATTTGCAGGGCGATATCACCCTCCACTCCTACACGTAGAGTCCGCAGCGGCGGTTCCACTCGTAGGCGCACTTGGTTCTCATCGGCCAGCACCTGCACCGAAGCCGCCACCTCCTCCAGCACCCGCCACACGTCCGCCCGGCCGCGGGCCAGGGTGCCCTCCTCTTGGGCGGCGGCCACTAGGGCCTCCACGGTGCGGGTCATCTGGTCGGCGCTTTGCGCCACCGACGCCAATGCCTCCTGGTAGTAGGCGGGGTCGCGTTCACGACGCAGGGCCAACTCCGCCTCGCCCTTGATCTTGGCGAGAGGGGTCCGCAGCTGATGAGAGACCTCCGCTGAGAAACGCCGCTCTCGACGCAGACCGGCCGCCAGACGGTCGAGCATGCCGTCCAAGGTGGCCGCCAGTTGGGTCACCTCGTCATGGGGATCACCCATCTCAAAACGCCGGTCGAGGTCGGCAGTACTCCAGGCTTCAGCCTCGGCGGTCATCCGCGATACCGGACGGAAGGCGGCGTTCAACACCCAGCGTCCCACGAAAGCCACGATGATGAGCAGCACCGTGGCCAGCGCAACCGTGGCGAGCAGAGTCAGTCTCAGATTGGCGTTATAGGAGCCCATCCACAGCCCCGAGACAATGGTGCCGATGCGCTCGTCTTCGTAGTAGAGGGGAACGCCGTACAAACGTACCTCCAGCTCCGGCACATTGAAGTACTGGGCCGGCTGTCCGTCGAGCGACTTGGCCGCCGCCTGCAGGGTCGGCTCGACACTCGGGGCGCTGACCGTGGCCCCGCTCACGAACACCCATATCTGCGTTCCCAGCTCCTGGATCTCCCCTGTGGGTCGCGGGAGCGTCACCCGTCCGTCGCTGATGCTGATCCTGCTACTCTCGTCCAAGGCCAGGGTCCTTAAGCGCTTATCGGCGTCGGAGTTGAAGCTCACCAACAGCAGATAGTTGAAGGCCACCGTCATCACTATCAGACCTACGGCGACGGTGCCCAGCACCACTAGAAGCAGCCGCGCCCGCACACCCATGCGCGAAAAGGGGCGCCTCATGCCGGTCTCCGGGACGACATGACGGCTCCCGACCCTCTCATTGCAAGGAATAGCCTACGCCGCGCACCGTCACGATCTGGGGCGCCCCCGGTAACGAGCACACCTTACGCCGCAGACGTGCTATGTAGGCATCGAGACTATTGTCGTAGACGATGGCTCCGTGGGACCACCCCGTCTCTATCAGAACCTTTCGCCGTATCGCCTCTCCCGGCGACGACGCCAACTTGGCGAGCAGACGGAACTCAGTGGGAGTTAGAGGCACGGTCTGATCCCCACAGGTAACGGCGTGTTTGGCCGCGTCGAGGACGAGGCCGGCCGTCTCCACGCTCCGCTCCACTCCGCTCCGCCGGATGAGGGCCTCCAGACGGGCAAGCAACTCAGCAAAGGCGAAGGGCTTACTAAGGTAATCGTCTCCGCCCACATTGAACCCCGACAGCCGGTCGCTGAGCGAATCGCGGGCCGTCAAGAAAAGCACCGGGGCTTTGATGCCTCTGGCCCGTAGAGCCTGGCAGACGTCGCGGCCGTCGGTGTCGGGTAGCCCTATATCTATGATGAAGAGCTCAGGTACGGTGTCGGCGGTTTTGCGGAGCAGTTCTGAGCCCGTGGCGAAGCCCTGCGCCTCATAGCCCTCCTCACGCAGGCCTCGCACGAGCAGGGAGCGCATCTGAGGATCGTCCTCAAGAACAAAAACACGAGGCTCCATCATTGTGCAAGTAGTATGGCCCGTCCCGCGGCGGCACACAAGCGCCCGCCGCATTCCTAAGGTCGGTGATCCGGCCATACCCAGGTACCGGCTAAGTGGGTCGACGTTACCGCCGCGAAGAGATACGCGGTTGGCTACACAGGGGCGGACGGCGCTTCAAGAGCGAAAAGGAGCGGGCTTGGCGGGACTTCACACGGCGGGCGCGGCACCCGGCCTCGCCGGATGCCGCATACGCCGTCTCCGCCGTGTGGGCGTGGTGGTGTCTCGCCCCGGTTGGGTCCGACATCCACCGGACAGGGTTGGGGCCACAGCTCAGGAGGGGGGTTGAGCAATGCTGTGTGACTCCACGGCGTATGTTTGCACGTCTTTCCTGAACCTATCCTGAACGCGTATACATGCTACAGTGCACGCCGTGTCTACAGTCACCGACACTCATGGCGGTTTGCGGCCCACGTCAGATTCGTGCAACGACGAAAGCGTCGTACTCTCGTGTCACGATCTCACTAAGGACTTCAAGACTCTTCGTGCCGTTGACCGGCTCAACCTATCTGTCTGCCGGGGTGACGTGTTCGGTTTCCTCGGCCCCAACGGTGCAGGTAAGACCACGACCATCCGCCTGATCTTCGGCCTTACGTACCCCACCGAAGGCCACGTGCGCATCCTGGGCCACCGCGTCCCCGGTGACCGTCGCGAAGCCCTACGCCATCTTGGTGGTTTCGTGGACGATCCTATGTTCTACGGGAATATGTCCGCCCGGCGTAATCTGCGCCTGATCGGCCGTATGCACGGCCCGGTCGCCGAGGAACGCATTACCGAAGTTCTCGAGATGGTGGGCTTGGCCGACCGCGGGGACTCCAAAGTTGGTAGCTACTCCCACGGCATGCGTCAACGCCTGGGTATCGCCCTCGCCTTGATCCACAGACCGGAACTGATAATCCTCGACGAACCCACCAGTGGTCTCGACCCTCAGGGCATGAAAGACGTGCGCGAACTCATCCGAACTCTCGGTAGAGAGGGAACAACGATCTTCTTGTCCTCGCACCTGCTTCATGAGGTCGAGTTGGTCTGCAACAGAGCCGCCATCATGCGCCAGGGCAGAATGGTGGTACAAGGCCCTGTGTCCCAACTCCGCCCCTCGGCCAACACCGTCAAGATCCTCACCGGCGACCAGAGCCGGGCGCTCGAGGTGCTACGCAGTCTGGTAGGACCCCAAGGCGTCAACGAAGATGAAGGCTACTTGGTCATCCGCGGCGGTGTTGAGGTCGTGCCCGAGGCGGTGCGGCGGCTGGTAGCCGACCAGGTCGATGTGCTGGGCGTGATTCCGGCCATCGAACAGGGCCTAGAAGACATGTTCCTCGAACTGACGGCCCGTCCCGAGGAGGGGCCGTCATGAACCACGTCTGGCGGGAGTTCGTCAAGATCCTCTTTCAGAAGCGCACCTACTTCGGCTGGACGGGGCTCTTTTTGATCCCCTGGCTGATAACCATTGCCATGCGCTTCGCCAATGGAGGGCACCCGACCCCGGAGCACGGCGGCCACACCTTCATCGGCCTCATCACCAGTAACGGCCTGTACGTCGCCTTGGCGTCTCTCCTTGCCCTCGTGAGCTTTCTCCTACCTCTGCTGGCCGCGATGTCAGGTAGCCAGACCATCGCCGGCGAGGCCGAGAACGGTACCTTGAGAACGGTGCTCATGCAACCGGTGAGCAGGGGGGCCGTTCTCATGGCCAAGTGGCTCATCGCCAACCTCTATATCGCCCTGGGCCTTTTGATCTTGTTAGTAGGGGCTCTAATCGCCGGCGGATCCATCTTCGGCCTCGATCGGATGACCCTTCTCACCGGTCAGGTGATTGGTATCGGCAACGGCATCGGCCTCATCTGCGTCGCCTATCTCTTCGCCTTGGTAGCGATGGCTACGGTGGTGTCGCTCGCGGTTACCTTCTCTACGCTCACCAACTCGGGGTTGACCGCTGTGGCCGCTACGCTGGTGCTGGTCATCATCATGCTGGTGTTGGGTAGTTTCAGCGTGTTCGATTTCCTCAAGCCTTACCTGTTCACCAGCCATTTCGATGCTTGGGTCGGCTTCTTCAAGTCCCCCGTCGAGTGGGGCCCCATCGTTGACGCGCTGATCAACTTCGCCGTCTGGATCATCGGCCTGACCACCGTCGCATACCTGGTCTTCCGCCGCAAAGACATCCTCTCCTGAGCCCGCAGCTGATTCGCTCGACCGGCCGACTTCCGGCCTAGTAGGATCGTGCAGACCGGCAGCGAGGCCAAGCGTGGGAGTCCGGTTCCTCAGACCAGTGCACAGAGCACCAGAGCCCAGCCCTCGCCTTTAGAAGGGCCCCCTCTGTGCCGAAACATAGTCTATGCGACTGGGACGAGCATGCACATGCATATCGAACTGACACCGGGGATAGCACTACTTCTCGCCACCGCTCCCATCGGCCTTGGCCTGGGTTGGTATGCGTGGCGCTGCCGATCCTTGCCCGGCGCCCTCATACTGGCGGCTGTAGCGCCCCTGGCAACCCTGTGGGCCCTAACGAGCATCGGTGAAGTAAGTGCCTCCACGCTCGAACGCAAACTGGTCTGGGCTAATATCCAATACGTTGCGATCACTCTGCTGCCTGTCGGCTTATTGGCCCTCTCCATCGACTACAGTGGGCGGCGCCCCTGGCTTTCTCCCAAACACATCCTACCCCTGTGTCTGGTCCCCATGGTTACTCTGGTCCTCCTGTGGACCGACCCCCTTCATCACCTCATGCGCTCGACCGTGTGGCTCGACACCACGGGCGCCTATGCGACCGTGGGCCGGACGTTCGGCCCCTGGTTCTGGTTCCACTCTGCGTACAGCTATGCTCTGATTGCTGCAGCCCTTGGGATCACGCTCGCCACCACTATGTCTACGCCGTACTTCTATCGCCGTCAACCGCTGGCGCTCCTAGTGGGCATCATCATCCCCAGCACTTGGAACGCCGCCTTCATTTTTGCCCCCTCGGTCATGCCCGCGTTCGATTTCACTCCCGTGGCGATATTGGTGGGGGGTCTCTTCGCTGCCTGGGGGATCCTGCAGATCCGCGTCTTCAACCTGGTCCCGGTGGCAAGGCACACTCTCGTGGAAGACATGGCCGACGGCGTGCTCGTACTTGACGAAACCGACCGGGTGGTCGACCTCAATCGCTCGGCCCAGAAGTTGATTGGCAGGCCAAGAACATCCATCTTATCCCGCCGCATTGGTGAGTGCTGGGACGCATGGACCCAGATGGCGGCGCCGCACGCCGCCCAAGCCAACCAAGCCGACCTCTCCCTCGCAGACGACGGTCGCCGTCGGCACTATGAGGTGAAGTGGTCCCCGCTGATCCGCCACGATCGCGTCGTCGGGCGGGTAGTCGCCTTCCGCGACGTCACTGAACGGGTTCTCATGGAGGAGAATCTCCGCCGCCAGACCCTGACCGACAGTCTCACCGGCCTCCCCAACCGCACGTTGTTCATGACCCGGCTCGAAGAAGCCATCCATATGGCTCGACGACGGGCCGACGCGATCTTCGCCGTCATGGTACTCGACCTCGATTGGTTCAAGGTGGTCAATGACAGCATCGGACATCACGCCGGTGACGCACTCCTGCGAAGCGTCGCGGACAAGCTGAAGCGCTGCGTCCGCGAGGTCGATACCGTTGCCCGCATGAGCGGCGATGAGTTCATGATCCTCCTCAATTCGATCAGTGGCGTCCGCGATGTGCTCCCCATCCTCGAACGCATCCGAGAGGAACTGCGCGTCCCCGTTTACTTCCGACGCCAAGAGATCACTACAACCTGTAGCGTGGGTGTGGTCCTGTGGGATCACACCTATGACGACCCCGAGGACCTGCTACGTGCGGCCGACACAGCCATGTACCAGGCTAAGAAGGCCGGAAGAGACTGCCACCGCATCTTCGATGAGGAGATGCACATCTCCGTCATGCGTACCCTAAAGGCCGAAAACGATCTGAGGGCCGCCATCCGCCAGAACCGCTTCTCGCTCGCATATCAGCCGATCGTTGATCTCAGAACCGGCACCGTCTGCTCCCTTGAGGCTCTGATCCGGTGGCACCACTCAGAACGGGGCACCATCTTTCCCGACGAATTCATCGCCACGGCCGAAGAAAGTGGCCTGATCGTACCCCTGGGTGAGATGGCCCTCCGCGAGGTATGCGATCAGATGAGCCGGTGGAGGTCGGGGAGCAGTCCGGCGGTCCATCTGCCGGTGAGTCTCAATGTATCGCCGCGTCAGTTGGCCGAACCTGAATTCGCAGAGGCTGTGGCCAAGCGACTAGATGAGTGGCGCATTTCTACCAACCACCTCATCCTTGAGGTCACCGAGACGGCCTTTGTCCGCGAGCCACTCAAGTCGAAGACGGCCATGCAGGCTCTCCACGACATGGGAGTCCGCTTGTGTTTGGACGACTTCGGCACCGGGTGGTCTTCCCTGCAACACCTGACGACATTCCCGGTTCAACAGCTCAAGATCGATCAGGCGTTCATTTCGAAGATGGCCCCGGGCAACACCTTCTTCGAAGTAGTGCGTTCACTCGTCTCGCTGGCTCAGACATTGGGTCTCGAAGTGATCGCTGAAGGGATAGAAAGCACCGAGCAGTGGCTGCTCCTCCAAGAGCTTGGCTGCGACTGCGGCCAAGGATACTTCATCGCCGACCCGATGGGGCCGGCAGAAATCACCGCCTATCTCGAAGATATGGAACGCGGCAGTTGCTTCCTCCCCCAAACCCCAAAGCGCTACGACACCCAGAAGCCGACGGATCCCGCCCGACGCGCGCCCGACATACACACACCGGCCTGGCGCCCACAAGTCTCCTTGGCCGTCGAGCGCACTCCCTAACCGCCTTACGCCAGAAACCTGCGGTCCCCGCTGACGACCGAGAACCCGAGGGGCAACCGATGCTAACATTTCGTCGACTCTGAAGGAGTGGAGAGCTGCCGGTCGCCAGAAGTCGGACCGACCAAAGGCTCGGTTGATACAACGAGGAGGATAGAGTGAGCTCCACCGCCCGCCGGTCCGGTCGAAGCCACAAATCACTCCGACCTCGATATCTTGCCGTCGCGGGATTCCTCCTATTCGTCGCCGGAGCAGTGGCACTCATGGGCATAGTCACCGCTGAGGCGCTTTACCCCGAGGGTTACAGCACCTCTGAGAACGCGATCAGCGACCTTGGAGCGACTGCGCCTCCTGACAGCCGCATCGAAAAGCCCTCGGCCACTGTCTTCAACAGCGCGATGATGGCGACAGGCGTCCTTATCCTGGTAGCGTCGTTCTGCATCCAGCGCGGTCATCAACGCTGGGCGGCCCCTATCCTGATCGCCCTCTTCGCTATCGGGGTGCTGGGAGTGGGTGTCTTTCCTGGAAACCACGGGACCCTGCACGTTGGGTTTGCCATGCTGACGTTCCTCGCAGGGGGATTGGCTGCCATCGTGTCGGTGACCATTCTCGCCCCGCCCTTTTCTTACCTGGGAGTGCTTCTCGGGCTGGTAGCTCTAGTCACCCTGCTGCTCCACTTCGCTCTGGGCGACTTGAGCCCCATGGCGGGACTAGGTGTGGGCGGGATAGAACGCTGGGTAGCATACCCTCTGCTCCTCTGGACAATGGGACTAGGCGGACATCTGATGGGACGTGCACGGTGACGGGCTTTCGAACCACTCTGTTCACCGGTCAAAGTTGACCCCGTGTCACGGTGGGGCAGACTCCTGCGGAACATGGTGGGCGACGGGTCGCGCCAAACGGGCCCACCACGCTCCGCGAACGGTGCGTCTTCCTTTCATCTTTTCTGGGAGATCCCTGAACAAGTCGCTTCGCCACCCGGCTCCGGCGCGGGACTCGTTGAGGTGTCGGCAGTACTAGAGGTCCTTGAGGAACCGCAGACCAAGGCCCTGTACTTCTGGGCCCTGCAGGTTGATTTCGTCGCGCGAGGCCGGGTCTGGGGTGGAGGACACACCGGCCTCCAATGGAACAACCGGCACCCGGGATCGCGAGCGATCAACTGGGGCGGTTATGCGGCGCCCGAGAGGGGGGGCTCGGTTCTTCCCGGCACCCAGTCGCTCCTGAGCGGGTTTCGGGACGATGCGAATACCCGGACATATCCCTGGCGAGGCAATCGCCCTTACCGCTTTCGAGTTTTCCGTTCCCCCGATGTCCAGGGAGCATGGCGGTCCGAAGTCACCGACCTTCTCTCCGGGACCTCGACTACAATTCGCGACCTTTTCTTCGAAACAGGAGCTGACGGTCGCGATTCATACCTCGTCCGCCCCGTAGTCTGGTCCGAGGTCTTCGCTGATTGCGACGCCCCCTCGGTCACGGTCCGCTGGAGCCGGTTCGAGGCGCTTGCCGAGACCGGATCGGTGGTCATTCCCCGAGCCTTGCGGGTCAACTACCAGAGCACCCGGGAGGGAGGTTGCTCCAACACCAACGCGGCGCCAGACGAAACGGGCGGCATCCTGCAGATCACCAATACGCTCCGCACGACCGGACAAGGCTCACGCCTTGTCCTCTGAGGCCCAGCCGCAGCCCGGCCACAATAGCCCGATAGTTGATCGAGGCGGCTTCATCATAGGGAGGCCGCCGAAGACCAAATCAGGTATCCCAAGTTAGGGCCTCAATCGGGTACACTACCGGTGACTTGGTTGAACGTGACTTCCGACCCTGGGAGGGATTCGCATGCAACCAGAGGTACAGCGGGACCCCACAGATAGAGAGCGCGCGCGCCGGCGCCGAGCAGAACTGGTGCACAGACGACGCATGGCCCTCGGTATTGGCGTTCTTGCCCTTCTTGTTCTCGTGCTCGTATTGGTTCTCGCGTGCCCGGGTGGAGGGGAGAAGAAAACGACGACTACTACCACTGAGGCCGGTGGCGGCCCCGATGTGACCCTTGTTTCCGCAACCTATACCGCTGAACTCACCGGAGACCAGTCGGTCCCGCCGGTAAGAACTGCAGCCACCGGCGCGCTTACCCTGACCTACGATGCCGAGACCCAAGAGCTGTCGTTTATCCTAGAAGTCACCCACAGCATAACCAACCCCAGCGTCGCTACTATCTACGAGGGTACCGCAGGGTCATCGGGGGCGGCCGTATACACGTTGTTCGCCGGTCCTATGAGAGAAGGTACTTTCGTGGGAGTGTTGGCGGAGGGCCTGATCCTCGATGAGGACCTTATAGGCCCCCTCAGGGGCGGGACTATCGCCGACCTCATCACGCTGATCAAGTCGGGCAACGCTTATGTCAGCCTCGGCAACAAGTCGCACCCGGTAGACGCGATCCGCGGACAAATCAACTATTGAACTCGACTGCGGGCCGTCCGCCGCTTATTAGACTCGACTGCGGGCCGTCCGCCGCTCGAGTTGCACCCGGCGGCGCGCACGCCCAGTCACGCGCATGAAGCCGCAGAAATGCGACCAGGGTCTGATGTCGCTCACTTCGGTCCCGTATATGGTTTTTATCGGCACCCAGGCCAAACCGTAGCCCCGACCGACGCAGATGGCTATCTCCTCGACTTCGAAGGCGAAGCCCTCTTCTGGGCTTTCCAGAGACGCCTCGGCAAGCCGCCGGGTCCTTAGCCGATAACCTGACTGGTTGTCGAGAATCCGTTCCCCCACCGCCCACGAGAAGAGAAGACGGCTGACACTGTTGGTGAACCGGCGGATAGGCGGCATGCTCCGATAGTCTCGGGCGCCCACCACCAAGTCGGCTCCGGTGGCCTCCCAGGTCTCAATGAGTCCCTGCGCCTCTGCGGGATCATGTTGACCGTCACCATCAAGGGTGAGCAAAGCGTCCCACCAAGCGACGTCAACCGCCGCAGTGCTCTCAGCGCACGGACCGGGCACACCATCCGGCTGCTCCTCCTCCAAGGCCTCGCGAAAAGCCGCTTTGAGGGCCGCACCTTTGCCTTGGTTTGGAGTCAGGGAGAGGACGCGCGCGCCCGCGGCGCGCGCCGTCGCTGCAGTGTTGTCGGTCGACCCGTCATCAACCACCAACACCGGCAATCCCTGCGCGACCAGCACCTCCACGACGGCCCTGATCCGGGGCCCCTCATCGTGCGCGGGAACGACGGCCAGAACTCGTTGGCTCTCGTGAAATCCCTCTGCTGAACTAGTTCTACCGGTATGCATCCGTGACCCACCTCACACAGCAGTTGACAACCTATCCCCAACTGTGATTTAATTCACTGTGAAACATGTTACACACTAGGAGCTGTCTAGGACCTATGGCTGCAGCGGCTAGAAACGGTAGGAAAATCTCACTCCCCACAGTGGAGCGTTTGAGTATCTACCGACACGCACTCGAGGAACTTCACCACGAAGGCATAGAATCGGTCCACTCCCATCAGTTGGCAGCCTTGGTTGGCGTGACCCCGGCTCAACTCCGTCGCGATTTGGCCACTTTCGGTACATTCGGCAACATAGCACGAGGATACGACGTCCGTCAGATGTCCGACACTATCAGTCGCATCTTCGGCACCGACGAACTGCAGAATCTGGCTATTGTCGGCGTCGGGTACCTCGGACAGGCTCTGCTTGCATATCAGGGTTTCGAGGGACGAGGATTTCGCATCGTCGCCGCCTTCGACGTTGATCCCGATAAGACGGGGCGCGTCTTTGCCGGCCGTCGCTGCTACCCCCTCGATGAACTCGAAGAGGTGATATCCGAGCAGGCCATCCGCATGCTGGTGTTGACTTCGCACCCCGAGGGGCTACAAGACATTATCGACCGGGCCGCCGCCGCCGGAGTGCGGGGTTTCTTGAACTTCGTCCCGAAGATGACAACCGTACCCAGCGGTTGTTTCATCGAACCTATCGATATCTCGGCCAAGCTCGAGAAGCTCTCATTCTTGAGCGGTCGGGAGGCAAGTAGTCCAACACGCTCCGCAAACAAACCTTGAAGCTCACGGGAGGAGCCATGGGGACAAGGAAAATACTACTTGTGGACGACGACCGCGACCTAGTGGCCTCCATAGAGGCATTCCTCACTGCCCGCGGATACGCCGTCACCACCGCCAACAACGGCAAAGAGGCTTACGCGCGGATCGTTGCCGATAAGCCCGACCTCATCGTCCTCGACGTCATGATGGACTATGACGAGGAGGGGATGGTCCTCGCTAGTGCCCTCAAGACCGACGGCCCCACCCGAGACATACCCATTCTCATGTTGTCGGGCTTCAACGTCCAGGAGGACGTGCGGGAGAAGGTCCTAGCATCCCTCATGGGCCAGGACCTCCCGGCTGAGGTCTTCATGCAGAAGCCAGTGCGGTTGGCCGAGTTGGCCGAGCGCATCGAGACACTGTTGCGAGGCACCGAGGCCGGGCGTCGCTCTCAACCATTGGAGGGGAACCGTGACTAACGTCCCTACGACTCTGATTCGCCCCTCCGACTCCTCTCGCGACCAGCTCATCCCGCTCCTGCAGGAGATCCAGACCAGGGAGGGTTATCTATCCCAAACTGCCATGAGCGACTTGGCCGCTTCTCTCGATACACCGGTCGCGAGCATCTACGGGGTAGCCACCTTCTATAACCAGTTCCGCTTCGCTCCTCTGGGCGAGCATGTTATCGAGGTCTGCCGGGGTACCGCTTGTCACGTCAAACAGAGCCTGGCTCTGCATCAACATCTTCAGCGCCGTTTGAAACTACGCCCTGATGGTAACTCCGCCGACGGTCGTATCTCAGTGCTGACCGTGGCCTGCATCGGAGCATGCTCTATAGCCCCTGCGATCAAGCTCGACGGGGAGTTCTACGGCCATCTAACCGTAGAAAAACTCGACGCCCTTCTTGACGAGATCACTAGGCCGGCCGGAGACAGTGACAAGACTGCCAAAGAGGCCGAAGCCACGCTGCCGAAAGCGAGCCTGTCGTGAGTCACAACATCCTTGTGGAGCCCTGCTGCCCTCTTTGCACCCACTCGCCAACGCAGCCCTGTGCTGACCTGGTCACCTGTATCACCGAAGGTCCCGTCTGTCACGACGATGACAACTGCCGCACCACCCGTGCCGCCCGCCTCGAGCAGGCCCGCCGAAGAGGCGACGGCACCGTGCTTTTCGTGGGAGCAGGCACCTGCGGCCGGGCGAATGGTGCTCTACACGTGATTGCCAAGACCAAGGCCTATTTGGAGGCCCATTCCCTGCCGGTGAGCGTGGTCGAGGTGGGGTGTATAGGTTTCTGTCAGCGCGAGGTCTTCGTCGACCTGCAGAATGGAGATGGTCTGCGTCTCTCCTACTGCGACCTAGGCCCCGACACCGTGGACGAGTTCCTCGAAGCCGTGTTTGAAAAGCAGGATCTGCGCAACCGGTTCCTATATGGACGCTACGGCGAAGCCCCCGGTTTCGACGACATACCTCTGGTCGAAGACACCCCCTTCTTCAGCCGCCAGACCCGCGTGGTGCTCGACAACTGCGGTCTGGTCGACCCAACCTCGTTGGACTCCGCGCTGGCTGCGGGCGGCTTCGCCGCCGCGACCCGAGCGTTGACGACGATGACGCGCGAGGAAGTATGCGACTTAGTGACTGAATCGGGTCTGCGCGGGCGAGGTGGCGCCGGGTTCCCCACGGGACAGAAATGGAAGGTGGCGCTGAACACGGTCGCACCCCAGAAGTTCTTGATATGCAACGCCGACGAGGGAGACCCCGGGGCATTCATGGACCGCGCCATCCTTGAGGGCGACCCCTTCAGAATTATCGAGGGCATGCTCATCGCGGCATACGCCATCGGGGCGACCAAAGCTTACGTCTATTGCAGGGCCGAGTACCCGCTGGCCATCGCCCGTCTACAAGACGCTATAACCCAATGCCGTGAAGCCGGGCTCCTCGGCACCAACATCCTGGGAAGTCTGACCGATCTCGACATCACCATCAAACAGGGCGCAGGCGCGTTCGTCTGTGGCGAGGAGACCGCGATCCTAGCGAGCATTGAGGGCGGACGGGGGATGCCCCGGCCACGACCACCTTACCCGGCCGTCTCCGGTCTGCACGGACTGCCCACCGTCCTCAACAACGTCGAGACGCTTGCCAACATCCCGGGCATCCTCCGGAACGGTCCCGATTGGTTCCGTAAGCTGGGCTTCAACGGCGCAGCGGGTACCAAAGTGTTCGCTCTCTCCGGCCAGGTGCGTAACACCGGGCTGGTGGAAGTCCCGGTGGGCATCCCATTGCGTGAGGTGGTTTACGACATCGGGGGGGGTGCCCCCGAGGGTCACCAGATCAAGGCGGTCCAAATCGGTGGGCCCAGCGGGGGTTGCATCCCCGACGAGTTCCTGGACGTTCCCACCGACTATGGGACGTTGCAGGAACTAGGCGCCATGATGGGATCCGGCGGCATGGTGGTTATGGACGAACGGAGCTGCATGGTCGACGTAGCCCGCTACTTCATGGAATTCATCCGCAACGAATCGTGTGGTAAGTGCACTCCTTGTCGCGAGGGCACCACCCGGATGCACGAGATCCTGACGGCCCTCACTGAGCGCCCTGTGGACGACGAGATCCGACGGCTCGAGCGCTTTCGCGGCCTGTTGCATCTGGAGGAGTTGGCCGAGACCATCAAAGACACCTCTCTATGTGGTCTGGGGCAATCGGCGGCCAACCCCGTGCTGTCGACGCTCCGCTTCTTCCGCGAAGAGTACGAGACGCACATCATGGAAGACCGCTGCCCCGCGGGCGTATGTCAGGGGCTCCGTACCTACGCCATCGATACGGCTACCTGCATCGGCTGCATGGCCTGTAAGAAGGTCTGCCCGGCCGGAGCCATCGTGGGTGAGCGAAAGAACGCCCACTACATCATCGTCGATCGCTGCATAGGATGTGGCGCCTGTGTCGACGCCTGTGTCAAAGAGTCCATTTCCCTTGTAGCCTGAGAGGTCGCCGTGAGCATTACCATCAATGGCAAAGTGCTGCAGTGCAAGCCCGGCGAGACCGTGCTCCAGGTAGCACGGCGGGCCGGCATATACATCCCCCGCCTCTGCTCTCTCGACTGGGCGCCGTCGCCTTCGGCCTCATGTCGTATGTGCGTGGTAGAGGTCGAAGGTTCGCCAAAACTCCAGACCAGTTGCACCCTGCCGGCCACCGACGGCATGGTGGTGTACACGCATACACCACGGGTTCTCAAGGCCCGGCGGACCATAGTGGAGCTGTTGGTGGCCAACCATCCCCAAGATTGCCTGGTGTGCCACCGGGCCGGCAATTGCGAGTTGGCCGACATGGCCAGAGAGCTCGGGGCCCGTCCGAAGCAGTACGTCGGGATGAAGAAGGACCATCCCCTCGACATCTCATCTGCTGCCATCTGGCGCGATCCTAACAAATGTGTCCTCTGCGGACGTTGTGTAACGATGTGCCACCAGATCCAAGGTGTGGGGGCCATCGACTACATCGGCCGGGGCTTCCGGACCCAGGTAGGACCCGGGTTCTACGCGGGACTCAACGTATCGGGCTGCACGTACTGCGGCCAGTGCGTGCGCGTGTGTCCCACCGGCGCCCTCATGGAGCACAGCCATGTGGACACAGTAGTCGCCGAACTGGGTGATCCCGATACTGTCGTGGTAGCACAAATCGCGCCCGCAGTACCGGCCACCCTCGCCGCGGGGCGCACTCGTCCGCCGAGCGTCTCGGTCATGCTCGAGCATCTGGCGGCCGCGCTCAAACAGGTCGGCTTTGTCGCCGTGTTCGACACAGCCTTCTCCGCCGACCTCACGATCATGGAGGAGGCCACCGAGTTCCTCGAACGACTGCAGGGAGGGGGAGCGCTCCCGATGTTCACGAGTTGCTCGCCGGCCTGGATCAATTACGTCGAACTGCACCGCCCCGACCTCATCCCCAACCTGTCCACCTGCAAATCACCGCAGCAGATGGCGGGAGCCCTCATCAAAGAGATCTACCCCCGCTATGCAGGACTTGACGGCAAGCGGATCGTGCTTGTTTCGATCATGCCGTGCACGGCCAAAAAGTATGAGGCAGAGGACCTGGGTGACGTCGATTACGTACTGACCACGCGGGAACTGGGCGACCTATGGGACCGCTTCGGCATTGACTTCGACAGCTTCGACGAACGGTCCCCCTTGGATCCGCCGTTCGCGGAAGCCACCGGGGCCGCTCGTCTTTTTGGCGGCAGCGGCGGTGTGATGGAGGCAGCGGTCCGGACGGCCTTGACAATGGCCGGAGCCGAGACACCTGCGGGCCCGCTCACTGAAGCTCGTGGCCTCGATGGGGTCAAGCGCTTCACGCTTGATGCAGGCGACACTGCCCTTAACCTTGCCGTTGTAAATGGTTTGGGTCGTGTCCGCCCGCTGTTAGACGACGGCCTACACGACCTCCATTTTGTAGAAGTCATGTCGTGCCCCGGTGGTTGCGCGGGTGGCGGCGGGCAACCGTATGGTTCGGAATATGCAGACCTGCGCAAACGGTTGGACCGCATCTACGAGGCCGACGCCGAAGCCGAAGTACGATCCTCCCACGAGAACAAGAGCGTCGCCGCCCTCTACGAGGAATACCTCGGCCGACCTCTCAGCGAGGTCTCACACCGCCTACTGCACCGCACCTACACGGACCGGAGCGCCTCTGTCTTCGCCAACGACGCCGACGCTGGGGCAACGACCCCGGCCGCGACCGGCTCTCCTGTAGGTGCGACGACCCCGGCTCGCACAAGTGCTTCCCACTGATTGAGGAGTCATGGACGGCATCATCAACACCATAAAGCAGAATTGCCGCCGATGTTACACATGCGTGCGCGACTGCCCGGCTAAGGCCATCCGCATCGAAGACGGCCAAGCGTCGGTGGTAGCCGAACGCTGCATCAGTTGCGGCAACTGCACCATGGTCTGCTCTCAGAATGCTAAAGCCTACAGAAGCGGCATCGAGAACACGTTCGCTTTGCTCGATCGGGGGATCGCTGCCGCCTTGGTCGCACCTTCGTTCCCCGTGGGCTTCTCGGTTCCCCCGGCCAAGATAGTCGGGGCTCTCCGCCAGTTGGGTTTCACGTACGTGGTCGAAGTGGCCTACGGAGCAGACCTGGTCAATCAAGCCTGCAGTGAGTTCCTGAAAGAACACCCTACCGGCCTCCACATCGGCAGTGCCTGCCCGGCCGTGGTGGAATATGTGCGCAAGTATCGGCCCGAACTCACCGACCGGATCATGCCGATAGTCTCTCCCATGGTGGCCACCGCCCTTGCCGTCAAGGAGCTCTACGGCCAGGACGTTCGCTGTGTGTTCATAGGCCCGTGTGTTGCCAAGAAAGCCGAGATCCTCGATGCTCAGGTCGTCGGGGTCATCGACGAAGTGCTCACGCTGGGGGAGCTCCATCGGGTGTTCATGGCCAGGGGCGTCGACCCAGCCCGAGCCCCGGAAGCCGACTTCGATCCTCCCCACGCGGGCCTGGCCCGAATCTATCCTATCCCGGGTGGCCTTCTCGAGAGTGCGGGCATTGGTGAAGGAATGCTTGACCCTCGCCTGATAGTGGTAAGCGGCAAAGACGAGACCGTAGAGACCTTGACCGGATTGCCCGCAGAGGATATCGACGAGTTGTTGCTGGTGGAAGCGCTCATGTGCAACGGGTGCTACTCAGGACCGGGGGTGGAGAGCGACGAACCCGGAATGATGCGTCGCCGAAAAGTCACCGAGTTTGCGGCGGGCAGCCTCC
>JAXGNF010000014.1:0-12267 GCA_040768135.1 Thermoleophilia bacterium | reverse complement strand
TCCGCCGTCAAAGCGAGGGCACGCTCCCCGCGTATCAGCCGAACGGCGATGCCCCCTTCTTGTTCAGGCAATTCGAACCGAGTGACCAACGCACCCAGGAGCCGACCGAAGAAGAGATCCGGGAGATCTTGGGTCGTACCAATAAGTTCTTCCCTGAAGACGAGCTCAATTGCGGGGCCTGCGGATACGCGACTTGCCGGGCGAAGGCGGTCGCCGTGTACGACGGCATGGCCGAGGAGGCCATGTGCCTACCGTTCATCATTGACCAGTCCGAGCGGGTCTGCGATGAGTTGCACGTACCTTGGAGCAACCTCCGCGACGTACACCGCCATCTCATCAGCAGTGAGAAGTTGGCCTCGATGGGCCAAATGGCCGCCGGGGTCGCACACGAACTCAACAATCCACTGAGCACTATCCTGCTGTACGCCCACATCCTCCAACGCAAGCTCAAGGATCGAGACGACCTTGACCACGATCTCAAGCTCATGGCGGAGGAGTCTGAGCGTTGTAAGAAGATCATCAGCAACCTCCTCGACTTCGCCCGTCAGAGCCGTGTGAAGATCGAGACGGTCTCGCTGGAGAAACTGCTCACATCGGCTGCCGACGGAGCAGCCTGCAACCTGCCGCCCGGCCCCGAGCGCGAAGTGGACATAGAAGTCGACGTGACCCCCGGCCTGCAGGCCGATCTCGACCGCGATCAGATGACTCAGGTGTTGGTCAACCTAATTAAGAACGCCGTCGAGGCCATGGAGAGCCGCTCCGGCGTCGTCAAAGTGAGCGCGCGGTTGCTCCCCGAGACGGGCCGAGTGCGCATCAGCGTCTCCGATCAAGGGTCGGGCATCGCCGCCGGTGCCAAAGACAAGGTATTTCAACCCTTCTTCACCACCAAGAGTATCGGCAAAGGAACCGGACTCGGCCTCCCGATCTCCTACGGTATCGTCAAGATGCATAACGGCAATATCTGGTTCGACTCTGAACCCGACGTAGGCACTACCTTCCATGTTGAGATCCCTGCGACCCGCGTAGGCGGGGAAAGGAGCCCCCGATGAGCCTTTCGTGGAGCATCCTGTTCGTTGACGACGACCGGGACTTCCTCGACGCCCAAGCCGCCTATTTCAGCAGTCGCGGCCATACGGTCCACACCGCTGAGAACAGTCAAGAAGCCTTGGACTTCCTCGAAGCCGAGACCCCCGACCTCATTTTCCTAGACCTGATGATGGAGCACTACGATAGCGGCTTCCGCCTCGCTTACCAGATCCGCAAACAGGAGCGACTCGACGATACGCCCATAGTCATGTTGAGTGGGGTCGCACGTGAGACCGGGGAACGTTTTGATCAAGAAGGCAGGGGCCTGCTCTCCTGGTCGCGCCTTGACCGGTTCGTCGATAAGCCGGTGACCGGCAAACAGCTGCTGAGTGTGGCAGAAGGGCTCCTGAGCAACAAAGAGACGGGCACCGAGCCCCCTGCCGGGCACGCGGCCCCCTAAGGACGCAGTGGGCATTCCTCGGCCGACACGTCATAACAAGCGCGACCTGCCGACTCCATAGGGAGAACTACTGTGACCACTGCACGCATCCTGGTAGTAGACGACGAATACGGCGTGCGCTCCGGTATCCGCCAAATCCTCGAGATCGAAGGATATGGGGTAGACGAGGCGGCTACGGGTGAAGAAGCCCTGACCCTTCTTCATGCGAACGAGTACGACGTTGCTTTTCTCGACTACCGGCTCCCAGATATCGACGGTCTGACCATCCTGCAGGACATCAAGAGCAAAGGCCTTGATCTGATGACCTGCATGATCACAGCCTACGCGAACATCGACACGGCCATTGCCGCCACCCGGCAGGGAGTCGACTTTTTCCTGCCCAAACCTTTCTTGCCCGATGACCTTCTAGGAGTGGCCGACACGCTGGTGCGCCACAAGCTGGCCCGCACTGAGGCCGAACGCCTGCGTCGGGAGCACGCGGCCAGCCTGCTCGAACTGGCAGAGGAGAAGACCCAGACCCACTCGCTGGTCTCTTCCTTGCGCGACGCGGTTCTCGTGGTCAACCGCGATGGAACGGTGGTGCTGGCCAACCAAGCCATGACCTCGCTCCTCGACATCCCCGAGGATCAGGTGCTGCGGCGCCCTGCCGCCGAACTGCTGCGTGAAGGCCCCTTGGCCCCTCTCGTCGAGCAACTCGACGCTCCCCAGAAAGACCGCACCATTGGTCAGCTCTCGCTGGGAGAGCGGAACTACATGACAAGTATCGTGACCTTTCGAGCCGAGGACGGGGCGGCGCTGGGACGCATTCTCACCCTCTCCGATATCTCTCAAGTCAGACGCCTGGCAATGGAGAAGGAGCGCTTCATACGCACCATGGTCCACGAGCTGAAATCGCCCCTCGGAGCCGTGAGGAGCCTGATCGAGGTCGCGACTGACAAGAGCCTGGGCAATGAACTCGATGACTACCTGCCCATGCTCCGACGTGCGGAGAACCGCATTGACAACCTCGTCCAGTTGATCGGCGACCTCCTGGCCCTCTCTCGTAGCGAACAGGCGCAGGGACCGACGGAACCAGAACTGCTGGAGATCGAACCCGCCGTGAGCGCCGTCCTTGCCCTGCAGTCTGAGCGTCTGGCTGCACGCAACATCTCCGCGCATACAGACATGGAACCTGACCTTCCCCCCGTACTGCTCCCGGCCGGAGATCTCGACCTCATACTCTCCAACCTCATCGGCAACGCGATCAAGTACAACCGCGATGAGGGAAACGTTACTGTACGGGCCCGCCACGAAGGTGAGTGGGTGCGAGTAGATGTCGAGGACACCGGAATAGGGATCGCCGGCGACAATCTCGAATCGGTGCTTCTGGAGTTCTTCCGAGAGAAGCGTCCCGAGACTCGAGATCTCGAAGGGAGCGGCCTCGGTCTATCGATAGTGAAACGGTTGACCGAACGGGCCGGGGGACGTCTCGAAGTCGCAAGTGAAGAAGGCGAAGGCTCCACCTTCTCCATCCTGCTGCCCGCGTAGGAGAGAAGTCCGCGCCTCATCGTAACCTACCCGGATCTCTCGGCGCACGCCCGAGAGACGATAGACTGGTTACATGAGTATCACGCGGAGCCCGCGAACCATCAGCCCCCTCACCCCCCGTGCCGCCGCCACAGTGCGGCCCGGTCACGTCTTGCTGGTCAACCTCCTGGCTGCCTGGCTGGCCGCCTTCGCGACCACCTCGATCAACATCGCGCTCCCGTCCATCCAAACCGAGTTCCACTTAGGTGCCGTTCCTCTGGGCTGGTTGCCCCTCGGCTACATCCTCACCTCCGCGGTCTTTCAACTGCCGTTCGCCAGGATAGGAGACCGCATCGGCAGACGACTGCTCTTTCTGGGCGGCATGGCCATATTTGGCTTCAGTTCGGTCGCGATGGTGTTCGTCGGTTCATACATGCCCCTACTGATCTTCCGCATAGCCCAAGGAGTGGGGAGCGCCATGATATTCAGCAGTTCCATGGCTTTGGTGACCCTGGCGTATCCCCCACAACGGCGTGGTTGGGCTATGGGGGTCAGCGTGGCCGCGGCTTATCTGGGCATGACCACCGGTCCCCTGCTGGGAGGCGTGATAGTGTACAACGTCGGCTGGCGTAGCCTTTTTTTGGTAACCGGCTGCTTCGCCTTCCTAGGTCTTGGGTTGGACCTGTCGCTGCTTCGTCGTGCCGAGTGGAAGGAAGAAGAAGCCGTCGATTTCGACCGGATCGGCTCAGTCGTTTACGCTTTGGCGCTGTCGGCATTCCTCCTGGGACTCTCTTGGTTACCCCAGACTCAAGGAGTCGCTCTTTTTGGAGCCGGACTGGTTGGACTCGCCTTTTTCGTGTGGTGGGAGACCCGAGTCCCAAGCCCGGTCATGGTGATCAGCCTCTTCCGTAACCGGGTGTTCGCCTTCTCCAACCTCACGGCGCTCATCAGCTACGCATCGGTGTGGGCGGTGACCTACCTGATGAGCCTTTACCTGCAGTTCATCAAAGGGCTGAATGCGCAGGCGGCCGGCGGGATTCTAATTGTCGGGGTCGCGATCCAGGTACTGCTTTCGCCGTTCGGGGGACGGCTGTCGGACCGCATCGAGCCCCGGTGGGTCGCATCAGTAGGTATGGCGTTCTGTGTGGTCGGATTGCTGCTGCTCAGCTTCCTCAGCACCAGTACACCCTACTGGTACATTGTCCTGGCCCTGACGTTTCTTGGCCTCGGATACTCCTTTTTCGCCGGACCCAACCAGAGCTCCATCATGGGCAGCGTGGAGCGTCGACATGTAGGATTCGCTTCTGCCAGCATCAGCACGGTGAGAATGGTGGGGCAGGCCCTCAGCATCGCGTTCGCCACCCTGATAATGGCCCTGATCGTGGGGCGGCACGACATCACGCCCGCCGACTATCCCAACCTACTCACCGCGACTCACACCACCTTCGCCATCTTCACAGGACTGTGCGCCCTCGGAGTGGTGGCTTCCTTGGTAAGAGGTCGTATGCCGACCCAGCGACCTGAGTCTCTGGCCCGGTCCGAGACCGCCAACAGCGGCTCGTAGTAGGCCGGTATGCGGGTCGCCGCGCCGCTACCAGATGGTCATCGAATCCAGGAACAAACGGGTGAAGTCGGCCCTCGTAGCCGGGCGCGGCGACAGCTTGGTCACCCGGTGTTGAGGTAATACACCTTCCACCAGCGCTTCCACGTCGTCAGGCGTGTAGCCGACCGCCCGCAGTCCATTGGGGATGCCCGCCTTCTGCATCACCTCTGTCACCGCCTGGGCGACGATCTCGCCTGCGTCTTCCAGATCAGCTCCCCGGACGTCGGCACCGATCAATTCGGCCGCCTGCATGAACATGCGGGGATTACCGGGCGCCATGAAACGGAAGGCCGCGGGCGCCCCGAGGATCACGGCCATCCCATGAGGGATCAGGGCATGATCCTGAGGATAGCCCTCGGGCCGGTAATCGCGAACCAGACCTGAAATCGGATACGACATCCCGTGCGGCAGAGTCACCCCCGCCGAACCGAAACCGACCCCGGCGATGGTGGAAGCCAGGATCATGTTGGTACGCGCCTCATCGTCGTCAGGGTCGTCCATGGCCCGCAACATGTATTTCGAGCCGATCTCGGCCGCTTTGGCCGCCCAGATGTTGCTGATGGGATTAGCCCCTTGATACGCAGGCCTGGTCCGAGGGCTGTCGGGCGCTTCGCGCCGGTCGAAGGGGAGGGCCGTCAGCGATTCCAGGGCATGGCAGAATACGTCCAGGGCCGTGCACGCTACCGCCATGCGGGGAAGGGTGCGGGTATTCTCCGGATCGATGATGCCGAGACGAGGCCGAAGCGCCCGATGAGCGATGCCTGTCTTAGCACCTAAGGCCGAATAGTCGAAGATGGCCACCCCAGTGGTCTCGCTGCCGGTGCCGGCCGTAGTAGGGATGGCGATGAGCGGCTTCAAGTCTCCAGGCACGGGCTTGGCTTTGCCAATGGGGGCGTTGACGTAATCGAGGAGATCGGCCGGGTATGTGGCGTACAGATTCGCTACCTTAGCCGTATCTATGGTCGACCCCCCGCCGACGGCCACATAGCCGTCGAACCCGCCTTCAGTCGCGAACGATATGGCCTCTTTGAATGACACATCGTTCGGCTCGATCCGCACCTGATCAAACAGAGCCGTATCGATGCTCTCTTTCCTCAGGGCCTCCAACGTGATGGCGACGGGCTCCGACCGAGCCAGGTTGGGATCGGTCACCACCATGACCCGCCGCGCCCCCAGATCCTTCATGTCCGAACCGACTTCGCGCGTAGCGCCGACGCCGAACTTGATGCTCGACGAATCCATCGTGAAGACGGTCTCGAGGGCCATGTTGACCTCCGTCAGCAAACAGGCCGGCTTCCCGCCGCTACAACCCTAGGTAAGCCTTCCGCACGTGGTCGCTCTCCTGAAGAAATGAGCAGGCTCCCTCAAGAGCGATACGGCCATTCTCTAACACATACGCCCGGTCGGCAGCCGCCAAGGTCTGCCGTACATTCTGTTCTACCAGAAGGATCGTGATGCCTTCTTTGTGGAGCGACTTGAGGATCTCAAACACCTCTCCCACGATGATGGGGGCCAAGCCGTTCGATGGTTCGTCGATGATGACCAACTTGGGCTTCGACATGAGACCGCGCCCCATAGCCAGCATCTGTTGCTCACCTCCGGAGAGCGTCCGCGCCAGCTGTTTCGATCGCTCCTCAAGGCGAGGAAAGAGACTGAAGACCCATTTCATGGTCTCGCGGCGGTCCTTCCACGTGCGCCTGGGGTAGGCCCCCATCTCCAGGTTCTCTTTGATGGACATGTCGGTGAACAGCTTCCGGCTCTCTGGGATATGCGAAAGCCCAAGGTTGACGATGTCGTTGGGGTGCGCTTGGTCGATCCGTTTATCAAGAAAGGTGATGGTGCCACTCCAAGGCCTGATGATTCCGGAGATGGCCTTGAGCAAAGTGGTCTTCCCGGCTCCGTTGGCGCCCACCAAGGCGACGAACTCGCCTTCTTTGACCTCGAGGCACAGGTCCCACAGGACCTGGACCCGCCCGTATCCGGTACTCAGGCCCTCAATTGTTAGCATCACACGCTCCCTCTTCGCCGAGATAGACCTCGATTACATGTGGGTCGGCCGCCACCTCTGTGGGCGTGCCTTCGGCGATCTTCCTGCCGTGGTTCAACACGATGATACGGTCGCTGATGCTCATAATGGCCTGCATCACGTGCTCGATCATGAGGACGGTGATGCCCCGAGATCGAATCTGCACGATGTCGTCCATAGCCTCGGAGACCTCGGTAGGGGTAAGCCCGGCCATGAGCTCGTCCAGCAGCAGCAATTGCGGGTCGCTGGCCAAAGCCCGGGCCAGTTCTAGACGCTTCTGCTGGGCCAGGGTGAGGTCTCCCGCCGCTATATCTTTGAGCGACATCAGGTCGACGAACTCTAGAGCCTCCTCAGCTTTCTTACGGGCCTGAGCTGAGCTTATGTGCTGGCCGGTCCCAAAAAGCGCCCCCACCATAACATTCCGCAACACCGGCACGTCGGCAAAGATCTTGACCGTCTGGAAAGTGCGGGCAATACCCAGGCGGCAGATCTTGTAGGCGGGCAGTGGCGTGATATCTCGTCCTTGGAAGACAATCTTTCCCGGTTTCGGTTTCAGCGCGGCCGAGATGAGGTTGAACAAAGTGGTCTTACCCGCTCCGTTAGGGCCGATCAGGCCCAGTATCTCCCCCTGCTCGACATGGAAGTCGACCTCCGACACAGCGGCCAGTCCCCCAAAATACCGAGTCAATCCCTGACCCTCAAGCAGGCGCACGTCGACCTCCTCTGATCCTACCCCAAGCCTGCTCGGCCAGACCCACTATGCCCTGAGGCATGAAAGCGATGGCCAAGATGAGCACGATGCCAAAGATTAGCATGTACAAGTCAGGGAACCGGGTAAGGAGGATTTCGCCCAGATAGGTGAAGACCGCCGCCCCGACTACCGGACCTATAAGGTTGCCCATCCCCCCGAACAGTGCCATCAGTACCGGCCAAAAGGACGTGTTGAGACTGAAGGCTATACCAGGGTCGATGTAGGTGCGCCGGGTCGCTATGATAGCTCCGGCCATTCCCATGACTATCGCGCTCGCAGCGAAAATGAAGACCTTTGTTTGGACCACATTGATACCGCTGTGGGCTGCCGCTTCCTCATACTGACCGATGCTTTGGAGAGCCAATCCATAGCGTGAACGCCTGATAAGAGCAGCCATGACCAGAGTGAATATCACAACTATGAACATGGCGTAATAGGCAGCCTCGGCGCTCTCTGTGACCACGAACCGTCCCCGGGTCCCGGTCACCACCCGCTCTATCTCCAGCACCACAGAGGTGACCATCAGGGTGAGCGCAAAAGTGAAGATCGCGAAATATACCCCTCTTAGTCGAAGTGTGAGGGCCCCGACCACCAACGCCATCACAAAAGAGACTGCCCCGGCCAAAAGAATCACCACCGCAAACGGTAGAGCGCCGTTGAAGACGGCCGCGATGTAGAACCCGATTCCGTAGAAGGCGGCCGTGGCCAGCGACATGTAGTTGGTAGGTCCCGAGAAGATCATCCAGCCTACAGCCAGAACGACGTAGCGCAGGATGTCGGTGATTAGTGTGATGGTATACCCGTGGGCTATCGTCGGCAGCAGCGACAGTATTATGAAAACCACGAGCAGCAGCCCGAATGTGGCCCAGCGAGTAGGTGAGATTCGAGTGATATTGATATTCATCATCTATTTACCCATGATCCCTTTGGGCCTGACCAGAAGCAGTACTATGAAGACGAAGTAGTACGCGATCAACGTCCAGGTCGGCTGGAAGTAGGTCACAATCTGAGAAACGATCCCCAGGATGAGGCCACCGATCATCGCTCCGGTGACGCTTCCCAACCCCCCGAGGACCACCACTATCATCGCGATGACCGTATATTGAAGCCCCATACTTGTCTGGATCGCGTAGAGAGTGCTTAGCAGACTGCCAGCGATGCCGGCCATTCCCACGCCCAATCCGAAACAAATCGCAAGCACGCTGTTGATGTTCACACCCATAAGTCCTGCAGTGCTCGGATCCTGAGCAGAAGCCCGGATCGCCTTGCCCATCCGAGTCCGGGCAAGGAAAACGTAGAATGCGGCCCCTACGACGATGACAACCCCCAACGCCACCAAGCGATTCAAGGGAATCTGTGCCCCAGTGACGGTCCGGTTCAGATACATGATCTGATAGTTCTGTGAGCCCCAGATGATCCGAGCCACGTTCTGGACGACGTACAAGAGCCCGAACGACGCGAGCATCGACTTGCCCTCGAACACATCTAGTGAAGGCGATGTGCGCATCAGGTGCCGGAACAGCGTCACGTGGAGAATCCAGCCGATCACAACGGTGAGAGGGGCCGTTATCACTATGGAGATCAGCGGGTCAAGATGGATGGTGCTGCCGAACAGCCAGAACGTCACAAACGACCCGACCATGATGAATTCGCCGTGGGCGACGTTCAAGACTCGTCCGACGCCGTATTGCAGACTCAGCCCCACGGAGACAAGCGCGAAGATCCCTCCAAGCAGCAGGCCTGTGATGATGATGTCCCTGATTACTACCATGCAAGATCCTTCTCAGTACGGCTTCGCAGCAAGGTTCCCGAGTATGGCCCTCCGGGGCGCCTACCTACGCCCCGGAGGGTTGCCCAATAGATCGGATTCTCAGCCCAACTACAGAACCCGCGACCTAGGTGGTGCTGCTCGTAGACGAGGCCACTGCTTCTTTCCAGGTCGGCTTCGGATACCAGATATCCGCTGTACGCTTGGGCCCTGGGTCGACTACTTGGGGATAACCGTTCTGCCACTGACCGATCTGACCGGCATAACAAGAATGGTCCAACATCTGATTGGTCATGAAGGTATCGTCGCTCATCATGGTCTTGTGGTGGGCCGTACGTAGAACCTCAGCGATCTTCTGATGATCGAGGGTCGCCGCCTGCTCGATGCACTTCTGGATGAACTGCAACTCGGCTCCGTAGATCAGCGGACCCCAGAAATCCACGTTGGCCTTGTCGCCCACTTTGGCGACGAATTTCTCGTAGTAGGCCTGGGTGTCCGGGCTTTGTTTCGGGGACCAGGCTCCTTCAAAGAACACTCCGTCGGCCGCCCCTTGGAAGACGTTGTAGATGACCTCCGTGGAGCCGCCCGGGCCGGCGAGATAGCCTTTGGGGTTGTAGTCGAGCTGGATCATCGTTTGGAGGGTCAAGATGTACTGGTCGGGGTACACAAAGCCGCAGACTACGTCTGGGTTCTCCTGTTGCCACTTCTTGACGATACTCGACACATCTTTGATGCCGAATGGAATCGGGGTAACGCTCAGGATCTCGATGCCCGCAGTGGCGAAGAAGATCTGGGCCTGGCTCTGATACTCGATACCGTGCAGGTCTTCGAGGTACATGATAGAGACAGTCTTCACTCCCAGCTCCTGCATGATGTCTGCGAACACCGGCATCTGGTAGTGGTTGGAGTAGTTGAGGAACTGGAAGAAGAGGGGCAGGGTACCCTTCGCCATCTCAGCCTCGAGTGTGGTGGCGCCGCCCTCAGCGCTACACAGGATGTACCCACGCGATTGGGCAAGACCCGCGCCGGCGAACAAGAATGCCGTGCTGTTCGGGCCAAGCAACCAGTCGACCTTGTCCTCCTCCATCAGTTTCGTCATGAGACGCATACAGGTATCAAGGTCACTCTGGTCGTCATAGATCTTCAGCTCCACGGGGAGCTTCTTGCCGGCTATGTTTATGCCGCCGGCCGCATTCATGTCGTCCACCCAGATCTTGTAAGCGGGACCGAAGTGGGCTTCCTCAAACATCGCGAAGACGCCGGAGATCGGACGCGCTCCGCCAATAACGAACTTGTCCTGAGCTGGAGGCTCAGGACCTGCCGCCACCGTCGTGGTTACGCCGGCGGCTGTAGTGGTAGTGGACTCTTTCTCGCCACAGGCCCCGAGCAGACCGCCAAGACTGCCGCTTGCGGCCACAGCCGCACCGGCAAGTCCTGCGTACTTGAGGAACTGCCGCCGGCTGACCGTCTTGTTCACGTTCAGACCCTCTTCTGTGTTTTTAGGATCTTCCTTTTCCTGCATCCTACGGTCCTCCCTCCACGTTTCGACTTCTCGGTCGTATGCGGGCCATACGAAGCCTTATCGGGCCAACGCCCAAGGGCTTCTCCCACTTCGCTCTTGAGGATCCTTCTCTTCGCCTTCCGTCAGAAACAAGCACCTCCCGCCATTCAAATCACCTCCTACCAGATGTTCTCGCCACACGTGTTCAGTCGATGAGAGCTGGGTCTAATACCGGCCGTATTCCCAGGCCGTCTGGGTCATCGCCCGTAGGTTCTCGGCCTTACCATCTTCTGCCACTGCGCCTGCGTCCAGGATGAATCCACCCCCTCGACCGGCCGTATCGATCAAGCCGCGGCAGTAGGCGGCCGTCTCCTCCGGGGTGCCGGTATACAGCAGCGAAAGCGGCACGTTTCCCTGGATACAGGCTACCGTTCCAATGGTCTCCTTGGCCCGGGTCATGTCGGTCTGGTCGAACAGCCAAACCGAAGAAGCCTTCGGCAGATCCATGATGGTTTCGAGTCGTGAGCCGTACCGGCCCTCCGCAAATAAGAACGGGATGAGCCCCTCTTCTATTAGACCAAGAATCACCGCGCGCAGACTCGGCCAGTAGAAGGTCCTGAACTGCTCGTCACTCATGAAACCATCGGCACCCTTGTGCAGCGGTATGAAGATGAGCGGCGTAGCGGGTCCCCCGCCCGGACGGCGTGTAACGAAGTCGATGGCCACCTGGGTCAGGCGATCACAAGCCTCGACCACCTTATCGGGCCGGCGGAACATGTCGATCACTGCCCCTCTGGTTCCACGCAGCGTGTCACCCAGAATGTCAAAAGGCGCCTTGGTTGCCCCTCCCCAGAAGGCAGGGAAACCCAGGCCAATAAGCTCGCCGATCTTCGCGAACGTGATCTGGGCCCAACCACCGACCAGTTCAGCCGCTTTTGCCAGGTTTGCAAGCCCTGCCGCCATCTCCGGCGAGCCCCATCCTCCCACTTGTCCGGATACGAACGGCAACTCGATGTAGTCAAAAAGCGAAGACATATTGGCAAAGCCGGCAAAAGCTCCCACGGTACGAGGCAGGTATACGCGGAGCATGTAGTCTGACGGATCGGCGATCAGATGATCGTATTCGTCTTCGAGCATCCACTCCTTCTCGTTGTACTGATATCCCACCTCTTTAGCCACCCCATGGCCGGGCCAGGAATATAGGCGGTAGTCGATGCTCTCGAACACGGCGCCCGGCGTTGTCTGCATAACCGGGCTGACCATGGCATCGAGTTTGAACTCCAGATTGAAATCGACCCAGGCTTGCGCGGCGCGGGCGGTGTCGTTCATTGCCTCGTAGGGAGTCATGCCCGCCCACAGGGCCGGCCAGAATCCTGAGGTCAGGCTCACCGGCACCCGGTCGGGCTCCTCGAGGTTCACGACTGCTATGAGACGGTTGATGCGGGCCTTGTAGTCGGCCTCGGCCTCTGGAGACGCGAAGGGAACTCCAGGATTCCGCCACTTGTCGATGCGTGCGGCCCGCTTTTCAGCAGGCGTCATGTCTTTCCAGCTTTTCTCGGTCATCTCTAGCTCACCCCCACCGTCTCTTTGGCGAAGGCCACGGCGGCCATGGCGTCGTCCCCGTAG
>JAXGNF010000013.1:0-38125 GCA_040768135.1 Thermoleophilia bacterium | reverse complement strand
TATTTTGGTGGGGGGGGGGCGCTCGCCCGCCCGCCCCCCCGCTCACTCGTCACTCGGTCAGCCCAACCATCATTTCGAAGTAGCGTTCGGCTACGAAGTGCTCTCTGTCGCCTGAGCCTCCACCGTCTCCGGCTTGTGCTCGCCAATGGCGACCGCGATCTTCTTGGGCTTGGCGATCTCAGCCTTGGGCACGATCACTTCCAACACACCGTTCTCGTACTTGGCCTCGATCTTGTTCTCGTCCACGGTCTGCGGCAGAGCCAGGGACCGGCTGAACGAGCCGTAGCGCCGCTCGATGCGATAGTACTTGTCTTCCTTGACCTCTTCCTGGAACCGGCGCTCACCACTTACGGTAAGGACGTTGTCCTGCACCTCGATGCTGATGTCTTTCGGCTCCATGCCCGCCAGTTCCGCCTTCAACTTGATGCTGTCGTCCGTCTCGATCACGTCGATCGACGGAGTCCACGACTGCCGCTCAGCCACGTCACCGCCACCCACGCGGGAGAACAAGCGGTTGACCTCGGACTGCAGCGCAGTCAACTCGCGGAAAGGATCCCATCTAACGATTGCCATTCCTACTTACCTCCCTTTCTTCTTCAGCCGGGTCCGTTTCATACGGATCCTCGGCCCGGCCGCTTCCTTCGCGACCGTTTCTTCCTCTGTTGTCCGCTCCGCCCTGCTTTTACCGGCGGGCCGGACTCATCAATCGTCCTTAGTTGTCTTCGTCGATGACTTCGTACTCGGCCTCTTCGACCACTTCCTCTTCAGCCGTGCCGGCTCCGGCGCCGGGGCCACCGGCCCCACCTGCGCCTCCTGCCGGACCACCACCGTCGCCGTGCTGGGCCTGTGCGGCCTGATATGCGGCCTCCGACAGCTTGTACGCGGCCTCCTGCAGAGCCTCGGTGCGGTTCTTGATCAGATTCAAGTCGTCGCCTTTGATGGCCTCTTCGAGGTCGCGGGTGGCATTCTCGATGTCTCCACGGGCGGCCCCGTCGACCTTGTCGCCGAACTCCTTCAGCGACTTGCGCGTGGAGTAGACAAGGTGCTCGGCCTGGTTCTTGGCGTCAACGAGCTCCTTCTTCTTTTTGTCCTCTTCAGCGTGGGTCTCCGCATCACGGACCATCTGCTTGATTTCGTCATCGGAAAGGCCACTGGAGCTCTTGATGACGATCTTCTGCTCATTGCCGGTCGCCAAGTCTTTGGCCGAAACGTGGGTGATGCCGTTGGCGTCGATGTCAAAAGTGACCTCGATCTGCGGGATGCCCCGTGGCGCCGGTGGAATACCCATCAGCTGGAATTTGCCTAGTGTCTTATTGTAGGCAGCCAGATCGCGCTCACCTTGGAGCACGTGGATCTCCACCGAGGTCTGTCCATCCTCCGCAGTGGAGAAGATCTCACTCTTGCGGGTAGGGATGGTGGTGTTTCGGTCGATCAGCCGGGTGAACACTCCGCCCTTGGTCTCGATGCCGAGAGACAGGGGGGTCACGTCCAGCAAGATGACATCCTTGACTTCACCGGCCAGGATACCGCCTTGGATGGCCGCGCCCAGAGCGACGACCTCATCAGGGTTGATGCCCTTGTGTGGCTCTTTGCCGGTAAGCCCGCGCACCTTCTCCTGCACGGCCGGCATCCGAGTCATACCTCCCACCAGAATCACTTGATCGATGTCGCCCGCCTTGAGGCCCGCGTCGTCCATAGCCTGTTTGGTCGGCCCGACCACCCGATCCACCAGATCGCGCGTCAGTTCCTCGAGCTTCGCTCGGGTAAGGGTCATCTCGAGATGGAGCGGACCGCTTTGGTCCATGGTGATAAACGGCTGATTGATAGTGGTTTCGAGCACCGACGAAAGCTCTACCTTAGCCTTCTCAGCCGCTTCGTAAAGCCGTTGCAGGGCCTGACGGTCCTTGCTCAGGTCGACGCCCTTCTCCTTACGGAATTCCGTCACCACCCAGTCGACGACGGCCTTGTCAAAGTTGTCGCCGCCCAGGTGGGTGTCACCATTGGTGGACTTGACTTCGAACACACCGTCGCCCAACTCGAGGATGGAGACGTCGAACGTGCCGCCGCCAAGGTCGAACACCAGGACGGTCTGCTCGTGCTCTTTGTCGAGTCCGTAGGCAAGTGAAGCCGCAGTGGGCTCGTTGACAATCCTCTTCACCTCGAGGCCTGCGATTATGCCGGCGTCCTTGGTGGCCTGTCGCTGAGCGTCGTCGAAGTAGGCGGGTACGGTGATCACTGCTTCAGTGACCTCGGTTCCAAGAAAGGCCTCAGCGTCGCGCTTGAGCTTCTGCAGAACCTTGGCCGATATCTCCGGCGGTGAGAACTGCCCATCTTTGGCGTTCACTCGGACGTCGCCGTTGGGGCCTTCTACGACTTTGTAAGGGACGATCTTCATCTCTTCGCTCACATTGGTGAACTTGCGCCCCATGAAGCGTTTGATAGAGAAGATCGTGTTCTCAGGGTTTGTGACCGCCTGGCGCTTGGCAACGGTACCAACCAGCTGTTCCCCGGTCTTCGTGAAGGCCACGACCGACGGGGTGGTTCTTCCCCCCTCGGCGTTCGGGATGATGGTCGGCTCGCCGCCTTCCAGCACGGCCATAGCTGAGTTGGTCGTGCCCAGGTCGATACCGATGATCTTGCCCATTACTCTGTTCCTCCGCTGCTCGATGCACGATGGTAACTGTACTACTTAGCTGAACAGCATTATAAAATATGAGTCGAGTCTTGTCAAGTCTTCTGATGTGGGAGCCGAACACCCAATCCAGGACGCAATAGCACGACTCTAAGCCCGCTCCGACCGGGAAAAGACCGAGGGGCTGTAGGCCGCGCCTTGCAAGGCGCGGCCTACAGCCCCTCACCTGAGACCCACCATCAGGTCCGTCTTGTAGGTCTCGGTCTCATGAGTCGGGTCCTCTGACGGGTAGACCCCCGGCTACGAACCCGTTTCCGGGAACAATGCCGTCACCACTCCTGAACCCGCAGGGTTCGTCGCAGTCGTTGCCCCGTCAACCGTGAAGAAGTTCGCGGAGACCCCGGACAGTGTATATCCCGGCTTGGGGGTGATCGTGACAAAGGCCGTGTAGATCTCGGAAGCCTGGAACGGATCGTGGGCCGGACTCCAGATCACGGTGCCGGTGTATTCGTCGGTCTCTTCAATGGAGGTCACCGGAGTGGCTCCTGCTTCGGGGGGCGTCAATCCTTGAATAGCCGCTTTGGTGATCGTCTTCGCCACCGTCGTCGGGAAGACGACGGTCACCACTCTCGAGTTTGCAGAGTTCGTCACAGTCGTTGCCCCGGCAACCGTGAAGAAGTCCGCGGGGACTCCGGACAGTGTATATCCCGGCTTGGCCGTTAGAGTGATGATGGCTGTGTAGATCTTGGAGGCCTGGAACGGATCGTGGGCCGGACTCCAGATCACGGTGCCGGTGTATTCGTCGGTCGGCGTAATACTAAACACCGGAGCGGCTCCTGTTACTGGGGGTGTCAATCCCTGAATAGCCGCTATGGTAATCGTCTTCCCGGCGGTCGCCGGGAACACCGCCGTCACCACTCCTGAACCCGCAGGGTTCGTCACAGTCGTTGCCCCGGCAACCGTGAAGAAGTTCGCGGGGACCCCGGACAGTGTATATCCCGGCTTGGCCTTCAAGATGATGGTCGCTGTATAGGTCTCCGGACCTCGGAACGGAATGTGGGCCGGACTCCAGGTCACGGTGCCGGTATATTGGTCGGTCGGCGTAATATTGGACACTGGGGTATACCCTGTCTTGGGGGCAGTCACCCCAGGGATCGTCCGGATATTGACTACAGTAGCCTTCTTCACGGAGATCGTGAACGTCCTGACGGCGTCGAGCCTGCCGGTTTCGGTGGTTGTCACAACGATAGTGAGAGGAGCCTCCGAGGTGATCTTGTAGTCGGACCCACTTATGTACGCCGTCCCGTTTATCGTGATGGTGGAGACGGCCGGGCTCACGTCGGCGACCGTGAACCTGATTCTGTCCGCCGTGTTGGCTTCCCACCCTATTACTGCACCGTGATTATCAGTGCCTCCGGGTGGTGGGATCTTCACATCGGTGACCCCACCGACGGGTGCCGTACCACCTTGGTCCAGCTCGATGGAGCGGGGGGTGGTAGCAAATCCATAATAGAAGCTCTTGCCCGTCCCGTCGGTCGAGCTGGTCCCCGCTGGGGTTGTCACCGTGACTTTGACCTCTCCCGCCCGATGCGCAGGAGTGACGCAGGTGATTGTGGTAGGATCCACAACCTTCACATTGCGCGCGGGGGAATCAGGGCCGCCGAAGTTCACAATGGCCCCGGGGACAAACCCGGTGCCCGTGATCGTGACCTCGGTGCCACCGTTCGTAGGCCCATTGTTCGGCTCAACAAGCGTGACTGTTGGGGCCCCGTAGGCGTAGTCGTCGCCTGTGCCGGCGACCGAACTTACGCCCACCGGGTTGGTGACGGTCACGTCTACCGTGCTACCGGCCGTACCCGACGGAGCCACCGCGCGGATATGGCTGGGGGAGATGACCTCGTAACTGATCGCGTTCTTACTCCCAAACCGCACAGCTCCGGCGCTGCTCAAGCCTGTGAATCCTGTACCGTAGATGTGTACTTCGTTGCCCCCCACTGGGCTTCCCGCGGCCGGATTCAGCGAGGTGACCGTCGGCGCTCCATAGCTGTACTTGGAGGCCATGCTCGTGGAGCTGATGCCTTCAGAGGTGACCACTTGGACGTCGACAGTGGTCCCCGCCGTGCCCGAAGGAGCAACCGCGGTGATCTGAGATGACGAGTCCACCTTGAAGCTGGCGGCGTTCTTATCGCCGAACTTCACCGCGGTCACCCCGGCGAAGTTCATACCGGTGATGACGACGGTGTTACCGCCCGCCGCTTCACCCGCCGCGGGATTGAGGAGCGTGATGGTCGGCATTCCGTAGACATACTTGGTGGCGGTACTCGTGGCGCTGGTGCCTGCTGGGGTCGTCACCTTGACGTCTACGGTTGTCCCGGTGGTACCGGAGGGGGCCACGGCAATGATCTGGCTGCTTGTATTGACTGTGAAACTCGTAGCGGCTTTGGCGCCGAACTCGACCACAGTGGCACCGGTGAAGTTCATGCCGGTGATGACGACGGTGTTACCGCCTTCAGCCGGCCCAAAGGCCGGGTTGAGCAGGGCGATCAAGGGTAGGTCGGTCGAGAAGCCCACAACCCTGGTTCTCAAGATCATGGCAACGGCCTGAGCGCGGGTTACGTTCTGGTTGGGCCCAAGATAACGGTTGCCGCCGCTCTCGCTGCCCCCCACAACGCCGTGATAGACGAGATAGGCCGTGGGAGCCGCATGGGCCGCTGCCACACTCAGTCTATCGGCGAACGGACCGAGGAGCAGCTGTCCTTCAGCCCTATACCATGCGTCAAGAGACGGGTAGTTGCCTTTGCTGCCTGCTATGTGACCCCTCAGGCCGAGCTCTTTCCCCGAGAGGTACTTGCCCAGTATAGAATTGGCCTGCTGTCTGATGATGTTGTTGTTGGGCCGGAACTTCCCATCGACGAAACCTCCGATAATGCCCTTGCCGACGGCTCCCTCGATCCATTGATAGAAGAGATTGGTTCTCGAGACGTCGGGAAACGTCGGCGCCGGCGGGTTGACCACCGGCAAACCGAAGCCCTCGACCGCCATCTTCGCAAATTGCGCACGTGTGACCGCGAGGTTCGGTCGGAATGTACCGTCGGGATACCCATCAGACACAGTACCCGCCTGGGCCTCGGTAAGGTTATAGGTATTGATCCACCAATTGTTCGATGCGTCGGTCCACGGCGGAGCCGCGAAAGCCGTACCGGGGCCAATCAAGACGATCATCAGGACCGCTGCGACAAGTGAGACGACGATCAACGAGCGTGTCTTCACCTGCTGCCCACTACTCCTCATCTCATTCCTCCTCTGGTCTGCGACGCCACTGGACTCTTGGACGAGACACCGACCTGTTTGTTCCCCCTTTGAGCTCCTCTCAGGCTACGCCGTGGATTCGGGAAGCAAAACCAGAAGCGTAGCGGAAGACTGAGGCAACGTCGTTCTTGGGCGAAAAACAAGCGGGCAGCGACTGCGAGAGAACCGCGCCGCTCATCATCTCGATACGGCGCCACCCCCAACTTGATCACCGCCCTCCACGCTGCCCCTCTGGCCTCTGCGGCTGCCCGTGCTCTTGCTCAGCTGAGCTCAGCCTGCTCCACAACCGTTGCTATCACGTAATTGCAATATACCCGCGCCGCCCCCACCCTGCCAGTACTTCGCGGTTGTTCGACCCATTCCGACCTCATCGAAACCTCCTTCGGGCTAGAATACGTCTACAAACCGGCAGGCCTAAGCCCGCCATCCCCGGCTGACGGACGATAGAGGTCGATATGAGGACCGGTCGAGAACGACGGAGCGCAAGACAGCGACGCGCACACGCGGTGCAGCGGCGGCGTATCATCGTTCTCATCGCCGTGTTGGCGGCCATCCCTATCATCACAGTCGGGATCCTCGCCGGTGTCTTCATGATGGGACTGCACACCGTCGCAGCGGTTGAAGACACCCTACTTTCGCTCGAACATCAGGGGGAAGTCACCCTGGCCGAGACTACGCAGATCTACGCGGCCGACGGCACCCTACTTGCCTACCTCCATGGCGAAGAGAACCGGACGGTTATTAGCGGCAAACAGATCCCCGACATCATGCGACACGCACTAGTCTCCATCGAGGACGAACGCTACTACCGACACAATGGCGTCGACTTCCAGGGCTTTGTCCGCGCCTTCGTCACGAACATCCGGGCAGAGGGGGTGGACGAGGGCTTCTCCACCATCACCATGCAGTTGGCAGGCAACCTGTACCTCGATCGCACCGACATCTCCTTCACGCGCAAGTGGAACGAGATGGTGTTGGCCTGGCAGATGGACCGCAAGTATTCCAAGAACGAGATCCTCGACATGTACCTGAATACGGTGTACTTCGGTTCCAATGCCTACGGTGTTGAAGCGGCAGCCCGCACGTACTTCGACAAGGATCCCATGGATCTTACGATTGCCGAAGCGGCACTCCTGGCGGGCTTACCCCAAGCCCCAAGCGCATTCTCGCCTCGACGCCACCCCGAAGCGGCCATGAAGCGCCGCGACCAAGTGCTGAACAAAATGTATGAACTGGGGTTCATTACCAAGAGGGAGGCAGAGGAGGCGCTTGACCAGCATCTGGACCTGGCTCCTTATTCTCCGTACACTCAGGTGAAAGAGCCATATGTGGTGGCCTTTGTACGCAAACAACTCATTGACATGTTCGGCCTGGAGCGGGTCTTTGGGGGCGGGCTGCGGGTAGACACGACCATCAACCCCGCGTATCAGAACCTAGCCATGAATGCCATCACCTCGACCCTTGACCAAGAAGGAGACCCTTCGGCCGCTTTGGTCAGCATTGAGGTCAAAACGGGCTACATCCGAGCTATGGTGGGCGGCAGCGACTACGATAACTCCAAGTTCAACCTGGCCGCTCAGGGCCGGCGCCAGCCGGGTTCGGCATTCAAAACTTTCTGCTTGGTAGCGGCGCTCGAGAGGGGTATGGATCCGGAGACGACTTACTACCAGTCGATGCCGGTCGTACTGGATTATCCGGGCGCGCCGGAGCCGTGGAGTGTCAAGACCTACGGCCATAGCTACTACGGGACCTCGAATATTGTCCAAGCGACATTGCGCAGTGATAACACCGTCTACGCTCAGATGGCCCTAGACGTAGGGGCTGAGCAGATCGTTGACGTGGCCCATCGAATGGGCATCACGTCCGAGATCAATGCCAATCCTGCCATTGCCCTGGGTGGACTCACCATCGGTGTCTCCCCTATGGAGATGGCCTCAGCCTACGCCACGCTGGCCAACGAAGGTGAGTACGTACAGCCTACCATCATCACCCGGGTCACGGATTCGAGTGGTGCTGTCATCTGGGAGGCGCAACCAAAGCGTACGCAGGGCATATCGGCCGCCGTGGCCTACGAGACCACCCGAATACTGGCTATGAACATCAGGAGCGGCACCGGCACCAGGGCCGACATCGAGCGTCCGGCCGCGGGCAAGACCGGCACCGCGACTGAGTGGTATGACGCCTGGTTCTGCGGATACACTCCACACCTCTCCACCTCAGTGTGGATGGGCAACCCCGATGCGCAGGTGCCCATGGACAATGTCCACGGGATCAAGGTGACCGGTGGCAGCTTCCCGGCCATCATATGGCAGAAATTCATGTATCAGGCCGACCGCGACTACCCCAAGGACGAGTTCGCAAAACCGGCCATCCCCATCGTATACGATCGCTTTTTCCACAGCGCGTACGCCGTCGCACCTGCATCGAGCACCACCATCAGCACCACTACGACCACTATTCCAGAAGAAATACCGCCCGACGAGTTACCGCCTGGTCCCACGACTCCTGCCACCACCGAGTCCAAACCTCCCCAAACCAACTTCTGAGCACCGTGCTTTAGAATGCACGGGTGTCGCTCAAATATCCGTGCAATGCCTCGGTCGGGTCTACACGAACCGCACCCCACCCAACCCACATACCGCTTCCGTCCGTCTTGACAAATATGAGTCGCTTCGTATAAGATTTTCTTCGTTATTAACTGAAGATTTACGTCCGCACTCTTACCCGAGGACGAGGAGCGCTGATATATATGCAGTTGGAACGATTCACTCTAAAGGCGCAGGAGGCGTTGGCCGCCACTCAGAGACTTGCGCAGGAGCGCGGGCACGCTCAAATAGAGCCGGAACACCTCTTCGTTGCCCTGCTTGACCAAGAAGATGGGTTGACTTCCCCCATACTCGAGCGTATCGGAGTGAACCAGGCTGCGCTACGCGCAGACTTAGACAAACGGCTCGCCTACTTCTCGACCGTGCACGGTGCGACCCAGGTGGGCCTCGCTCGTGAGACCCAACAAGCTCTGGATGACGCCCAGAGCGAGGCCGACAAGATGAGGGACGCCTATGTTTCGACCGAGCACGTCCTCATGGGGCTCGCGGCCAACAGGGCATGGCTGGGCGACACCCTGAAGCGACACGGAGTGACACGGGAAACCGTATTTCGAGTGCTCAAGGATATCCGGGGCTCCCAGCGGGCTGAAGACCCCAATGCGGAAGAGAAGTATCAGGCTTTGGAGCGCTTCGGACGTGATCTCACCGACCTCGCTCGCCGGGGCAGGCTTGACCCCGTCATAGGGCGAGACGACGAGATCCGGCGGGTTATCCAAGTGCTCAGCCGCCGTACCAAGAATAATCCCGTTCTCATCGGAGAGCCCGGGGTAGGAAAAACCGCCATCGCTGAAGGCTTGGCCCAACGGATCGTTTCGGGGGACGTTCCCGAGAGCCTCAAGAACAAGCGCGTGGTGGCCCTGGATATCGGGGCTCTGGTGGCCGGCGCGAAATACCGAGGTGAGTTCGAAGAACGCCTCAAAGCCGTACTCAAGGAGATTGCGGGCTCTGAGGGCGAGATCGTCACGTTCATCGACGAGATGCATACCATCGTCGGGGCAGGTGGAGCCGAGGGGGCGGTTGACGCCTCCAACATGCTTAAGCCGATGCTGGCCCGCGGTGAGTTACGGGTGGTGGGCGCCACCACCCTGGACGAGTACCGCAAGTACGTGGAGAAGGATGCCGCTCTCGAACGGCGCTTCCAGCCCATCCTGGTGGGGGAACCGTCTGTCGAGGACACCATAGCCATCCTCCGAGGCCTCAAGGAACGTTACGAAGTCCATCACGGGGTCCGCATCCAGGACTCTGCCTTGGTAGCCGCCGCGGTGCTCTCTCAACGGTACATCTCTGATCGCTTCCTGCCTGACAAGGCTATCGACCTTGTGGACGAGGCGGCCAGCAGGCTGCGCATCGAGATCGACTCTATGCCCCTCGAGATCGATCAGGTAGAAAGGCGCGTCAAGCAGTTGGACATTGAACTGCACGCATTGAGCAAAGAAAAGGATGCGGCCTCCAAAGAGCGGCGCAACGCCATCGAGGCCGAGTTGGCCGACTTGCGAGAGCAGTCTGCGGGACTGCAGGCCCACTGGCAGGCGGAGAAGGAGGCTATCGGCAAGATCCAGGCCCTCAAGGAGCAGATAGACTCAGCCAAGACCGAAGCCGATAAGGCCGAGCGGGTCGGCGACCTGCAGAAGGCGGCGGAACTCAGATACGGTCGGATTCCCGAGGCCGAACGGCAACTGCAGGCCGAGAACGAACGGCTGAGCGAGCTACAGCGCGATGTCAAGATGTTGAAAGAAGAGGTTGAAGAAGAAGACATCGCCGACGTGGTAGCCAAATGGACCGGCATTCCGGTCGCCCGCTTGCTCGAAGGCGAAGTCGAGAAGCTCATCCACATGGAGGAACGGCTGCACGAACGGGTGGTGGGCCAGGATGAGGCACTCCAGGCAGTGGCAAGCGCCATCAGGCGAGCCCGCGCCGGCCTGCAGGACCCCAACCGCCCCATAGGTAGCTTCATCTTCCTGGGACCGACAGGAGTGGGCAAGACGGAATTAGGCCGGGCATTGGCCGAATTCATGTTCGACGACGAGAAAGCCATGGTCCGGGTGGACATGAGCGAGTTCCAGGAGCGACATTCTGTAGCCCGCCTCATCGGCGCTCCCCCCGGCTACGTCGGGTTCGAGGAGGGTGGTTATTTGACCGAAGCGGTGAGGCGCCGCCCGTACTCAGTCCTGCTCCTTGACGAGATCGAGAAGGCGCACCCAGACGTCTTCAACCTACTCCTACAGATCCTGGACGAAGGCCGGCTCACCGACGGACACGGCCGTACGGTCGACTTCAAGAACTCCGTCGTGATAATGACCTCCAACATCGGTAGCGAGTTCATCCTCGACCCGGATATCACCGAGATCGAGATGGACATGCGCGTCACCGATATTCTGCGAGCTACCTTCAAGCCTGAGTTCCTCAACCGGGTGGATGAGGTCATCATCTTCCATCGGCTCAGCCTGGAGCATATCAAGGGCATCGTCGACATCCAGTTGAGACTCCTGCGCGACCGTCTCGCCGAGCGTGACATCAATCTGGAGATCACCGACACCGCCAAGAACTACCTGGCCCAACAGGGTTATGACCCGGCTTACGGCGCCCGGCCACTCAAGCGACTCATCCAGAAGGAGATCCAAGATCAGGTTGCCTTGGCCCTTCTGAAAGGAGAATTCCGCGACGGAGACACGATCAGGGTGGACGAGCACAACGTGGAATTGACTTTTGATAAGAGCGACAAAATCTTGAAACACCCCTTGCCCGCGGGGACCGATGCGCCGCCCCGGGCGGCGAAGCGGTCCCCACCTCCCTCCCGACTGTGAAGACTCCACGTATACTCTCTTCATGGATGTCGCCCTGCCCAGAGTACAAAAAGGGGCCCTCCTCAAGCTGGAAGTCACCGGTCTTGCTTTCGGCGGCAAGGGAGTGGCCCGGGTGGACGATTTCGTCGTGTTCGTCACGGGAGCGGTACCCGGCGACGTAGTGCAGGCTCGAGTTACCAAATATAAGAAGCGATACGCCGAGGCGAGAACAGAGGCCCTTCTTACTCGGTCTCCAGACCGACGATCCGCCCGCTGCAACTTGTTCGGCCTCTGCGGGGGATGCGTCTGGCAGGACCTAGATTACAAAGCGCAACTGCGCCATAAAGCCGGTCAAGTCCGCGAGTCCTTGGAGCATCTGGGGGGGCTACATGATTTCGTCGTCCAACCCATCGTGGGAATGGCCGACCCTTGGCGATACCGCAACCGGGCTGATTTCTCCATTGGCACAAGCGCTGAGGGAGCCGTTATCGGTTTCAGGCCGCGAGGCCGCTGGGACTCCGTACTGCCGCTGACCGAGTGCCACCTCTTGCCTTTGGTGATGGAAGACGTGCGTGCGACCGTGGAGGCATGGCTGCGAGAGAACGACCTACCCGGTTGGGACCCCCGCTCCGGACACGGCTTTGCCCGCCACCTGCTGCTTCGGTGCGCCCAGGGAGGCAAGGAAGTACTTGTCAGTCTGGTTACCGTTCCGGAGGACGGAGACGTGTCCATTGGGTCAAGAGACTACAACCGCCCGCCTTGGACCAGGTTGGTGGAGAAGCTCCGCACTGCTCATCCGGAGATAGTGGGGATCGTTCACGCCGTAAACGCCGGACAAGCCGAACTCAGTTCTGGACTGGGTGGCAGGACACTTTGGGGTCGACCCTTCTTGTTTGAACGAGTGGCAGGCATTACCCTCAAGATCTCCCTCGACGCCTTCTTCCAGACCAACACCATGATGGCTCACGAGCTTTTTGCCATCGTTGCGCACGAAGTGGATGCCTCGGTCGGCCCGGTAGCAGAGCGATTGCCGGACCCAAAGGCACATACGGGAACCGGAGCGACCGAGGGCCCGAGTAGAGGTCCCACCATATGGGACCTCTACTCGGGCGTGGGATCCATCGGTTTGGCGCTCGCCGGCCGAGCAGAAGCAGTGCTGGGAGTCGAGATAGTACCGGCCGCAGTCGCCGACGCGAGAGAGAACGCCCGCCTGAACGGGCTGACCAACGCCGTGTTCCTCAAGGGCGACACACCTCGAGTGCTCCGCGAGGTGGCCGACGGTCACCGAACGCTGCCCAAGGAGGCTGCGGATCCCGATGTGGTCATAGTCGATCCTCCTCGAGCCGGACTCTCCAAGAAGGCCGTCTCCCGTATCGGCAGACTGCAGGTGCCGCGCATAGTATATGTATCGTGCAACCCGACGACCTTGGCACCGAACCTCGCACTCCTACAAGATCACGGTTACCGGCTTCGGCACGTCACGCCTGTGGACATGTTCCCCCATACGCCCCATGTGGAGTGCGTGGCGCTCTTGACGCATCAGGGAGAGCCCGAGGCGGTGTAGGACCCCCTAGGGAGCTTGGTCTCGTCCCGCGCGCTCGAGCCGCCCCTCAACCACTCCACGACCGCTCAGAGCTGCGACGCGGCGGCGAAGCCACTTCTGATAGAGGTCTGCACACTGCCTACCTCGTGACAATCTCCAATCATGAAGAAACGGTCGGCACTGCCGTAGAAGCGCATGGCCTCCTCCCAGCAGGGTCTCATCCCCCCAGCTACCACAACATCATCGCACTCAATCGTGTGCTCGACCTGTTGAGCGTCCCGATACGTCACCCAACCCTTATTGATAGCGGTAGTGGTCGCATAGGTGATGAAGCTGAAGCCTTCCAACTGCTGCCAGGCATGGCGGACCATCTCCACGTAGTGGATCGGCGTCGCATCACACGCCAGACGATCTTGTCTTGTAAGGACGACGACCTGACGCCCATTCTCCGCGAGATACATACCGGTCTCAGTGCCGATCTCTGAGCCGCCCACTACAACCACCCGCCGGCCGAGTGACTCGAGGCCACCGTAAGCACTGATCGCCGTCCATACGAAGTCGGCATCTGCTCCCGGAATATCCGGAACGTTGGGAATCGCCCCCACCCCCACCAGCACAGCGTCATATCCACCGCCGCGGATCAGGTCGGGAGTAGCCTCCGTGTTCAAGACCACATCGACTCCCCGCTTGTACACCTGGCGTATTAGGTAGTTCTTGAAGTTGCGGACCGGCCACTTCGGCCGAGATACATCGGCAATGCGGAGTTGCCCTCCCAGCGAATCGCTCTTCTCGAAGAGGGTCACATCATGACCACGCTCCGCCGCCACCAGGGCCGCCTCCATCCCGGCGGGTCCGCCCCCTACCACGGCAACTTTGAGCTTCATTGCTGGAGTGGACACCATCAACGGCAGCCGAGTGGCCAAGCCCATCTCCGGATTCACCGAGCAGATACTGACCCAGTGTCCGGTTAGAGAGGGCACGTGGCACTTGTTGCATCGGATGCAGGGAACGATATCATCCGCACGACCTTGCCAGATCTTCTCATAGTAGTGTGGGTCGCAGATAAAGGCCCTTGCCAGGCCGATGAGATCGGCTTTGCCGGAGGCGATGTACTCCTCCATGTCGTCCGGATCCTGGAAGCCCCCTATGGGTTCCACGAGTACCTTCGCCCCGCTCTCTTTGATGGCCGCCGCGTACGGCAGAGTAATGGGAGCGTGATCCACGGAGTTGTACCCGATGGGATGAGAGAGATCGGCGTCAGGAGCTCTGACCTGCAGAATATCGACGACGCCCTCGCACATATGAGCCAGAGCTATAGTCTCGTCAAGAGTCGTACCCCCCGGCTCCTCGCCACTGACCTGGATCTCTACCAGGAAGTCCTCGCCGCAGACCTCTTTGATGCGTCGACATATGGCCAGCGGAAAACGCGCGCGATTCTCGATGCTACCCCCGTACTCATCGGTTCGTTTGTTGGTGATCGGGGAAAGGAACTGGCCCGGCATCGTCAGTCGGTATGACATATGGATGGAGCACATGTCGAAGTCAAGGCTCTGAAAGAACCGGCAACGTTCTGCGATCTCGTCAGCCATCTCACGCATCTTCTCCGCAGTCATTGCTTTGGCCGGGCCTGGATCGTTCTTGAACAACTTTGCCGCCACCCGCGATATGCCGGCGATATCCGTCATATCGACCTTGAAGTGCGGATCCAGCGGCGGCGAATCGCAGATCTCATAACCTTTGGGCCCGAACTCCATCAGGGCCAGCGACAGCTTCGCTCCATAGAAGTGTACGGCCGCCGCCAACTGGCAGAGATAGTTGTGGACACTGGGATCCGAAAGATCGTACATAGGGAAGCGTTTGCCGTCTGGGTTGAAGGCGACACGCTGCTCAGGGTTAGACCAGTCGGCGAGCTGGACGATGCCGGCCCCGTTCCTTGCAAGTCCCGCCACATGCTCGATCACCTGATCATTGGGGAAGGTCTCCGGCCCCTGTAGAAAGTGAGGCAGGGCGTTCGCTGCCACCAGCCTGTTCCGGAGGATGACGTTCCCAATCTTGATCGGCGAGAGTAGGTGCGGATAGTAGGTCATGATGAAGTTTCCTTTTTTGCGGACTCTGAGTCTTGAGAAATACTCCAATACAATCAGTGTAGCGGACAACACTCCGATTGGGCCACCCATACTACCAAATGGGGGACTGCAACTTCCCGAGGCGAAGAACAAGCCCCCCGAGGAGGGGCGCATCACCGCATCGGCCCGGTCGGGAGGTTCATCTGCAAGCGACCCAACCCTAGGTCTGCGAGTGGGTGAGCCCGGGAAACAGCCTAGTAAGGCGGCTCGTCTCGGAACCACTCACCAAGGTTCCTGAACGCCCGCCAGAATTCACCTTTTGCCTGCTCTTCGTCCAAGGATGCGTCGATATCAGGCGTCACCAGCGCCTTGCAGAAGGGGGTGAAGTCCTGAAGAGCTCCCGGGTCCCAAACCAGCTTCTTCATACCCGCGATCCGCTCTCGGTTGACTACTTCGAGTACGGCTCTACCCATCACCACGACGATGCGGGGCTGAGTGATCTGGAACTCCTCTAGCCAATAGGAAGGGCAGTTCTTCTCCCCTTCTTCGATGTCGACATCGTGGCATTTCAGCACATTCGTGCCGTAAACGACGAGAGGGTTCACCCCCAGCCGCTCCATGCTCTTGAGTATGGCGGTCCCCGAACGGCCGTAGAAGGCCACCCCTTCTGTCACCTCCAAATACCGCGGTTGGTACTTGAGCAAGAAGATGTCGGCCAGCGGGTGACCGGAACCGACGGTGGGAAGAAAGTCCCCCCGGCGGCATTTGCGGCAATGGACTACGCGATGGTTGAGGTCGTTGCTTTCTTCGATCGCCCGCTCTTCCAGCTTGCGGTAGATCTCGTTGGCTTCAGTGGCAGCTAAGGAGTCTTTCACAATTGTGCTCGAACCAGCTTCTGTGTCGTTTACCCGATCGGTGCTCCGGGAGGGCAGTGACTATATTGGCGCACGGCCAAGGAATTCCTCCGGGTTCGACAGAGCAATCGGCCCGGTTCAGTCCTCGGGCAAGACCCGATCTAAGGTCGTTTGCAGTAGCTTCAGCGACTGTAGGTAGACGAGATTCTTGCGTCTGGCTACGATGTCCGCCTCCCACAAGGCGGCCATGAAACTCTCGGGATCGTGGAAGCGAGGCATCCGGATCATCGCGGTGCCCAACGCCTGGAGTACGTGGGCGTCGCTACCTGCGCCGGCAACGATGTTGTACTTAGCGGCGAAACGCTCCGCGCTGAGGTTGAAGGCCGAAAGCGCTACTTTGGCGTTATAGACCTCGATCACATCGATGCGATGAAGGTTGTCGACCAGCGCTCGGTATGAAGGCGTGGTCCGCAGGGCGTCAAAGGGATGGGGCACATAAACCAGTCCGCCCTGCTCTTTGATGAGCGACAACGTTTCATCGAAACTGAGTGCCGGAGGGATCGCCTCTTCGAGGAAGAGGCCGATCACCTCTCCTTCTGCCGTCTTCACTTCTTCACCGACGATGATGAAGGGATCGCCTTTGGCCAGCTCCCGGGCTAGAAATGCTCCTTCTATCTCATCGTGATCGGTGATGGCCAAGGCTCCCAGACCGATCTCCCGGGCCGTGGCTACCAGCGCTTCCACGCTGGTGACACAGTCTTTGGAGAAACTTGAATGCACGTGAAGATCGGCATTGATCCAGTCCGGGCGCATCGGACCGGCAGCCGCGTGTCGCATACGCCGTCGCGCGGATCTTTCCCCAATGCCCCGCACGTGCAACGACTGGACCGCCGCTGAAGTTCTGGCCACAATACCCTGACGCCGGCTGGTCGCGGCAATGGTGTCTCGATAGACTTCGCCCAGCCGGGTGGCTACCGCTTGAATCGAGTGTTCGCCTCTGGCCATGCATCGTGGGAAGGCTTCCTCATGTGGGGAACTCTCCTGATCCGGGAGGATCACAAGCGACCTTGTCTGCTCCAGAACGGCTCCGATGACCCGGCCAAGGGAACCCGATTCGGTCGGCGAAAACACCCCGCCCGGCATCGGTCCGGCAACGTGATCCCGTACCGGGGCCAAATCAGGTCCAACCACAGGGCATCCGCATAGGGCCGCCTCCGAAGCAGTGGCACATAGCCACTCTCCTCCCAAGAAAGGCAGGATGGTGATGGCGGCTCCCTCGTATAAGAGTTGTAGTTCGGCGGGAGTGTCAAACTCACGGAGCGTCACCAAAGACCGCAGTTTGCGGGGTACACTCCGAGGGACCCAGCGATCCACCGACGCCCGGTGAAACGCCACGGTGACATGATCTAGGTCGGCGGGGAAAGCGGTCAGGAGTGCCCGGAGCAGGGCACGATACGACCGGCGCCCATCTCCCCGGTATATGTAGAGACCGAATGGCTCCGAGGGCGCGCCACTCAAAGCCCGCCGTCCCGTGAGAGGTTCAGTGAACGGAATGCCGGCGCCGCACGGAATCACCTGGTAATCTCCCGGATAGAGATCGTCCATGATCTCTCGACCGGACTCAAAAGTGACGACACGCGCGTCGAGCCGGAGCATGAAACGGTCCAGAACCGCCTGTCCCAACTCGTATGCCGCCACTCCCACCGGAGTTAGGTGAAAAGTTCCCACCGCCGGACTCCGTGTCTCCCGGAGTGCCGTGAAGCTGAGTGACGGCGCCAGAGGCTCATGTACATGCACCAGATCGAAGCCTGCGCCCAGCATGAGTTTCTCCAACCGCGAGGTGACGTCTACCGGCATACCGATGCTCGCAACTCCGCCGTTCAGCCGGATGGGAAGGCTCGAGCCGAGGGGGATGACGGGCACCCCCGCCTCCGGCTCCAGCGGCCCGACTCCACGGGGGGGGAGGAGGAGGCCGTCTGCACCTACGCCCTCGCGGTAGTCGCGTAGTAGGGTCACAACCCGGCCGCGAGAGCGATGAAACAGCAACCGCATCCTCTTCTCATCGGTCAGGGCGTCCGAGGACACGACAACTACCGGACGGTGTCCCTCACGTTTGAGTTGGCGCGCCAGATCAGCCACGTGCTGATTGACCGCGCTCGGTACACTCCAAGAAAAAGGGGTCACCAGAGCTATGTGCAGTTCCCTCGCCACCCGTTGTCCTCATGAAACCGGGGCCGGGGCGACCCACCCGCGGGTCGCCCGGGCCCCGGACCGACATCTCCCTCTATGTCACTCGCAATCGGTTTCGCCGGTGATGAAAGTCTCGGTGCGGCGCCGTGCTTCATCATCGCTGTACTGGATGGGCGGGGACTTCATGAAGTACGAAGCCGGACCGAACAGAGCGCCCGAAATACCACGGTCGAGGGCCAGTTTGGCGCACCGTACGGCATCGATCACGATGCCGGCGGAGTTGGGCGCATCGACCACTTCGAGCTTCAGTTCAATATTAAGAGGCACATCGCCAAACGTTCGTCCTTCCATCCGGATGTAGGCCCATTTGCGGTCATCGAGCCACTCGATGTAGTCAGAAGGACCGATATGGATGTTCCTCTCGCCGATGTCGTAATCGAGCTGAGACGTAACGGAATTGGTCTTGGATATCTTCTTGCTCTCAAGGCGGGACCGCTCAAGCATGTTGAGGAAGTCGGTGTTGCCACCCACATTGAGCTGAGAAGTACGCTCCAAACGCACACCCCGGTCGCGCATAAGCTTGGTGAGCACCCTGTGCACGATCGTCGCCCCCACCTGTGACTTGATGTCGTCGCCGATGACGGGAAGTCCGCGCTCTTCAAAGCGTTCTTGCCAATACTTCTCACGGGCAATGAAGACCGGTATACAGTTCACCAGACCGCAGCCCGCCTCCAATATCTGCTCCACGTACCACTTGGTCGCCATCTCGCTGCCAACCGGTAGGTAATTGACCACGACGTCGGTCTTGGTGTCTTTGAGAATGCCCACGATGTCGTCGGTCGGGCCCGGGGCCTTCTCGATGACCTCTGAGAGATACTTGCCCAAGCCGTCGTGAGTCATACCGCGGTAGACTTTGACCCCCATTTCAGGCATGTCACAGAACTTGACGGTGCAGTTACGCCCGCCCCAGATGGCCTGCGACAGGTCCTTGCCGACTTTGGTTTTATCAACGTCGAAGGCGCACGTGAACTCGATGTCAGAGATGTGATATCCGCCCAGGTTCACATGCATCAGGCCGGGAACGAACTCGTCAGCCTTGGCGTTGCGGTAGAACTGCACCCCCTGTATGAAGGATGATGCGCAGTTGCCTACCCCGATGATAGCCACCCGTACTTTGTCGCTCAACGAATCCTCCCTATTTTGGTTGCCTGCCTAGTTGGCGGTAGGTGTGGACGACCCGCTGGATGACCGTGAACACGGTCAGGGCCAGCATTATGTAAATAACATACGGCAGCACGTTGAAGAATAGCCCTAGGGCGATCAGAATAACCCGTTCGGGCCGACTCATGATCCCCACCCTACACTCCACCCCAAGGCTCTCCGCGCGGGCGCGAGTGTAGCTTACCAACATAGCACCCATAAGTGCGAGCACCACAAGAGCCGCGTCGATCGTACGACCCTCCGTAGCCAACAGGTAGGCGATCGCGGCAAAGACCACGCCCTCCGACACCCTGTCGAGGGTGGAGTCAAGAAATGCTCCGAAACGAGTCACCTTCTGGGCCAGTCGCGCCAACGCCCCGTCGAGCATATCGAAGCAACCGGCCACCAGAAACACGATCCCCGCATAAATGAGGTGGTCGGCGACAATCAGCGCAGCCGCAGCCACATTGAGGACGGTACCGGCTACGGTGACCTCGTTAGGAGTTATCCTCAGCCACCGCAGGGCCGCCGCCATCGGCGCGAAACTCCTGCGCAGCTGGGTGCCGAAGAACTCGCGAATATTCTCCATCAACCTGCTACAGTTCGGACCCCGGGGCTTCTGTCCCGGCAACTGGCGATTGTAACAGTATCAGTGCACCTCCACCACCCAGCCGCAGTGTCGTCTTACAGCTTTGCACCTCATTCCTCCGGGGTTCCAGGCGGCTTGACACGACGAGGCGGGAGCGCACCCGACCGGGCAGGGATAATAGCGATGCCGTCATCACCCGCCCAGGGAGCCCTAGAGATCTTGAACTCGTAGAAGGCCAACGTGTGCTTCAACATAGCCAGCAGGGGAAGCGCGGCCAGCATACCCAGAAGCCCACCTATCTGAGCCCCGGCCAGCAACGCGAAGATCACGATGAGGGGATGAACCCCTACAGAGCTCCCCACGATATTCGGCGCTAACACGTGGCTTTCGAGCATCTGCACCACAAAGAAGATGATGATCACGATCAACGCTGTGATCGGTGAGTGGAAGAAAGCCGCGATCACGGGGGGGATGGCCCCAAGCCACGGACCGACATAGGGGATGCACTCGGTCACCCCAGCCCAGAAACCGAAGAGAAGCGCGTACTGACCGCCCTCGGGCCAAACCCCGACCACTTCCCAACTGAGGATCCAGATGGCCAAGCCGCACACCAGTCCAACGGTCGCGCCAAGTAATGCCTGCCCGCGCACGAATCTGCTGAAGGCAGTCTGGAGACCGTTGACGTAGGCCGCCTTCGCGTCCGGCTCCCCCGGGGCAAAACGGCATAGAGTACGAAAAATGCGCCTACCGTCAATCAACATATAGAAACTTACGATCACGGTAAGAATCAGATTCACTATGGCACCGACCACGCTCCAGCCCACGGTGAGTAGGGCTCCCAGAGACTCAGTCCCGTGGCTTTGCAACCAGTCAATGATGTCGCGTGTGTTGAACTGAAGGCTGACTTCGATGTCCTGTGTGGCCAGCCAAGCTTCGAGATCGCCCAGAAGACCGTTGAGCGCATTGAGCCAACCGGGGATGGCATCGAACAACTTCTGGAACTGCCCCACCAACGGGGGGCCTAGAAAGATGACCAATATCACGACAGCAGCCACAAACGCGAGATATACAACGGGAACCGCCAACCACCGTGGGATCTTGACCCGCCGCATCAACAGGACCAAAGGATTCAAAAGCAGGGCGACGATGGTCGAGACCAAGAAGACCCAGACGGCATGGCTGGCCGCCCTACTGAAATAGACGACGAGGAGGATGGCGACGGGGATCAACATGAGTTGGACCCACCGCGGTATGGTGATACGCACCTGCATCCTCCTTGTGGCCGGCCTACTCCGGCAAAGCCGCATCTCGAGAATCTCGCAAAAGAGCGCCTACAGAAAGATTAGCAGTCTCCCACACCGTATGCTCAAATCCTCCGCACAGTGGCCCGAAGCCGGCTCTGATCCTCCTCAGTCTGCGAAGTGGCTGCTAAACTAAGTATTTGCTCTGTGAGATGCTGAGGTTGCCTTGATGCAGGAAAGAGCGTACACAGCCGAAGCACGGCGCCCAGACAACGTGCAGAGACGAAGGCGCCGTCTCGAAACCGTGTATCGCAGACGGAGGATACGGTTCGCTCTGGGATTCGCAGTGGCATGCCTCGTTGTCGCAGGCATCGTCATCGCCGTCTCGGCAGGCGGGACCACCGAACGGGCGGGCGACGGTTCACTCCCGGTCGGAGGGGCCCGTTCGTCTACGGCTCCGTTTGTTTCCGGAGGCGTAGAGTGCCCGGTCTTTGCACGCTTGGGAGATCGCAACCTATTGCTGCCCGTCGCCGCTGGTGACGCTACCATCATTGCCTATCGAGCGGTCAGCGATGACAGAGCGTTGGAGTTGACCCCCATCGGAGAACAGGCGAACTCGAACGCGGTCATCCGTTTCTTTCGCAGCGTCTTCTCCTCCACACCCGTCGCACGCTACTACCTCCTACGAGGCACCGGCGGCAAACCTACAACGTCGGTGCTAGTGGGCGCTCTTCCGGGTTCAGCGGTCAAGGCGCCGATCTCAGGCGTGGTCATCGGGGTGAAGGAGTACTTGCTTCACGGGAGGTATGAGGACGTCCAGATCGATATCAGACCAGAGAAGTCAAGCGGAATCACCGTCTCTATGCTCTTCATCAGCGACCCGGTGGTCTCCATCGGTGAAGTGGTCACTGCAGGCAAAACACAACTGGGAAAAGTGCGCGAATGCCCCGAAGAACTGGCTAAGACCCTGGCCGCCTACACGCACGATTCTGGTTCGCACGTGTATCTGCAAGTATCAGGGGAGCCGGTCGATTGAACGTCCGTTTCTGTTCGAAGTGCGGCGGCACGGTGCAGGTGCAGCAGGTGGGGGACCGCCCTCGCGATGTGTGCTCAGCCTGTGGGGCCGTCTTCTACGAGAACCCCCTTCCTGCTGCCGCCGCCTTGGTCCTCGATTATGATCGGCGGGTCCTCCTGGTCAAGCGTGGGATTCTCCCGAACAAAGGCATGTGGTGTCTGCCCATCGGATTCGCCGAGATGGGTGAGACCATAGCCCAGGCCGCGCTCCGGGAGCTCTCCGAGGAAGCCGGACTCGTAGGCAGGATCGCGCGACTCATCGACGCCGACTCTTGGAGCAGTGGGTTCTACGGCGACCTTCTGATCGTGACATTCGAGGTTGAGAAAGTATCAGGAGAAGAGACTCCCGGCGACGACGCAGAGGAGGTGGCCTACTTCCCCATCGATCGTCTTCCCCCGCTCGCCTTCCCCTCTAATGAGAAGGCACACGGCCTCGGCGCCGCCCGGCACCGCGACGACGGGGCGATCCACGCCTCGTTCCACCGGTTGGAAGACGGGACCGGCGCGGAGATGTTGTCGAGCAGTCTGGTTGGATTCGTGAGCGAGCATACTCCGTACGTGGCGAGACTCTGGTTGGCCGACGTACGCTCCAACCGGACCACTCTCCGGTACATGCGCCTCGACCCTGATCATCTTCTGGCTGAATGCACGACTGGGCTGAAGCTTCTGGGCCGGTGGCTGGAAGGCGAGAGTACCGAAGACGAGATCAGAGCCTTCTATCGCAACCTAGGGACCCGCAGGCGAACCCAGGGTGTCAAAGCGCACGAAATGCTGTCGGCGGTGATGCTGTTAAAAAAACAGATATGGACCTATGCCCGCTCCCAAGGAATATGGAGTCGCCCAGTCGACACCTACCGGGTGATGGAACTTCAGAGCCGCTTCGCAGTGTTCTTCGACAAGGCAGTCTACAACCTGGCGCGAGGCTTCGGAGACTGAGCGACCGCACACGGCGGCGACGCAAGGCTCCGGGACTGAGCAATCACACGCAGTGACAAGCCTGCCCAGGAAGATGGCAGGCGCTGGAACGATCGCTACACGTTGAAGCGGAAGTTGATTATGTCCCCGTCGGCAACGACGTAATCCTTGCCCTCAATGCGGAGCACCCCCGCGTCGCGACAGGCCTTCATGTTGCCCCCATGGTCCATGAAGTCCGCGAACGAGACCACCTCGGCCCTGATGAAACCCCGCTGAATGTCAGAGTGGACGGCACCCGCCGCTTCACGGGCCTTCTCCCCTGCGCGAATAGGCCACGCGCGCACCTCATCGCCCCCAACGGTGAGAAAACTGATGAGTCCCAGTTGAGCAAAAGCGGCCTGGGCCACGATCTCAGTAGCGGGTCCGGGTAAGCCTAGGGCGGCCGCGAACTCTTCCTGATCTTCCGTCGAGAGCCGCGCCACTTCTAGGGCCTCTAAGAAGGGAAAGGCCACGACGCGGCGATCGCGGATATGGGCTTTGAGGACCGAGTCATCCCACGCGCCGTCTGATTTTGTGTTCACCACCAACAACTGGGGAACCAGGGTGAGGAATTGATACCCCTTAACAAAACCCAGCTCAACGTCGTCGAACCCGATCTCTCGGAGGGGAACCTCGTTTTCAAGAGCCTCTTGACACCGTGTCAGTGCCCTCCTGCCGATATCGGGCAAGGGGGCCTTCTTCGCCCGCTCGAACGCCCGCTCGATCCGGATGAGGTCGAATAAGAGGAATTCTCTATCGATCTCTTCAAGATCGCTCTGCGGATGGGCAGGTTCACCAAGAGTGTCACTGTCAAATGCGCGGAGCACATGCAGGTAGAGTTGCCCCCCGGCCACGGAGTCAAGGTAGCGCTCCATCTCGCCTTTGCGGGCACTGGCCTGCGGCCACATCGCCTCCTCGACCGTGAACTCCGCAAACGTCGTCTTCTTGGGCAGGAAGATCTGAGACAAGGTCCGCACCCGCGGATCGCCCACACGCACAGTGGCTATGCGGCCCTCGCCCCGGCCCTCGACAAGAGCTGCAACCAGGGTGCTCTTTCCACATCCCTTGAGCCCGATAATGCGCACTTCCATCGCCGTCTCCCCGGCATTCGGAGTGGATTCCCGCGAGATACGCAGGACAGTGCAGCCAGTGTAGCCCAAGCAGGCAGCTTTGGCCCCGTTTGACCGCCCCGGGTACCATCGGGACCCAAGCCCATCAGGGTTCGAGCAGCGCCATCATGTTCCAGAGCAACTGGGCAACCTCGCCCCGCGACATAGGAGCGTTTCCATCGGCCGCGGTCGTGTTCAGAGGCAGGCCGGCGAGCAGGCCGTTGAATTCGGCTACGGCCGCGTTCGCCTTATGCTCGGGCAGAAGGTCTTTTCCCCACGTCTGCCCAAAGCCCTCGGGAGGAGAGATGAGTGTGGCCGGGTGCAGAGCCCGAAGTGCCCGCACCGTCATAGTGACGACATGGCCGCGGCTGATCGCTACGTAGGGCTTGAAGATACCTCTATCGTACCCCTTGATGATGCCGTTGCTGTACGCGGTCCACACATATTCGTGCGGGTACAGGTTATTGGGGTCGTTTCGACCAAGGTCGTTGAAGACCACGGGCGGCGTTAGGGTCTCACGGACCGTTAACCCCAAAGCCCCGACTATCATTTTTGCGAACTGAGCCCGAAAGACCGAGTTGGCCGGACGGAACTCACTGTACCCTCCGTCGCGTGGATAGCCTGCGATAAGACCTCGAGAAGCCATTCCCTGGACGGCGTCGTAGTAGCTCACACCTGGATGCACATCTGTGAACGCGTGTACCGTCACAGCCTGGTCAAGCAACACCCCGGTCGGCGCCACTCCCGCGCTGCCGAGGTACCAAAGGACATGGTCATTTGCGACATCCTCGATGTCTGCGAGCGCCGACCCCGCGTCGGCTATGCCGGTGACAACATCGAGAAGATAGGTCCCACCCCGTCCGTGGGTGTTGATCCGGAATGTTGCTCGGCTCTCGTTTCCTTTGGCCCACACGCCTGCAGGACTGTAACCAACCCACCATCGGTAGCCTGGTTTGGCTCCGTTGTAGCCCGGTCCGGTCGCCGTCTCCCACTCCGTCGCGTAGACCTGTTCCATCACCGTCGACCTGGTCGCGCTTCCGTTCAGAGCGCCGGTAAACTCGACCGAAGTGACCTCCCAAGCCTCTGGTATCCGTAGTCCGAGCACCCCACGGACCGGACCCGAAGAATCACGAGTAGCAGTGAAGGAAACGACCACCCGATGGTCGGACCCTGCATCAGCACCATCGCCTAGTTCCACCAGAGTAGTGGTGACACACCCTCCCAAGGTGAGAGCGAGGATTGTCAGCAGCGCCGCAATTCCCCCCAGCATGAAGGACCTACCACGAAGGCGCAGGCAGGCGGCGCACTTAAGCACTATCAAGACTCTGCCTCCTTATTCGTTATCGTCTACTCTCAATCTATCTCATCGGTCGGACGCTACGGTCCGGCATGACGGCGGCATCATACTCTCTCAAGCATGCCACAATGGATGTGGTCAAACCTCCTCTTCTAACGAGGGAGCAACGGTGATGGCAGGTGCACGACGCGCGCTTTTTACAGCTACCTTGGTGATCCTGCTCTTGCTCATCGCGGGGCTAGTGGTCCCGAGCTGCAGCATCGGCTTCAACCTAAGCGGTGACAAGCCTGAGGCCGGCACAAAAACCTATACAGACAGGGTTTACGGTTACAGTTTCGACTACCCGGGTGACTGGGTGGTACAGGAGGGCGATCCCGCTGATGTCACCGCTGGGAACATCTCAAAAAGTGGCATAAGTGTCTACGATCCCGAAGGAGCCGTCGCAGATAGGTCGTATATAGACCTCTTCATGGTGTCTGTCTACGAGCTGGCGGTCACGGTAGATGAATCAATGATGCCCGAAGTAAGACGAGAGGTCGAGAGGCTGCTGATCGATCTCGAGGACCAAGGCGATTGGACAAGGACTACCGACTTGGCAGATGCTGCAGTGGGGGGCATCGACGGCTACCAGGTGACCTACACTTTTACCACCGATGGCGTCCCGACCACGTCGACCTTCTACTTCCTCTTCACCGGAGCCATCCAGTACCAGCTCACGCTGCAGGCGGCCACAAAGACATGGGACCAGAAGCAGCCCGATTTCGAACAGATCGTTGAGAGCTTCAAACCGGGCCTTGCGCGGTGACGCCAGATACGACGCCCGTGCGTCGACACAACATCTCTGCGCGTTGGCGCAAGGTCCTCACGCCGGTTTTGAGACCCCTGTTGTTTCCTCAGAGGCAGCGACGCAGCCAGAAGCAGGGCGGCTCATGAGTGAGACGGCCTGCCCGACTTCGCCTATTCGGCCTGCCACTGGAGGAGCGCATAGACCACGGCGCATACCTCGCCCCTAGTGGCCGGTGCGCCGAAATCGTAATTGGGGCCCATCCCGTCCAGTTTATCGAGGAACCCCGCGTAGGCCGCCGCTACTGCGGGAGCGTAGTGCACGCCTGAAAACTTGCTGAAGGGAGGCCGGTAGCTAACGGGAGGCTCCTTCAGAGCAGCCGCCCTAGCCACCATGGTGACCATCTGCGCCCGCGTGAGTGTGCCGAATGGGGAGAAGTGAGTGGGATCGGTGCCATTGGTGATGCCCTGCCGGTAAGCCACGGCCACGTAACAATAAGGATAGAAGGGATCGGTGCCCATCTGGGCAGCGACATCGACAAAAGGAGAGATCTCGGTTCCGGTCACAGCGTGCCCACATGCCCGCACGATGATTTTGGCAAATTGCTGACGTACCAGATTGTCACGAGGGCGAAACAGCCCATCCTCCGAACCGGACACGATCCCCAACGAAGCCAGATGATCAATCTCAGCCGAATAGGACGTGGTCGCCTGCGACACGTCGACGAAGCGAATCCGGCTGGTAGTGGTCGTCGGCGGCTGGGTCGTGCTGGTCGGCGGTCGTGTGGTCGTGGTGGTCGTCGGCCACGTGGTCGCAGTGGTGCTGGTAGTGGTGACCGGTGCGAGGGTCGTGGTCGTGCTGGTCACGTGGTTACGGGCCCGTTCAACCGCTTCGGCCGCATCGAGGAGGCCCCACCCATATTGTTCGTCCCATCCAACCTCGCCAAGGTCATCGGCGGTATCCTTGATGACCTTGGCCACCTGCTCCGGAACCAGCGATCCGTCGACCGAGAGCATAAGAGCAGCTACTCCCGCCACAAGCGGACTAGATAGCGAGGTCCCGTCCCATAGGGCAAAAGAGGTGGGCGACTTAAATGAGTAGCTGAGGATCTGGGAACCGGGAGCGACGACATCGAGCTCCGTTCCCTGGTTGGATTTCGGCCACCGCTCGTCGGTCCTGGTGGTCGCACCCACGGCTATGACCCCTGGTAGCGCAGCCGGATAAGCTACCGACCGGATTCCATCATTGCCGGCCGCAGCGACGACGACGACCCCGTGGTTCAAGGCGTACGCCACCGCCGTCGTCAGAGCCTGACTGGTCTGTCTGCCGGAGAAGCTCACATTAATGACATCCGCGCCTTGATTGACGGCATACTCGATGGCCGCGGCAAGGATAGTCGTATCGGACTCGCCCGCCTCAGATATCTTCACGGGCATGATCTTCACGCTCCAGGCGGCTCCGGCCATGCCTTGACCGTCGTTCCCTCGAGCCGCCGCCACGGCCGCAACAGCTGTGCCGTGACCCAGAGTGTCCTGCCAGGCGGGCCACAGAGAGCTTCTGCTGAGGGCGCTGTACGGCGAGACAATCCGACCAGAGAAATCGGCGATATCTTTGTTCAGTCCACTATCGAGTACAGCCACCACCACATCCGCCGCCCCCGTCGTAATGTCCCAGGCGGCCGGGAGCCCCACCCGAGGTGGCCCCCACTGCCCCACTGATGAATAGTGCCCCGCAGTGTATAAGGGATCGTTGGGAGTCAAGCAGGCGTACAGGGGCCGACTGACCTCAGCCCATACCACGCCGGGCGTGAGCCTGAAGGCCGCTGCAGCCGCCTCCAAGTCGCGGCCAACCCCTACATCCGACGCACCGCTTTCGGTGGGCTCAAGAACCCGGATCCCCAACCTGGGAAGTGAAGCGGTCTCACGCAGTCCCAAGCCGGGGGCAACAGGTTCGACACCGGCGAGCGACTCCCAATCGCGGACAACGCCGATGGTACCGTCAGGGTTCTCCGTCAGCCGGGCCCCCGGCGCCAGCTTGACAGCGATGCTGCATCCACATTCAACGGCTGACTCCGTCGCGAATGCAGGGAGAACGCCCTCCGGGATCCCGACAAGCAAGAACAAACATACCAACAGCACGAACAGAACAGGTGCGGCCCGGAGCCGACCGTCGCGGGCGCGACGGCCACCGTTACTACGTTTTGGAAAAAGGCGGTTCAGTTGAGACTCCCACGGCCCAGAGACAAGCATCCGGTATTGTAGTTCATTTGCGGGTATCCCTCCGACGACACGGGTTCCGTTCATGTCCCTCGCCCGTATTCCAGCGGGCGGAGGCTCCCTGCGGGCGACAACTCCTTGCTGTTGACGGCGGTGAGCAGCAGCGGTTCGAAGCCGAAGACATCACCCTTCACCCATTGCGCTGCCCCAACAGGTGCCTTGTAGACGTTCTTCGCCGGGCGCCTACCGCCGAGAGCGGAGTCGACGACCGGCTCTGTGAAATCGATGAGGCCTAGACACGTGTTGAGTTCAGTGGTCAGGACTTTCCCGACGATCTCTTCGCGGCTGTCGAGGTCTGTCACCCGTTTGAGTACGTCGACCGCCCATTCAAACAATGCATATTGCGCCACAGCCGGTGTCCACTGGTCACCGGTCGTGGCCATGTAATCCCCGGCCAACTCACGACATGTTTTCCCAGTGATCGAATCCCGGTAAGGCCATTCAGGCTGCCACAGACACTCGGCCGTCAAGTTCCGAGCACTGGGCCCGACCGCTTCGAGAGCGTGCGGGAAGAGGAGCGCGCCCCCTACGGTCACGATCTTGGGCCGATAGTCCTGCCTCGACAACTGTCGCCAAAAATCGATGAAGTCACGTACGGAAAAGGCCCCGCAGAGTATCTCGCACCCGCTCCTCTTGAACTCCGACAGATAGGGCTCGAAATCGCCGTTCGCCACCGGATAGAGCCCGGGGAACACACACTCGTAGCCCGCACCGGCTGCAGCCGGAGAGAGGCCGGTCACGGAGTCCGTCCAAGCCCTGCCATTGGAGTCGTCCGCAAAAACAAAACCCACCTTGCGGTTCGTTGTTAACTGTCCCCACATGGCTATAAAATTGGCGAATATATCCTCCAGATCGAGAGCATGAGCATAAGTCCAGGCGAAGGGTCGATGGGCCAGACTCCCTCGGGCGGCCACAAAGCGACGCCACTGAACGAAACTGCACAGACATGGGCACAGGAGTCTTTCTGCCTGAGCTGCGACCGGCAAGACCAGACCCGTACCCCCGGAACACAACACGATGTCGACCTTCGCCTCGAGCATAAGTCTGACGGCCGCCCGCTCGGCGCCTTCAGGTTCAGACCCGCTGTCGCGGATGATGACAACCGGCCTATGTAGTCTGCCGTCGCCGCAAACGATCCCGTCCGCAAGAGTCTCTGCCGCCAATTCGGACCACCACTCATCGGCCCGGCCACACAGCGCTAGTGGCCCTGTGGCCGCTGAGACCACACCCACTTTGATATCCCGGCCCTTCTCGATGTCAACGGCCACTGTGGTCGGGGAGGACGTGGTGACCGGCTTCGTGGTGGACGCGCCCGGGTGGACGGTGGCCGTAGTGTTGCTCGGCACTTCGCTGTCAACGCATCCGGAAAAGAGACCCCCTAACCCGCCTGCTATCCCCGCCGCTGAGGCCAGTGCCGCTACCGTCCTCTTCAGAAAGTCGCGACGGCTGACTCCAACGACTCCCGTGCAGGCGCGTTCCTCGAACGAGGTCTGTCCGTCGCCGCTGTACATCTCCTCGCTTCCGGCCGATCGACTGTTGATGCCGGCCGCCCTTCTTCTAACGTATCCGAATCAGTCTCAGGTTACCGCATAAGACCGGTCGCTTTACGGCATTCTTATTGAGATACGGATATACTCCTACGTCGCCGTCTCTGAACAACAGCGTGAGGTGCCTGAGATGAAGAAACCCATTGTCGCCCTTCTGATGCTCGCCATGGCTCTTTTTGCCGGGGTCGTGGCCGGCTGCGGCGGCGATCTGTCCGGTAACGCCGTCGCCAAAGTGGGCGGCGTCGAGATATCTGAGAAGGTGTTCACCCAACGCCTGGAGGAATTTGGAGCACGATACGGTTACAGTGAGGAGACCGTCCCCGCAGAGACCTGGGGAAACTTCAAGCACGATGTGCTCGAGTACCTCATCCTCTACGAGATGGCTGCACAGAAGGCTAAGGACTACGGCCTGTCGGTGACCGACGACGATGTGCAAACCGAGATCGATAACATCATCACGGGTTATTTCGGTGGCGATAAAGAAGCCTTCGAGGAAGACCTGGCTTCGGCGAACATGACCGTGGATAATCTGAAGACGAGCTACAAAGAGTCCATGCTCATGCAGAAGGTCTACGAGAAGGTCACCGGCGAGGTGCCCGAACCGACCGCAGATGAGATCGCCGCTTATTACGATGGGAACAAGAACGGCTATTACGTAGAAGAGACCCGGACGACCCGCCACATTCTGATAGCGCCGGGAGGTAAGGAAGGCAAGGATCCGACTGCCGACGGCACCACCACGACAACCGAGTTGACCGACGCCGACTGGGACAAAGCTCTGAAGACGGCCGAAAAGGTGTGCCGGCTGCTGAGAGACGGAGGCGATTGGACTGAGTTGGCCGCGAAGTACTCCGATGATTCGGGGACTGCTGAGAGCGGCGGAGAGTTGGGGGCCGTAGAAAGGGGTGAGATGGTGAAGGAGTTCGAGGACTCGGTGTTCTCACTCAGCCTCAATGATATATCTGAGCCGGTGAAGTCAGCATATGGCTATCACATCATCCAGGTAACCGAGATCAACGAGGGCCACCAGCTAACTCTGGACGAAGTCGAAGAGGACATACGGAGTGAACTGCTTTTCCGAAAGCAGAGTGAGACCTGGGACGCCTGGATCGAGGCGACCAAGACGGAATTGAAAGTGACCTACAGAGAAGATATGCAGGCAACGACTGCATCTGACTCCACGACCACCATACCGTCGGGAGACACCACAACCACGGTCGGTCAGACCATCACAACCGAGGCGGAGACCACAACCACCGCCAAACCCTGAACCGGCGCCAAGGATAAGCTTATACAACCGGAACTCAGGAAAGGGCCGGGGGTTCACCCCGGCCCTTTCTTCCGTGCCCGGTATGCCGACCCAGGATGCAAGTCCCGGCACCGTCTCTTCCGGCGGGCTAGTTAACCGTCACTGTGTCTGTACGGGTGATGGGTAGACCCCGACGACCGCACTCGGCGATGAACGCATCACGCACCGCTCGCGGCAGTTGTTCCGGGCATATGAGCCCCGGCTCAGAAATCCGGTCCTCCACGATGAATTCCGCGTAGATGGACGCAGGAGTACTGGTGCCGTATGAGACACACGTAGCTCCCGGTATCTGGGTGTTCACCCACCTGATGTCTGGCGGAAAGATGTTATATGCAATGGTCGCGGGTTTGCCCCCCTTTTCCCCGATGCAGTCGACTGTGACTACTCCAAAGTCGGTGATCTCCCCGGCCAGAGCCAATCTAGCCAGCTCGTCGGCAGGCGGGTTGGGAGCGAGGGTGGCTACGTACACATCGATCGGCCTGACCTGGGTGCCGTCTTTCAGAGTGACCGGGATCTTGCTAGCCATCCCTGAATTGACAAAGGCAAGATCTGCATCGAGCCCTTCTTCGGACCCCCCCATTTTGAAGTCTACGTAGCGAAGGCCCTTGTCCCCGTAGGTCGGGGGTAAGAGACGAGGCAGAGTGCTGACCTCTTCGTGGTCATGACACACGACGGCCCCGAGGCCGAACGGCTGTGGGAACTGGTAGTATTCCTTGCGTCCAAAGATCTCCACCCGCTTGAACTCGCCGTCTTCGAAGAGCAGGGGCGGCTGAGCACAGTCGGCGTAGTAGGTCTCCTGAGACCACACCTGCAACGGTACCGGCGAGTCAAAAATAGCGTAGTCTTTGAGACGGATCTCGAAACAGCGGTCGAGGTCCTCGTAACCGTTCGCTGCAAAGGTATTAGTGACGCCGGGGTCCATACCCGTGTTGAGGAGCGCCACCAATCCCCGGCTTCTAAACTCCTCGGCCAACGTCATTTGCTCCAGAAAAGCCTCGTCGATGGTCTTCGTCTGGGTCTGGCCCGAAGCCATGTCTAGATATGAGGCGCCCGCCTGTAGGCAGGCCCGCATGACGCTCATGTTGTATTCGGGGATAACCGCGTTGACTACCAGCTTGGCACCTGCGGCCAGGCGTGCGACTGCGGCCGTGTCCGAGGCATCCACCACCATCGGAGTTGTCTTTCTGTCACCCACTTGTTCCGCAATCAACCGCGCCCGAGCTTCATCGTAGTCGGCGAGGATGATCGCAGACACCGCAGGGTTGCGCGCCAGATTCCAAGTGATGACGTGTCCCTGCTGTCCCGCTCCCACAATCACGACTTTCAAGGGTAGACCTCCTTCGTCCGCGGGGTATCCGGGCACCGACCGGAAGCCGCCTATGGCTCACGGCGCAGGCGTAGACCGGACGCGTTCCAAAGACAGCATAGCGCCTGTGTCGTCCGCATGCCGGACGTATTAGCCAACTCACTGGGAGGGGTCGGCGAGGTCTATACCCTGGCCCGCAGGCCTGGGTCAGAAGCCTACCGCAAGGTGGACGTCAGGGCTACTCCAACAAGGGTGTCGCCGAGCGGGCGCGGTTTCCGCGCGAAGCGTTCGGGTACTCTCCTCCGCTAAACGGGGATACCCGCGCCCGCTCGTTTCTCGAGACTATGCGCCTGTCTCGAACCGGAAGGTCTGATCAGGATCGACGATCGCCAGCAACCGTACTATGCAGCCATCCCCTCCCGGCCAACGCCACGGGAACGCCATGAAGGTGCAGCGCTTGCCGGTAACCGCGTCGAGGTCACCTCCGGCGTTCTCGATGCCGGGAATGCCACCTTTGATCATAAGGGTCTTGTGAGCGGGTTCCCATTCCGGGAAATCTTCCAGCGGATCCCGCCCATACTCAGCCTTGTACTCCTCGATCAGATGCGGGTGGGTGGGGCCCAAACCGTGGTTGACCAACTTCGTCGCAATAGGATGGTCGTTGGCCTGGCACCCGTAGGCGACCATCCTGACCTTTTTCTCCACCAACCACTCGGCACCCGGCTTGTAGATGCCCGGGCCGTAGGCGAAATACTCGTCGGTGTCGGCCCACAGACGATGATAGCCGGTGTTGATGACGACGACGTCGCCCTCTTGGATCTTCGGAGTCGCATTCTCAAGGTCTTCCGGAGTGATAACGCCCCACTTGCCTTTGGGAATGGAGACACACACTCCGGTGCCAAAAAGCCGCCAAAGTGGGTAGTCCGCAATAGTGGGCGTGCACTCTGTGACGTGCAGCGGCGCATCCATATGCGTGCAACGATGCATGATGCCTTCCCACTGCACCTGATATACGCCGTCGCGGGCGTGGAACTTGTCGATATCGATGTTCACGCTCGGGCTGGAAGGCCACTCCGGCATGAACTGGGTGAATGTATGACTAAGATCATATACCTTCAGGCTCATATCCTGGTCCTTTCGCCTCCGTGAAGGTCTAGTTGCCCGGCTCGATGCGGCAGGTACCCGTCGGATCGAACATCGCCACCATCCGTACCTGGCACGCGTCGCCGTGCTCGAACTTCCAGGGGGTTGCCGCCAGTGTGACCCGTTTACCCTTAACGAGATCGACATCGCCGCCTACCTGTTCGATAGTCGGAATGCCGGCACCCAGCAGGATCTTGTGGGCGACGTTCCAATCAGGATGCTCGACTTTGGGGTCCAGACCAGTGGCTTTGGTGTACTCGTCGGCAAGACGCTTCATCTGAGGACCGCCCCGGTGCGGGCCCATGGACGTAGCCAGAGGGTGATCGACATGCGGAGTATCGATGGCGACCATCTTAGGGTTTCTTGCGACCAGCCACTCCGCCGCATCTTTCGAGAGGCCAGGGGCTTCGCCGTAGTATTCCAGACCGTCGGAGTACTTGTGGTGCCACCCCGTCACGATCACGACGATATCACCCTCTTTGATCTCGGGCTTGGCCTTCTCCAGATCAGCAGCCGTGATGACTTCCCAGTTCGTTTTAGGAACGTCAAGGACGGCCCCATTGCCAAAGAACCTGTCGGGCGAGATTGCGGCCAGGTCTGCGCCCTTCTGGATCAAATGGATGGGGGCATTCATGTGGGTGCCGGTGTGCATGACAGTGGTGGTACGCCACGCCAACACGCCGTGCTGTGAGTGCTTCACTCCTCGTATCATTCTGACATCGGCTTGCCCGGGATAGGATGGCGCACGCTGGTCCCATTCGTGACTGAGCTCCACGAACTGAAGTCCGTTGTATGGGTCCGTGGTGATGTTTGCCATAACCATGTCCCCCCTTTCGGTTAGGGATTACCACAAAGTGATATCACTGTACCACGAATGCCTTTTGGTGACTCCTCCCCCGCCCAAAACGGGCAGCGTCAGGCCGTCCTCCGAGCCGCAATTGCTACATCAACAATACCGGCTTGATGACCTCTCCTCGGTGGGCCGCGGCAAAGGCCTCGTTGATCTCAGAGAACGGGAATGTCTTGACTAGCCTATCCACAGGGAAACGACCCTGCTTATACCACTCGATCATCTTGGGCAGGAAGAGCCGCGGAACGACCGACCCCCCCATGATGAACTGGATGCGCATACCTTTGGTCAGTGTTATGTGCGGGCTTCCTCCCAACGTCTCCTGGTCTACGGCGGCGCAGACCCCGAAGGTCCCCCCGGCCCGCACGCTGACCACAGCCGTATGCCAACTGCTAACCACTCCAGAACTGTCGAACGCGTAGCACACCCCACCCGGACTGATTTCCTGCACCCGTGCCACTGCATCTTCTTCGGCCGCATTCACAGCGTGAGTTGCCCCCAACTCAAGGGCAAGAGCCAGGCGCTCCGCGGTGACGTCGACTGCGATGATTGGATAAGCACCGGCCATATGGGCGGCCATCACCGCGCTCAGCCCAACTCCTCCTGCCCCGAGCACCAGCAAACCGTCTTGGGGTCCGACTTGGAGAGCGCTGACCACAGCCCCCGCCCCTGTCATAGCTCCGCAGGGGAGTGCGGCAAGGATCTCCGGAGCCACGTCGTCTTCCACCTTCACGAGTGATTCGACCGGAACCAGCGCGTGTGTCGCGAACGAAGACTGCTGGAACCACGAGCCCGAGATCCACTCACCGTTCAACTTGATGGTTTGTGACCCATCGAGCCGGCGGCCACTGAACAGCAGGGGAAAAGCGTTGTCACAGATGTATCGCCGGCCCGTCAAGCAGCTGGGACAGGCCCCGCAGGCGGGCCAAGAGATGATCACCTTATCCCCGGGCCGTACGTATTCGACGCCGGCTCCCACCTCCTCAACAACCCCGGCCCCTTCATGGCCGAGCACGGCCGGCATCGGCACCATGACCTGCATATTGGCATCGGTATGGCACACTCCGGCCGCCTCGACCCGCACGTAGACCTCATTCGCACGCAGATCATCGATCTCGACAGGCTCGATCGAGTAAGAGCCTCCCACTTCTCGCACAACCGCAGCGTCCGCCATTCGTGCCATGCCCAGCTCCTTTCTGAGTTCAACCTCCAGCCAGTGGTACAAGCACGACGATTTCGTCGCCATCGGCCAGGACCGTGGAATCCACCCGCAGTTCGGTAGACGAGTTCCGCAAGGCCATCGTGCGATATGAGAACGAACGCCGGTCGGCGTCCCAAGCCCAGTCGGCCAGAGTAGACTCCATATCGTCGGCGATCCGGTCAAGGAGGTCTCTGTACGTCGCCTCAGCAGGGAGATCGACCACCACCGACCGCCTCCCGGCCTGGTCGCAGAGCGCGCCCAGAAACCTAACGGTCACCTGCATATGGAAGACTCCCTTATCGGCATATACCTCTTTTGTAGCAGATTCTCCCAGCCAAGTCCACGCGCTCGGTCGCAAACCCCGTCTCTCGGGCCACGCTACTCAAGCCCCACCGGGCATACTTCCGACCCAGACACGCTTCCCCGAACATCACAATGCCACCAGGGGAGACCAGCCACGGTTTTAACCGTATCATTGACCCAAAAGAGCGTCACAAGGAGCCCTGCATGGAATGCAAGAAGGAGACGAACCTCGCCCGTTGCAACTGCAGCTACGAGCCCTGTTCCCGCAAGGGTACCTGTTGCGACTGCATCGCCTACCACCTTCGTAGCAGAGAACTCCCCGCCTGCGTCTTCCCGCCCGACGCAGAACGGACCTACGACCGCACATTCGCCCACTTCGCCCGATTGGTCGAAGAAGGCAAAGTCTGATCCCTGGCTCGAAGTCGTCGTCCCCTTCGGGACCCGCTGCAGTCCGTCACTACCAGTCCCTACCTTCTCCCATTGGGTCGCGCCCGGACGCGCGGGCTTCCCTGCGAAGTGGCAGCCCAACTGGCTCCCGCAGCAGCGATCACAACCGCCAGGATCGCCCCGACATCGCGGTAAGCCAAACGCTGAGCCAAGATGAGAAATCCCATCAGAGCAGCAATGGCAGGTTCGATGCTGAGCAGTACCCCGTAGGTAGACGCCCGCACCCGCTTGATTGCGGCCAATTCTAAGAAATACGGCAACGCAGAAGACAGGACGGCGACCGCCAGTCCAAGGAGGATGGCCCGCCCATACCCCAGGATCTTAATCCCAGTGGCTGCCCAGGCCGGCGTGAGGATGACCGTAGCCCCAATGAGCATAAGAACGGTCGCCCGTAGCGGTTGCATCCGGCTTACGGTTCTCTTCGCTATCAGTATGAAACCGGCCCAACAGGCGGCGGCGGCCAGTGCAAAGAGCAGGCCCACGACTCCGATTGAACCACTTGGTCGAGCGAGGAGCACGACTCCGCCTCCGGCAAGCACGGCCCAGAGCAGGTCCAGCAGTCTCCGAGACCCCGCTATAGCCACCCCCAAAGGGCCCAAGAACTCCACCGCCACGACGATCCCTACCGGGGCCCGGCTGATAGCCTCATAGAAGCTCAGGTTCATGCAGACCAAGCTGAGAGTGAGGGCGACGACCAAGAAACGGTCGCCCTTCTCGGGCAGTCGAACAAAACGAGGGCGCAGGAGCCCCAGGATGATCGCCGCCAGCGCCGTACGGAGCCACAAAGCCTCGATCACACCAACCGAGTCAATCACGATGACGGCCACGGCCGATCCCGCCTGCATGAGCAGACCAACGGCCACTACGAGCACCACGGCAACAGCGGAATCCCGTCGGGTCACGGCGGGTGCCGTGGATGCTACGGCGTCCTGCGACAAGTCGACGGGCGGCGCACTATTGTTGGATTCGTTTGCCACCTCATGAAGGTACATCTGAGCGACGGCACAGGCAAACCAAGATATCTCAGCAGGTGGGACTACCCAGACCGAACGGCTCTTGTGCCCGCGTCGGCCACAAGTCCCTGATCACCCTGTGCTCGGTATCATCTTTCGGCTCTCCCCTGCCGATACTAGCTGATACATCGACACGGACCAATTCATGAGGAGCAAAACGGTGTTTGAAAGCCGCATTCCAACTACACGAGAGGTCGACAAGCTCTCCGCCGACGTTGAGACGGTCTGTTATGACTGGCGACGTATGCGTTGGGTCTTAGAGCGGCTCGCTCGTGCGCCCTGGTGGGACCTTCACACGTTGTGCTGCATCTACTGCCACGCCCCATTCGATGTCGCCGCTGGCGAGTGTATGCACGAGTCGGACTGCATCTATGAGCGCGCGTGCCAAATCGTCGGGATGAGGCCCCTCCCCCTCCCAAACCAGGCTGTTCTTGGCGAATGGAGAGACCAGACCCACGACTCCACGGCCCTCTCACTGTGAGCGTCGCGAGAGAGCGTT
>JAXGNF010000012.1:2962-40207 GCA_040768135.1 Thermoleophilia bacterium | reverse complement strand
TACAGGAGGCAGGCGCGGGCGCCGAAGAGATGGACGACATCAAGCAGCTGATTTTGCGCAAGGCCGCTGCGGTGAAGGATCAATGGATCGACGAGGAGGAGACCGAGGAGACGGAGTAGCCCCCGGGCTTGACGGGCCTTCGTGCGCGAGGCCCGTGAGAGCGGACGAACCTCCGCTCGGCCTCGGCTAGCGAAGCCTCCAGGCTTCTTCCGACCATAGGCCCAAGCCTTACCCGCCGCCCCGCTACCGTATGGAGATTCAGGGCCGCCCGGGCGTCTCGGCTTCCCAGTCGATCGAGCCCTCGCCGGGGCTCCTACTGCCCCATCAACCCCTCCGCAAACGCACCAATCTGCTCCGCCATAGCCAGCTTCTCCCGCCACTCGGCGGGGATCCCCTCCTCGCCGTAGTAGGCCCCAGCCAACTGACCGTACACGGCGGCCGTGGTGTCGGCGTCGTCGCCCAGGTTGGCGGCCAGTAGGCAGCCTTCACGGAAGTCCCGGGAGCGGAAGAAGGCCCAAAGGGCGGCCTCCAGAGAGCGAACGACGTATCCGCTACCGACGATCTCGGGGGGTTCCCTGCGTTTGAAAGAGCCGGAGGCCACCTCGTCGATCTCGGGACAAAGGGGCTCCTCCGTCCAGAGTCCTTCGACGGGAGAGTAACGGTCGCCAAGCAAAACGTCCTTGTCCACGCCCAGACATGCTCCCACCAGGAGTCCGCCGAAGTAACGACAGGCGTCCAAGCAGGTGCGGGCGCCGTGGGTGGTGCGGGAGCTCTCGGCGCTCAGGCGCACGGCTTCGCGGGGGTCTTTCAGGAAGTAGAGCGGAACGGGCGCGAGGCGCATGAGGCTCCCGATACCGTCCGATCGCGGGTCGGTGCTGCCGGAGAAGGGCTCTCCGGTACGCCGGAAAGTACTGAGCGCGGCGCTCACCGTGACGCCGAGATCGAAGCAACGGCCGGTGCTGCTCAGATGGCCTTCGTCCCTCCAGCGAAGGTAGCGCTCCATCTGGTCTCGGGGATCGAAGCCGCCGCACTCGATGAGGCTTTCCGCGAGACAGAGGGCCATGGAGGTATCGTCGGTCCACTGCCCCGGCTGCAGATGGAAGGGACCGCCGCCCACCATGTCCGTGACGGGGGCGAAGGTCCCCGGCCGCCTGAACTCCACGGTGGTCCCCACCGCATCGCCCGCCGCCAGTCCGAGAAGGGCGCCTCTGAATCTACTCTTGAGGGTGAGATTCAACGCTTTCGTAAGTTATGTACTTTCCACGCGGCCGCCGGGCTCACCTTGGCTCTCTTCAGCACGTCCGGCCACTGCTCGAAAAGCAGCTCGGGTCTGTAGGCGCCTGATGCCGCCATCAGCTCCATGTACTCAAGCTGCTCAGGAGTAAACTCGGCAAGCCTCTCAACAAAGCTCGCTACCGCTTCGATCATCTCCGCCAACCGCGGCCGTTCTGCCGGGACAAGTACGGGGAAAAGGTCCGACTCCAAGCCTCGTTCGTGGCCCAGAAATCTCTCGACTACTGTTCCATCCAAAACTCGTGGAAAGGTATCGGCTAACGTCCAGTAGTACACCACGACGGCCCGCAGCAGATGCCAGTCGGCGAAATCTGCTTTTGAAGCCCGGTAGAGATCGTAGAGATCGCGGGTGGCTGCACTCCGTCTCTCCACCAAGGCCTTCACCTTGCCGGCTACGAGCTCCTCATACGGGATTACTCCAAACACCACTTCAGGAGCACAATGTCGGCAGGGCACCATCTTATACCCCAAGACCGGCGACCGGTTGAGGAAGTTGAGATCAACCTTGATGATGTCCTCCCCCCGGTCTGTTCGATACGTAAGCTTGTAGGTGATCCCCGCGTGTTCATCCTTGGGCGGTCTGTACCGATAGCCCAACCGGCCTACCAATGTCTCCAGCTCGGCCCGGACCTCTCCGCGCTCTCTCTGCATCTCTTCTCGCGCCACAGCGCCGATGTAGAGCACGTCGATGTCGACGGACAACCTGGGAATATCCAGATGGAACACATTGAGAGCGGTACCTCCATGCAGGACCAACCGTGGGCCGAGATAACGATGGTCATGGATCTCGGAGAGAAGCTCCAAGAGACGTTCCACTTTGTCCACAGTCTGAGGGGCGAAGTCGCCGGTTAGGCGAAGGATGGGCGTGCTCATCCCCGCATCTCTTCGGCAGCGTCGAGGCCGGCAGGTACGTATAGACGCCACTCAGGGATATACTGCATGGGCCCGCTCCGGGCGCTCAGGAAGTACGGCCCCCTGCCGAGGAGGGAACGCAACGCTCTCAGTTCCTCCTCCGTCACCCTCCACATGTCGGGGTCTGCCGAAAGCACCCACCCCACTCGCGCCGTCGCGCTGGGGGAGGTGAGCAACTCAGCGTACGCAATCACATCCTGCACCTTGAGAGAAGGGAACCCCCCGACACTGCGAAGCACTTCTTCGATGCCCCCGGCCCATTTGAGGTTCTCGAAGCAATCCACGAGAGTTCGCTCCCGAGAGGTGACGTTGACCAAAGCATCTCCCCGCCTGAGCGGTACGACCATGGTCTTCCACAAATCTCCCTCGTTGGCCATGAGGGCCTTCGGTGGGCGTCGGACCACGAACTCATGACCGCGGTATTCGAATCTGAGTGGTGTACGGTTAGATACCACTGTCACCCGACGAAAAGGTGCATGAGCCACACCGTGGGCCTCCAATGCACTGTGGTAAGCGATGGCATAGTCCTCTTTGAGCCGTGATGCGACCAGTAAGGGATCGGGCGTCGTATTGACGAGAGCGCCTAGGCGGGAGGCGTATACGCCGTGCCGGATCCGCTCGACATGTCCACTTTCGTGAGCCTGTTTGAGCCTGTTCAGCACAGTCGAAGAGGGCGTACCCGCCGGAAACGCCGAACGAAACTCGGCCGTCGTGAAGACCGCGTGCCGCTCGATGAAACTTCTCGTAGCCGGCTCGGATTTTGCTTTTTTGCTATTCATAATCTAATTTTTATAGATTATCACGATAGGATTAGCAATACCTCGTCATTTCGTCCTGCTTTTGATATGTCAAAAATCTATGTTTCATAGATTTTCACTATCGTTTTATCAACGCCCCGCTCCCACCCGTCCGTCCTCCAGTTGCCGGCGGATGAACCCATCGAGCAAGGGTACGGCCAGCGAGTACTTGCCCCAGCGGCTCTTATAGACCAGACCCGTCTCACAGAGCGCCGCGAGCAGCTGGTTCACGTGACTGGGACTAAAGGGCTTCTTGGACGACTCCTTCGACTTCGCGACTATCTCCTGCACGGTGAACTCCCCTGCACTGGTCTCAAGCCGCGCGACCAAGGAGAGAAGATCTCGTTGCCGATCGGTGGCTCTGGCCCAGCGTCCGGCGAAGAAATCGGAATCGAGCTTCCTTGTGATGTCTGACAGCGGTATCTCCCGAAGCTCCTCCCCGGAGGCCACGTCCTGAGCCCACAGGTCGAAGACTTCGCGGCAGACATACTGGACAAAGTAAGGGTACCCAAGCGTGAAGTCATAGATGACTTCGATCGCGTCCTCGGTGAAACCCGCCACGCAGGGTGAGTCCTGCCTGACCGGCCTCAGGATGGCCTCCGCCGTAGCTTCCCGGGTCAAGCGTTCGAGTGAAAGTATCCGAAACATGCGCTCGGCGTAGGTGCGAGCCTCTACAAGTCGGGCCGTCAACGTCGATAGACCTGTCAACACCAAGAGCAGACGCATCCCTTTGCGCTGGACCGATTGGAAGACCTCCAACAGTGTAGACAAGGGAAACTCGCCGTCAGCCGCATGGTCGGACAGGTTCTGAGCTTCATCGTATGCAAATACCACCCCGCGGATACCAAGAGACTCTACGCAGCCCCACACGAGCTCAAGAACAGCCTTGAGTTTGTCGGAATTGAGGCCGGGAGTGGCCTGGACTATCTCCAGCAGGGTCGCAAAATCCAGCGTCTTCGGAGCTGTGTTGGGATCAACCACGAAACCTGTGCCCTGGGGTTCTTGCACCGCGATGCCCGAGGTAACCACCGACAAATCGGTAATGAGACGCACCAACAGGCTGGCCTCGTCGAGACTCGAAGACTCCGACATATCCGTCCCCACCCAGAACCACGACTTCTCGATCGCGATAGGCTTGAGAGTATCCAGCAGTACCGTCTTACCGACTCCGCGTAGGCCGGTTACCACCAGGTTCTGAAAGACGGTGTCCTGATCAAGCAGCCGGGAGAACTCACGCTTCTCTTGCTCTCTGCCGGCAAGGTGGGGAGGCGTGTGCCCAGCACCGGGTCGAAACGGATTCGGACAGGATCTAGTCGGAGCTAGCGACTGACCGTCGATGGCCACCCCTTTCGGTCGCACGAATGTTCATAGATTATTAGGAAGATACCTAAATTGCTTTTGATTCGTCAATATTTCTTTTTTTCTCTGTGCCCATTTTTATAAATTTTAAGTTCATAGACTAAATCTTTGAGATCTTCGCAGTGCGTTCGCCAACACCGGAAGGCACACGGTCTGAACTCCACGCTGATCCCCACCGCACCGCCCGCCGCCAGTCCGAGGAGCGCGCCTCTGAACCGGCTTCTGCGAGTGGGGTTCATCGCCCGCCGCCAGTCCGAGCAAGGCGCCCCGGAGCCGACTCTTGCGGGTGGGGTTCATCATCCACCCCCGTCGTCTCACGCCCCCCAGTCATCGTCCTACTTCATCATCGTCACTCGGACCTTCAGTCGTCGCCAAACCTCCCGATCACCGTCCAACCTCCCAATCGAGGATATACTGCCGCTGCTCGGTCGTCTCCGGAGACCGCCGCGTGGCCGACTTGGTGCACGCCGCCCACAGCCGTTCCAGCTCCTCCAGAGCGGCCGGTCCCCCACGCCGACGGGCGAGCCAGCAGCCCACCACCACCCCGGTCCGTCCCACCCCACCCCAACAATGCACGTACACCAGGCGCCCGGCGCTCAGATGGGCATCGAGGGTGTCGAGGATCCGGACCATGGTTTCGGGTCGAGAGGGCACAGACAGGTCGCGGATGGGAAAACGCTGATGTAGGGCGGGGGCACGTACCAAGTGCGCGTAGGGTTCGAGCTCACCCTCCTCCGTGAGATCGACGAAGGCCGTCACTCCGGCATCCGCCAGCGCGCGGATCTTCTTCTCCGCCGCGGACGGGTCCAGACTGCCGGGATACTCCCCCGCCAGAAACCGGTCTCGCTCGACCCAGTAGCAGTTTTCGAACGGGCGGTCCGGCATCAGAGACGCACCTCCTGCGAAAATTCTATGGAAAGCATAGCCTACGCCCCAGACGGGACTTCCGGGGCACAGATACCGCAGGCCCGCGACCCTTCATCCCCGCGCTCCAACACGCGCACGGGGCGAACAGGAAGCCGGTCGGGGAGTGGTGTACGCGAACTGACGGACTTCGCCCTTTTCGAGCCTAGACGTCGAGCATGATTCTGCTGTAAGTACAGAACAGCGGCTCATCCACTTCTGCCGGCGCCACGGGTGGTCAGAGCCGCTTCAGCGGTGCGTATTCGAGCAGCAGCCGCTTCTGGTCACCTGATTCGGAGAAGAAGACCCGGACGATCCCTCCCGGTTCCACGCCGAGCACTACGCCTTCTCCGAACTTGGCATGGACCACTTTGTCGCCCGTAGCGAAGCCGACCGTATCTGCGCCCGCACCGGCGCGGGCGCCGGACCGTTCGCGGCCTGCGCGGGGCGGAGACCAAGGTCTGACTGCCTTTCTGCCCACTTGCGCCCCCCCGGCCACCCGCACCTGAGAAGTCGACACAGACGTCTCCCGATACTCCAGCAGCCGGCTCGGTATCTCTCCCAAAAAGCGGCTCGGCAGCTTATATCCCGCGCCCCCATGCAGAGTGCGGCTCCGCGCGTACGACAGGAAGACGCGGTCTTTGGCTCGAGTGATGCCCACGTAACAGAGGCGCCGCTCCTCCTCCAGACGCTGTTCGTCCAGGGAACGTGAGTGCGGAAACAGACCTTCTTCCATGCCGGTGATGAAAACCACCGGGAACTCGAGACCCTTGGCGTTATGCAGGGTCATGAGGGTCACAACCGTTTGGCCCTCCTCCAGACTGTCGATGTCGGCATACAGACTGATCTCCTGCAAGAAATCGCTCAGGGTCCCGTCGGGGTTCATGCGGTCGAACTCCTCGGCCACTCCCACGAACTCCTCTAAGTTCTCAAGACGACCTTCGGCTTCTAACGTCCGTTCGGCCTTCAGAGACTCGGCGAGCCCGCTCTCGGACAGGACCTTTCGAACCAAAGCCGCTACCGCCGTCGTTTGCTCGGCCTCTTCACCCCAACAGACGAAATTCTCCCCGAGGCGCACACAGGTCTGAGCCGCCCCGGCTGCGAGACCGGTCACTTCAGGAGCACGCAGCAGCGCTTCCCGCAGGGGTACCTCCTGTTCACCGGCGTAGCTCTGCAACCGCCCCAGCGCCACATCGCCCAGTCCCCGGCGTGGAGTGTTGATAATACGAAGGAGGGACAGATCATCGGTGGCGTTCATCGCTACCCGCAGATATGCGAGCAGGTCTTTGATCTCAGCCCTTTGGTAGAACTTGGTGCCTCCCACCACCTGGTAGGCCACCCCTTGGCGGACCAGCATGTCTTCTATCACCCGCGACTGCGCGTTGACCCGGTAGAAAACGGCTATGTCCGACGCCGGCCGTTCACGGAGCAGGGCCACGATCTCTTCGCAGACCAGGCGCGCTTCTTCGTGCTCATCTCTACACTCGAACACCGTGACCGGCTCTCCCGTCCCTCTGTCGCTCCATAGGTTCTTGGGCTTGCGTCCCCGGTTATGGGCCACCAGAGCGTTGGCCGCCTCGAGGATGGTCGTAGACGAGCGGTAGTTCTGCTCGAGCTTGACCACTTTTGTGTCGGGGAAGTCGTCTTCGAAGCTGAGGATATTGCGGATATCGGCACCGCGCCACGAATAGACCGACTGGTCGTCGTCGCCCACCACGGTCACCTGCCGATGCTCCTGCGTGAGGAGTTTCACGAGCACGTATTGGGCTCTGTTGGTGTCTTGATATTCGTCCACCAGCACGTGGCGGAACTGGTGGCGGTAGTAGTCGAGACGCTCGGGAAAAAGCTGAAGCACGTCCACCATCCGCATAAGGAGATCGTCAAAATCGAGCGCGTTCTGCTCAAGGAGGCGGGCCTGATAACGCCGGTACACCTGGCCGGCAACATCGAGGTAGACCGATTGCGCGCCCCCTGCCTCCAAGAGATCTGCGCTCCACGAATCTCCACCGCCGCCGTTTCGGCGCCCGAACTCGTCCACATCGATCAACTTGTTCTTAGCGTCGGATATGAGACTGCGCACCCCCTTAGGCGGGAAGCGTTTGGGATCGAGGCCCAGATCCTCCAAACAGCGCTTGAGCAAACGTAGGGAATCGTCCTCATCGTAGATAGTGAAGTTGGATCGATAGCCCAACATGGGTGCATCTTGCCGGAGCATGCGGGCGCAGGCGGAGTGGAAGGTGCAGACCCACATCCATCCTGAGGCGGGGCCCAAGAGCCCGGCCACCCGTTCCTTCATCTCACCGGCCGCCTTGTTGGTGAAGGTGATGGCCAGGGTCTGGTGCGGCCGCACCTGCCCGCTCTGGATAAGATGGGCAAGGCGATACGTGAGCACCCTAGTCTTGCCCGAGCCGGCGCCGGCTAAGACCAGAAGAGGTCCCCCGCTGTGAAACACGGCTTCCCTCTGACGCTCGTTGAGATCTTGAGCGAGCCGCGACCCGCTCGGGTCAGAATCCATGGACACCCTCGTGATCCGCGCGGTTTCGCGCGATCATTCCTCCTCTTCACGGCCGCCCGGCGCAGGCAGTCCCTGGTTCAGGCAACCGAACGCAGACAGACCTTCGTTTGACCAATCGGGCGCGGGCAGACCTTCGTTCAGGCCGCCGCTCCGGAAGCCGCGTAGGTCCAACGCGACGTACAAATACCCCAGCCCGCGCAGGCGCCTAACGATACCACGCCTCAAGGACTCATCCGCCATCCGAGAGATCTCCGCGTCGGGCACCTCGATGCGGGCGGTGTCACCATGGTGCCGTACCCTGACCGTGGGGAATCCTTGCTCCCTTAAGAAGCCCTCCGCCTCCGCAACGACCTGGAGCTTCGCGGTTGTGAGCGGTTCCCCATACGGAAACCGGCTGGCCAAGCAAGGAGACGCGGGCAGATCCCAATTGGGGAGTCCGAGCCTCCGGGCCCACTCCCTGACTTCGGCCTTACCGATGCCGGCCTCGGCCAAGGGGCTCCGCACTCCCAGCGCCGCCGCGGCCCTCATGCCCGGACGATAGTCGGCGCCGTCGTCACGGTTGGCCCCATCGACCACCGTAGCCATCCCCTCCCTGCGGGCGAGTTCCACCAACAAGGCATACATCTCGCTTCGGCAAAGGAAACAACGCTCCGGCGGGTTGGCCGCAAAGCCGGGGATGGCCAGTTCGTTGGTATGCACCACCAAGTGCCGGACCCCCAGTCGAGCGGCGGCTGCGCGCGCCGCCTCCAACTCCTCCGCCGTATGCACGTCGCCGTGTGCGGTCGCCGCCACTACGCCCTCTGCGTCCACTTCGTCGAGCGCCAATTTGAGCAGGAGGGTAGAGTCGACCCCTCCCGAGAAGGCCACCAGGAGGGGAGCAGCTTCTTTCAGCAGGCTCCGTACTCGCATGATCTTGCCCGACAGATCTTCCACGACGGACCTCCAGCTAAGACGCCCGGCAACAGGGGCAGTCGTCATCGCGCGGCACCTCTAGCCTGTCAAGGGTGAGATCCCAGACGTCAAGGACCAGCAGACCCCGGTTTCTCGCCCCACGGTCCACTACCAGCTTGATGGCCTCGTTGGCTTCTATGCTGGCAATGACGGCAACCACGGTGCTCAGCACCCCAGCAGTACCGGCAGTGGGAGCGTGCTCGGGAGACGGCAGGTCGCGCACAAGGCAGCGCAGACAGGGACCTTCGCCGGGCACAATGGTCATCGACATGCCGCTGGTCCTTATCACCCCCCCGTAGACCCAGGGCACGCCCCGCTCGACCGCATAGTCGTTCATGACGAAGCGGGTGGGGAAGTTGTCGGTACCGTCTACCAAGAGATCGAGGTCGGCGGCGAAGTCGGGGAGGGTGAGCTCATCGATGGTGGCCACCACAGGCTCGACCATTACCCGGCTGTTCGCTCTGGCCAAAAAGGCGGCTGCCGCTTCCGACTTGGGGACGCGACGGGCCACGTCGTCCTCAGTGAACAGGATCTGCCGGTGCAGGTTGTCTACCTCGGGGTAGTCGTTGTCGACGATGCGCACCAAACCCACGCCCGCCCGTACCAGATGCGTCGCGATCATGCAACCTAAAGCGCCGCACCCGACGAGGCCGATACGCGCAGCGGCCAGCTTCTCCTGGCCTTCTCTACCGATTTGAGAGACCAGCATCTGTCTGGAGTAACGGCCAAGGGGATCAGCGGAATCCATGGCCCCCCTCAACCGGCGGTCGTGGGCACGGTCGTCTGCGGAGGTATGAAGTCCTTGCCGAGAACAACCACGATATGGCCCGGCTCCAGCCCCGGGTCTACGTCGATCATCCCGGTCCCCAGTAAAAAACGCACCTTCGCCGCCTGAGCAGCCGCATCCGAAGCCACCTCGATGCGGGTGAACTGCACATTCGGGAAATCCTTCGAATTGCCCACGGGCATCATCGTGTAGCCCAACGTCGAAAGAAGCTCACTGGTCTCCTGCGCCACGCCCAGCACTCCCGAGCCGTTTTGAACCTGAAGGACCACTTCTACCTGTACCACCACTCCGGCCAGGACGACTTTGGCCGCCTCTACGTCCGGCTCTATGTACGTGAAGCCACTACCCTCAACCAGCCTACCGGACAGTGCGGCAGCCGACCAACCGTCCCCCGATAGGGCGGGGGCAAGCTCATCAACGGCCTTGCGAAAGCCGCCCGGGTCGCCCTGCAGCCGCAGATCACCCCACAGCCGCTTCCCTTCCTCGGAGACGGCCGTACCTGCGAATGCGATCACCGCCCGCGCAACCTGCTCACACCCACTTTCGTCGGAGCCCAAGACCGGCGGAGGCAGCTCACCCACACCGGCATCTTCCATAGCCGTACGGAAGGTCGACCACTCCCCCGAGGCCACGTGGGCGACCTTCACGCCGAGAGCCTTCGCCAGCGCCGTCTGCAGGCCTTTGCCACCGGAGGATGAGTAGATCTCCGAAAGGGTCCTGAAACCTTCAGTGGTCTTGAGAAGGGTCAGCCCCGGCATGGCCAACGCCGCCCCCCCGCCGTTCCGCGGGTGCAGCAACACCAAGAGCGGCTCCGCGTCTTCCTGCCTTAGCACGAGGAGGACGTCGCCGCTCTCTGAGCCCTGGACCTCGTCTGTCGGGGGAGCCGCGCCTCCACCACCACCGGACTCCGAGCCGGTCAGCAGTACGAAGAGCGCGACCACCACCGCAATCACCACCACGACGGACCCGGCCGCCAGACCGAACCGAGTCACGACCTTGCGTCTACGCTTCGCCCTTCTCGACATGCGGCGCTCGGTGCGCGAACGGTAGGCGACCGTCTGTTCGGAGGGACCGGCGGCCGTCGAAGCCGATTCGGGCCCCCTTCCGTCCGGAGAAGACGGCTCATCCATGGAGACCTGGTCGGTCACGACCGGTCTTTCGCCGTGTAGTGCCCGCTCTTGGCGATGAGGTGGGCCACCGGGTCGGGCACAAGGTACCGTACCGTCTTACCGGCCGCCAGCCGTTCTCTGATCATGCTCGACGAGATGGCCAACGCCGGCACCTCAAGGATCTTCACGCGGGCCTCGGACGGCAGGCCGACCATTGCGGAACTGAGTCCTTCAAGGAGTTCCGCCAGTCGAGACAGATCGTATCCCGGTCTGGTGGCCGCGATGAAGGTGGACAACTCGAGCACGCGGGCGGGGTCCTTCCACGAGAGGATGTCGAGCACGGCGTCGGCCCCCGTGATGAAGAACAGTTCGGTCTCGGGAGGGACGAGCCCGGCCACGTACTCCAGCGTGTCTACCGTGTAGCTCACCTGTGCTCTTGAGATCTCGTAGCGCGAAACCGAGAACCTCGGGTTACTGGCCGTAGCCACCTCGGTCAAGAGATAGCGGAACTCGGCAGGCGCCATTCTTCGGGTCTTGTGCGGAGGCTCTCCGGCAGGCATGAACAGTACTTGGTCGAGACCGAACTCGGCCAAGGCCTCCTGCGCCGTCACCAGGTGCGCCATGTGGATGGGATCAAAAGCGCCCCCCATGATGCCCAGCCGCAGGCCGGGGCGGTCTTCAAGACCGGAGATGAGCCCGACTGAATCCACGCCTCCTCTCCTTCCCGGCGTCCGCCGGCCTACGGCCTAACGGACGTGACCTCTTCCGATGACTACATATTTGACCGAGGTCAGTTCCTTGAGGGCCAACGGTCCCCGAGCGTGCAACTTCTGGGTGGAGATGCCGATTTCGGCCCCCAGACCGAACACGCCTCCGTCTGTGAAGCGGGTGGATGCATTGACGTAGACTACGGCGGCATCGACTCCCTGCGTGAAACGTCGGCTTGCTTCCAGATCGCGGGTGATGATGGCCTCGGAATGCCCGGTCCCGTACTGGGTTATGTGCGCGATGGCCTCTTCTAGACTGTCAACCACCTTGATGGCCATCTCCAAAGACAGGAACTCGGTGTGGTAGTGCTTGTCCGTCGCCCGCAGCAGCTTGGCCGGGGTATCGCCGGTGAGTTCCCGGGTGCGGGCGTCGACGTACAGCTTGACTTTGCGCTCGCCAAGCGCGTTCACCACTGCGGGGATGAACTCAGCGGCTACCGCCTCATGGACCAGCAGAGTCTCCGCGGCGTTACACACGCCCGGTCTCTGGCATTTGGCATTGATGGCGATGGCCAAAGCCTGTTTGAGGTCGGCCGTCTCGTCAACGTAGACATGGCAGTTTCCGCCGGCGGCATAGATCACCGGGATCTTCGAGTGTTCGATCAGCAGTTCCTTGAGGGCCTCCCCTCCGCGAGGGATCACCAGATCGATGAGGTCACGCAACTGCAGGAGGTCGATCAGTGCAGCCCGGTCTTTGTCGGCCACGAACTGGATGCACTCGCCGGGTAGGCCTGCTTCGATCGCGGCACCGGTAATGACCTCGGCGAGGATACGGTTGGACCGGTAGGCATCGCTTCCGCCCCGTAGGATAACCGAGTTACCCGTCTTGAGGCACAAAGCGGCGGCGTCTACGGTCACGTTCGGCCGAGCTTCATAGACTACGAGGATCACACCAAACGGCACACGCACCTGCTCGATCTGCAAACCCTCCGGCGTTTTCCATCCGGCTACTACCTGGCCCACCGGGTCGGCCATTGCCGCGATGTCCCGGAGGCTTTGGGCGATACCTTGAAGCCGGCCTTCGTCCAGTAGCAGTCTGTCGATGAGGGCGGGCGACAGTCCGTTCTTGCGGCCTTCGGTCACGTCGTGAGCGTTCTCGATGAGTATCTCTTCGGCCCGCCGCTCGATCGCCTCAGCCATAGCCAGTAGAGCCCGGTTCTTGGTAGCCGCGTCGGCGGCCGCCAGATGGTGCGAAGCCTGTTTGGCGTAGCTCGCGTAGTCCTTGATCTTCACATTACCTCCCACTCGGCTAGCAGACCAAGACCATGTGGTCCCGGTGGATAACCTCCGGGGACGCTTGGGGAAGCAGCTCGACCACTTGGCTGCTGTGGAGCCCCTTCACTCGGTCCAAGTCTTTCTTTGCATAGCTGACAAGGCCTTTCGCCAGCTCTACCCCTTGCTCATCGGTGACCACGACGGCGTCTCCGACGGCGAAATCCCCCTCCACCCCGGTCACACCGACGGGCAGCAGGCTGCCCGTGCCGCGGAGGGCTTTGACGGCTCCTGCATCCACAACCACCTTGCCGTGGGCCGGTTTGCCGTAAAGCAGCCAAAGCTTATAGTCGGGGAGACCTAGCGGCCGCGATGCGAAACGGGTGCCGACCTCCTCTCCGGCCAGACACGCGGCCAGCACTCCCAGGCGGTTCCCCCGGGCAATGACCGTCTCCACCCCCCCACTGGTGGCCATACGCGCGCTGTTGATCTTGCTCCCCATCCCTCCAGAACCAAGCGCCCCAACGGCTCCGATGCGGACGCACTCCAGCTCGCCGAGGTCATCGACCCTGGTGATCAGACGAGCCTCAGGATCTTCGTGCGGGTCGGCCGTATAGAGGCCGTCGGTATCGGTGAGTAACACCAGAAGATCGGCCTTGACAAGCAGGGCGACCTGAGCGGCCAGCAGATCGTTGTCTCCGAAGCAGAGCTCGTCGGTGGCGGTGGTGTCGTTCTCGTTGATGATGGGGACGACCCTCCAGTCGAGCAGCCGTTTCAGGGTGTTACGGGCGTTCAGATACTGGGTGCGGGCCGCCACGTCGAACGCGGTCAGCAATACCTGAGCCGTCACCACGTTCTCATGCGAGAAAAGCTCGGTGTATATGTGAAACAGGCGCCCCTGACCTACCGCCGCCGCCGCTTGGAGATCGACGACCTCGGTTGGGCGCTGCCTGCGACGCAGTACGCCCATCCCCGAAGAGACCGCTCCCGACGATACCAGCAGCAACCTGTGGCCCTGCGCGTGAAGGTCGCAGATCTCAGCCACAAGCCCGGCCACCGGGTTCAACCGGAAGGTGCCGCGTTCGCTGGTGAGGGTGCTGGATCCTACCTTGACGACGATCGTCTTGCCTGTCCGCCTTCCCGCCACCGCTCCGTCCTCATTGAAACTCGAAGTCATAGCCCTCTATGTCTACGTCGTCTCCCGGCTGGGCCCCTTGGGCCCGGAGGGCAGCATACACCCCCATCCGGTCGAGCCGTTCTCCAAGATACCGGATAGCTTCTTCATTGGTGAGGTCGAACCTGCTTACCAGACGACGGACACTCTGCCCACGCACTGAAAAACCCTCTTTTTCTCGACGCACGACGAAGGCCGCCTCGTCACCACTCTGTGGTCTGTAGACGACGTGACCGCCCCTTTCTCCGAACGACTGCATATCGCGCAGTCCTCCCGGCAAAAAATCGGACGTAGCCCCCTCCCGAGCCGTCTCCGATTCCTGCAGACGAGAGACTAACGGTCCCACCCAGCGCAAGAGGGCGCCTAGACCGGCCCCGGTCGCCGCCGAAACCGGCCACACCAACCAGTGGGCCCCCGGTATGTCGTCATCCACCAGATAGGTGAAGGCGGGGTGGCCCTCCTCGCGCAAACGTTCTATCTCTGCGACGAAGCGCGCCCTTTGTTCTTCTACCGTCGCCGGCGGGAGGGCATCGATCTTGTTGAGAACCACAATCTGCGGTTTCTCGTCCAGACCGCCGGCGTGGGCCCGCAACTCGCTCAGGATCGTGTGGAAACCTTCCAACGGCTCGACCCCGTAGTATCCGGTCAGGTCGACCACGTGAATCAGCAGGCGGCACCTCTCCAGATGAGCAAGAAACTCGTGCCCCAGACCTACTCCTTCAGCGGCACCCTCCAACAAGCCCGGCACGTCGGCCAGCGTGAACCGGTCTCCTTCGCCCGACCAATCGATCACACCCAGCATGGGCTCGACCGTGGTGAAAGGATAAGAGGCCACCTTGGGTTTGGCGTTGGAGAGCCTCCGAAGAAGCGACGACTTGCCCGCGTTGGGGAGTCCGGCCAGCCCTGCGTCGGCCACCAGCTTGAGTGACAACTGCAGCCAACGGCTCTCCCCCATTTCACCCAACTCGGCGAACTTAGGGGCCTGCCGCACCGAGGTGGCGAAGCGGGCGTTGCCGTGTCCCCCGCTTCCCCCGCGGGCGACCATGACCTCCTGGCCCGCATAGACGAGGTCAGCGAGCAGAATGGCTCCGGTCTCTCCCCCGGCTCCACCCCAAGCTTCGGCCACCACTTCGCCTCCGGCCTTATCGTAGGACTCAAGACCGTCGTGGGTGACCATCACGCCGCCCGGGCCGGTCCCTGCGTCGGCGACAGACCATACCTGCGTACCCAGAGGCACCGGGATCCGAATCGTTTCGCCGTTGGCACCGTGCTTGCGGGCTCCCTGGCCGGCCCGACCCGCACCGGCTTTATAGTGGATCCTATACGTGAAGGGCTGTAGGTCGCGCAGTTGGGAATCGGCTACCAACACGACGTCGCCCCCGCGACCGCCGTCGCCCCCGTCCGGACCGCCTCTGGGGACGTATTTCTCCCTACGGAAGGAGACGCAGCCGTTTCCACCTTTGCCGGCCGCCACATGGATCTTTGCCTGATCAAAAAACACGGGCGGCTCCGGATGCAGACGGGCCCGGCCGCGGACTGACTACCGAGGACTACTCGGTGACGATGCTGACGACGCGCCCCGCTTTGCCCGTGGAGAAGACCACGCGGCCGGCCGCTTTGGCGAACAGGGTATCGTCGGAACCTATGCCCACGTTGAGACCCGGGCGGAACTTGGTGCCGCGTTGCCGGACCAGGATCTCGCCCGCTTTTACATCCTCACCGGCGAAGGCCTTGACGCCCAGCCGCTGAGCATTTGAATCTCGACCGTTGCGGGAACTCCCGCCGCCTTTTTTGTGAGCCATCGCTGATCCTTCCTATGCGATCTTCTGCACCTCGAGGCGCGTGAGCCCCGGGCGGAAACCGGCCTTCTTGCGCCAGCCCCTCTTGGGCTTGAACCGCGAGATCACGATCTTTGGTCCCCGAAAGTGCTCGACCACGCGGGCCGTCACTTCGGCCTTTGCACCATCGGCAGCAAGACGAAGATCGCCCCCATCGGATACGAGTAGAGCCCGCAGTTCGACGGTGGCTCCCTCGGCGGCATCGAGACGGTCGACAACGACCTCCCTACCCTCTTCCACACGGTACTGCTTACCGCCGACTTCGACGATAGCGAACATCCCGACTCCTCGTACGCTTTCATACTGATAACAAAAGCCGCGCGGGCGGCGGCCACGAGCATGGCAGTATAGCAGGGTTGCGGACAGCCTGCCACTAATCGGGGAGTACGGCTATGTGATCCAGAGCAGACGCGTCATCAGCCGTCTCGAGGAGGATATGTCGCCCTGTGTCCTGCTCCACCTGCCGCAATACAGGAGCCCGGCCGCCGACTAGGCGTGCCGCGATACGAGGATGGACTTCGACCCGCACACCGGGCAGTTCCGATGAAACGGCGAGCGCGCGCAGGCGGCGTTCCACTGCAATCAGAGCCGATTCCTCCGAGATGACCCGCGCTTCTCCCCGGCAGCACGCACACGGTGCTGTGATGACCTCCCGTAGGCCCCGGGCGACGTTCTGGCGGGTCATCTCCACTAGGCCCAGCGGCGACACTTCCACCACATAGGTCTTGGTTCGATCCTGAGCGAGCTCGACCTCCAACGTCTCCAGCACCACGTCGCGGTTGGAACGTACGCTCATATCTATGAAATCGATCACGATGATCCCGCCGATGTCACGCAGCCGCAGTTGGCGGACGATCTCCCGGCAGGCCTCCACGTTGGTCTTGAGTATGGTGTCCTCCAGAAAACGCCTCCCCACATAGCGACCGGTATTGACGTCTATCACGGTCATGGCCTCAGTGTGATCGATCACCAAGTAGCCGCCGGAAGGCAGATCCACCCGCCGCTTGAGGGCCTTCTTCACCTCTTCGTCAAGACTCATCCGTTCAAACAGAGGAGCCTCACCCTCGCGGAGTTCGACGCGCCCGGCGAGGTCCGGGGAAACGGCCCGCAGGTAGTTGACCAGCCGTCGATACAGTTTGGGTTCATCCACCAACACGCTACCGAACTCGGGGCCAAGCAGATCACGGACCGCCCTCATCGCAAGGTCGGCCTCAGTGTGAACCAACGCAGGTGCGTTCGCGGTCGCGAGGCGGCGCTCCACACCCTCCCAGACGCGTCTGAGAAAGCGCAGTTCGCGGTCGATGATCTCGGCGTCCGCACCTTCCGCCGCAGTCCGTACGATCATCCCTCCGGGGACCGAGTCGAATGCCTTACACACCGAGCGAAGCCGCTCCCTCTCGTTATCGTCGAGGCGGCGCGAGACCCCGTGCGCGGTAGCCCGAGGTAGATAAACCAGGTACCGTCCCGCGAGGGCCGGTTGCGTACTCAAGCGAGGGCCCTTGCCGCCCATCGGGTCGCGCACCACCTGTACCAGCACCTCTTTTCCCCCTCGCAGGAGATCGGTGATCCTGCGCGCCTGGACTCCCCGCCCTTCAGGGAGCGACACCTCGTCCACATAGAGAAAACCATTGCGCTCGAGACCGATGTCTACGAAGGCGGCATCCATACCGGCCAACACGTTCTCCACCCTGCCCAGGTAGATGTTTCCCACCAGCGACCGCCGGCCGGGACGCTCCACGTACAACTCGACCACCCGGTCCGCCTCCAGCAGCGCCACCCGGGTCTCAAGCGCGTCACGCGAGATGATCAGTCGATTCACCGGCCCTCAGCAGTCATGTCAGATGGATCTCCACCCTCTGGATACGCTCGACTCTAAGCGAGACTCCCCCCATCCGGCCGAGAGCCTTGATGACCAGCTCCGGGCGGACGGTCCCTGTCGGTGTCACGGCGAGCTCGAAAGACACCGTAGAGGCGGAACCGGGCCCCGCGCGCACAGATACACGCTCCACGTAGCGTTTGACGTCGACACGGCGGACCCTACCTTCTCGGACCTCCTCCACCAGCACTTCCACCGTCGAGGCAAGCTCTTCTGCCGCCCGTCTGAGACGTGAACACAAGTCCCGGACGTCCGTTCCAGGCGCGTCATCCTCAGCGCCCACCTCAACCTGGTACGAGGCTCCCCTAACCCGCGCGGAGAGAGGACGCGCACCCACGTAGGGCTCGAACGCGAGCAGGCGCATGTCGACCGGTAGGACGGCCGCCAGACGGGCGGCGAAGTCGGAGCCCGGCTCCTCTGCGAGCTCGAATTCGCACATCTCGCGTAGTCCCTCCACCCCTACGGCCAATGGGAGGGCGAGGCTGAGCCTGGGCTTGGGGCGCAGACCCTCCGACAACGCCAGTCTCCCGCCCGCCCTGCGCACTGCGCGACGGAACAACTCGGTCCGGTCAAGATGACCGATGAAGCGGCCTCGTCCGCTCACCGAAAAGGTCGCAACGTACCGCAGACGGCGGGCCGCTCCGCCCGCACTTGCGGGCCGAGTGGCTTGGACGCCCCTCCTGATCTCAGCGCCGGCGAGAGAGTCGCCGGACCCATCGGTTCGGACGCCGACGGGGTCCTCTCCCGTGTGGCCCGCCGGTGTCACAGCCAAGTCGTTCGCGGGGGGCTCCTCGCAGGCGCCACAATCGGTGCAGCCCTCCCACCGGCAATCGCCGGTGCGCTCCCCCCGTTTTGCCTTCTCCCACTCCTGCCACAAGAAATCCTGGTCGACGCCCCCCTCGATCACATCCCACGGCAAAGGAGTGTCGCGGCTGAAGACGGTCGTAGCCAGCTCTTCGGCCGAGGTCCCCGCCTCCGCAAACGCCTCCCGCCAAGCCTCGGTCCGATATTCCTCGGTCCACGAATCGAACCGAGCCCCGCGTTTCCACGCATCCTCGATCACAGCCCCCAAGGCCTCATCTCCGCGGGCGAGGGCGGCCTCAAGGTAGCTTTTGTCGACGTCGTGCAGGGTCAGTCGGACGCCCGGCCTTCGCAGGCGAGAGCGGAGGAGTTCCTGGCGACGGAGAAGGGTGTCGCGTCCGGCCATACCCGCCCACTGAAAGGGGGTGAAGGGCTTCGGCACGAAGTTGTTGACACTGATGTTGATCTGCAACCGGCCGGCCCTCGATCCCAAGATACGGCGGCCGAGTTCGCGTATGCGTAGGCACAGATCGGCGATGGCAATCACGTCGTCATCCTCTTCGAGGGGGAGGCCGATCATGAAATACAGCTTGAGGGTCGTCCTCCCCGCCCCGAGCGCTTCGGCCGCCGCAGCCATCACATCCGCATCGGTGACGTTCTTGTTGACGACGGCGTGCATCCGCGGGCTACCGACTTCCGGAGCCAGTGTCAGAGACGGACCGGTGAGTGACACCAGATGGGCCAACCGTACCGCGGCGCTGTCCACCCGCAACGAGGGCAACGAGATGCGCACGTCGGGGTGATTCTCAGCCGTCCTTCTCAGAACGCTCTCGATACCGGAGTAGTCGGTGGAGGAGAGCGAACCAAAAGTAAGCTCCTGCCGGCCCCCGGCCACCAGCTGAGCCTCGGCCATCTCCATCACCGAGTCCGGCGACCGTTCGCGCACCGGCCGGTACCACATCCCCGCCTGACAGAAGCGACAGCCTCGCGTGCAACCCCGCATAACCTCGACCCAAGCCCGGTCATGCACTCCCGCGGTAAGAGGGATCAGACAGGAGTCGGGATAGGGGGCCCCCTCCAACCGCGAGATCACGCGCCGGGTCACGCCCCGGCTCACACCGGGCACGAATACCCCGTCGATGTTGCTCAGCCGGCATTTTGTCTCTTCACGGGTCGCCCGTTCCCGCCTAGCCCGCCCCAGCTCCGCCAGAATCTCAGGGAACAACTCCTCCCCGTCACCCACCGCCACCGCGTCAAAAAAGCGGCTGAGTGGCAAGAAGTTGGCGGAGGCAGGGCCGCCCCCCAGTACCAAAGGGTGCTGCCCCGATCTGTCGTCAGCGCGGATCGGGATCCCCGCCAAGTCGAGCATCTCCAGAACATTCGTGTAACCGAACTCGTGCTGAAGGGTGAGCCCCAGGAGGTGGGCGTCGCGCACCGGGGTCCAAGTCTCGAGCGTCAGTAGCGGGATGTTCTCCCGACGCATGGCCGCGGCCGCATCGGTCCAGGGTAGGTAGGTCCGCTCGACCGCCACTCCGGCCGCCTCCTGGGCAAGGTGGTAGAGGATCTGCAGAGCTTGGTTGGAGATCCCAATCTCGTAGGTGTCGGGAAAGCCCAGCACCACTCGAAGTTCCTCGGGATCTGCGCTGAAGCCGGGTCCGGCGCCGGGCTCCCCGCCTATCAGACGCGCAGGCTGCCGGATCTGGACGAGGATCTTTTCGAAGTGTCGGTACCCGTCCGTTTCGTTCAACGTTTCAATGAACCGGCCAGGGCCACCACCCTGCTGGTGGAAGCAGGAGCGCCCTTCTCGAAATAGCGAATAGCTCCCATGCCTAAGGCCAAGGTGGCGGAATAGCCCGTCATCGCTTTGATGATCCACCCGATTCCTGGGATAGACCGGGCAAAAGACCGAGCCAGCTTCCGGAACCCAAAGCCCAAGCCGACGACCCCGACCAGCTCAAGCGCCCGTTCCCGATCGATCTCCGCGCCGTAGATACCTGCGATGGACAAGACCATCTTCAGTTGATTGAGGGTCATGGCGGGCATGTCCGTGCCCGGGACAAAAAAGGCGAGGGCGATCAGGGCATTCTGCCCTGCAGTCCGATAGACGACCTGGCGGGCCGCGGCTTCCCTGATCACGGGATAGCGACGCCCCAAAGCCACCACGTGCCTGCCCGCCGCCCGAGCCACAGCCTCAAAAACCCGGTGCCAGCCCGAAGGGGTATCTGAAAACGACACCCGGCTGTGGCCCCGGCCCAGGTACGTAGTCGCCCCGGTAGCCTCCGCACCTTCATCTACAACCAAGACGCCACCGGCGGCCTTCACCCGCATGAGGGCCGAACGCGCCTCTTCTTCCTGATCGGCCGCACAAAAGACGACCACGGCCTCACCGTCCGCCGAAGCCGGCCCGGCGAGTTCAGCCACCGGCCCCACCCAGGTGGCCGGAACTGTGCCGCCCGAGGAGAACTGCTGGTGGGCAAGACTCACGAGGCGCGGGTCTCCCGCCAAAGTGATACCGGCGGACTGGGTCGTCTGTGCCGAGACCTCTCTCCATGCTTCGGCAGCTTTGTTTAGATTGAACGGCAACTTGGCCACACGCGGTCTCCCTGTGATCCGAACAACACCGTCATCACTTGGGCCTGCCGGCCACCGAGTGGACGTGCACACTCTCGAGTAGCCCGACGGCCATCAAGAATACTACCAAGGAGCTGCTACCGAAACTCAAGAAAGGTAGAGGAAGCCCGGTAACCGGCATGATGCCGATAGTCATACCGATGTTCACGAACACTTGGAACACGATCACTCCGGCGATCCCGGCTGCAATCAGCGTGCCGTAGAAGTCGGACGACATGCGGGCGATCCGGAACGCCCGCCACACTAAGATCGCGAAGAGCCCCAGGGCCAAAGCGGCCCCCAAAAAGCCCAGCTCTTCCCCGATGACGGCAAAGATGAAGTCGGTGTGCCGTTCGGGCAGGAAGTGTAGGTTGTGCTGCGTCCCCTGCAGATAGCCCTTCCCCGAAAACATGCCACTGCCGATGGTGATCTTGCTCTGAATGAGCTGATACCCCTTGCCGAGCGGGTCTTTTTCCGGGTCTAGGAAGACCTCCAGCCGGTCCAACTGCCAGTCTTCCAGCACGTGGACTCCAAAAACGGAAGGCAGCACCCGCAGAACCAGCACGCCTCCGGCCAGGCCGGCGCCGGCAAGAATACCGAGATGGGTCATGCGGATTCCCCAGACGACCAGCATGACCAAGAGGATGGCCACGAACACCAGGCAGGTCCCCAGGTCGGGCTGCAGAAAGACCAGCACACCAGGGATGAACACGTAGACAATGCACAAGACGACAAAACGGAACCGGTGGCGCAACTCGGCGCCCTCGACTAACACTGCTGCCAGTGACACAATGAGCATGAACTTGACAAGCTCGGCCGTCTGTAGGCGAAACGACCCCAGCTCCAGCCATCGCCTGGCCCCTACCGTCTCCTCTCCGCTCCCTACAAACAGGGTCAATAACAGCAGGACCAGGCCTGCTCCATAGATGTATATCTGCCGGCGGGCAAACCATCGGTAATTGGCGACACTGAGGGTGACGAGAAACACAAGTCCGAGGGCGAGGCCGATCGCCTGCTGGCGTACGTACCAGAATGGGGTGGATAAAGTGGGATCCTTGTGGGTCGCGGAGTACAGCATGAAGAGTCCGTAGACCACCAGGGCAAGAGTGGCTCCCAGCAGGACCCAGTCTAGACTCTTCAGATAGGTGCCCAGCGAGAAGCCCAGAGGCTGCCGCTTCTCACGAGCCACTTGTAAGATCTGTGCGGGTCGCTCCACAATACTGCCTATTCCGTCGCGGAGACGATCTCTGATCCGCCCCGCTCGTATCCGAAGTACGCTTCCATCACCCTGCGGACGACCGGAGCCGCTACCGAACTCCCGTGCCCCCCCTCCTCGATGACGGCCACCACCACGATCTCGGGCTCGCTTCTGCCATCGGCGGGGGCGTAGCCCACAAACAGGGCGTAGTCATCATCGGGAGCCTTCTGTGCCGTTCCCGTCTTGCCCCCCACGGCTTTGGGGAAGCCCCAGAACGCATTGTAGGCGGTACCGGAGGGATCAGAAGTGACCAGACGCAGACCCCTTCGGACCTTGTTCAGGATATCGGCAGCTACGCCGAGCTCCCCACGCTTCTCGTTGGTGAACTGGTGGATGATCCTCCCAGAGGAGTCGGTGATCTGCAGAGCGAGATGGGGCACCCACACGTCCCCACCGTTGACGATGGCCGCCAGACCGATAGCCAGTTGCAGGGGAGTGACAAGCAGGTCGCCTTGGCCGATGGCCAGGTTGATCTCATCGCCGGGCTTCCACGCCTGCTCTTCAGCCGTCTTCCCCGTCTCGCGCTTCCAAGTCTTGTCGGGGACCCTCGTCCCACCGGTCTCTCCCGGGAGATCTATGCCGGTCCGCCTGCCGAAGCCGAACTTGCGCAGACCCTCCTGCAGCGGCTGTCCGGACTCTTCATAGAGCATGTTGCCGAGGTTGTAGAAGTAGACGTCACATGATTGGGCGATAGCCGCCACCAGGTTCAGGTCACCGTGCCCAATCTCAGTCCAATCCTTCCAAGTCTGTCCGGCGACCTTGTACTTACCTCCGCAGGAGATGATGGTGTCCCAGGTGACTACCCCTGCGTCGAGCGCGGCGGTGGCCACGAAAGGCTTGAAGGTCGACCCGGCCGGGTAGAGCCCGTTCACGGCCCGGTTGAATAGCGGGTAGTTCGCCTGGGGTTCAAGGAGTTCTGCGTACTTGCCGGCCTCTATGCCCCCCACCCACAAAGACGGATCGTAATCGGGGTACGAGGCCAAAGCGAGCACCTCACCCGTGCGGGGATCGAGGGCGACCACGGCCCCGCCCGCAGCATTCGTGTAGCGGTCGATGTGCGCCCGCCGGATACCTTCGATGATGGCCTCTTCTGCCGCCTGCTGCAACTCGGCCTTGATAGTGAGGACAAGGTTATAGCCCGACTCCGCGGCCACGTCCTCGACGAATCGGACCGGTCTACCCTGGGCGTCTACCTCGACCGTCTTCCACCCATCGGTCCCCCGCAGGTAGGAGTCATAGGTGCGCTCCACCCCGTCTTTGCCGATATGGACTCCGGCCGTGAGATCGGCGAATTCCTCCCGGTCGAGATCGATGTCCGAGATCTCGTTCACATACCCGAGAAGATGAGTGGCAAGCGCCTTATACGGATACTCCCTTAAATACGCCTTCTCCACCTGTATGCCGGGGAAGTCCTCAGAGTGTTCTTTGAGGTATGCAACCACCGCCTCTTTGGAGACGTCCTCCTGCACCACATACGAGACGTAGGGGTCCCTCTTCGCCCGCTCGTAGTCTTTCAGGAGTTTCGTCTCGGATGTTTCGAGCAGTTGGGCCAATCTGGCGATCTCTGCGTGGAACTCCTCCGGGTTCTTTGCAGGATCGGGCATGTCCATGGGGAGCATGCCAACGCTCAATCCTCCCCGGTTCTCGACGAGTACCTTGCCGGTTCGGTCGTAGATGACGCCCCGCGGAGCCTCCACTACTACAGTACGAACGCGGTTCACCGTAGCCGACTCCACATAATCGTCGCCGGAAAGGATCTGAAGATACCAGAGCCGGAACGCCAGCACACTGAATAGGAACAGGGCGACCAACAGCAACACCCCGACTCGGATGCCGAGGAAGGAGTCGTCCTCAGACGGCCTCCTCTTTTTGCTGGGTTCGAGGATCATTCTCCCCTAGCCCCCTCCACTCCCGTATCCAGACGCGGCATCGGGATGATTCTCAAGCGTATGAGGAGAAGATACACCGGAACGGTCACAAGGGCATCCAAGACCGTTTCGGGCAGTATCTGTACAGCCACCATCGTGAAAAGGCCGGCCCGCGGACCCATGGCGTACTGAGCCAAACCGTAGAGACCCTGAGCCAATAATGAGGCCGCGCCGGCGACAAGGAGCACACCCCAGGGATTGACCGCCCCAAAGCGCATCACAATCATGCCGACAAAGTAGCCCGTCAGCACATATATGAGCGACCGCAGTCCTAGAGTCTCTATGAAGGCGATGTCGGCCACGATGCCTGCAAAAAAACCGAAGATCGCTCCGTACATCGAGCCCCGACCGACTGCGACGACTACCGTGAAGATCAAGAACACGTCCGCCGTCACCCCTAGGATACTGACTCGAGATACGACCAAGACCTGAAGAGCCACCGCGATCACAACGAGCAGAGCCGCCCTGCCCACTGCTACCAACCGCCCCCCTCTCATATCAGCCACCCTCTTCTCATGGCAACCGCCCCGGCGCGTTCGAGCCAGTGGTCGTGGTGGTCCCGGCCGTGGCGGCCCCCGCGCCTGTAGTCGAGGTGGCAGCCGGGACGCCCGTGGTCACGGTGGTGGCCGTCGGGCTCGGAGCAGTATTGGGCCCGCCTGGAGTACCAGTGGACCCGCCCGGAGTACCAGTGGGCCCGCCCGGAGTAGTGGTGGAGCCGGTTTCGTCCGGCAGAATCAATACCATCACTTCCTCAAGGATGCGGAAGTCGACGAAGGCCCGCACCTCGATCTCTTTGTAGATGTTGACGTCTTTCTCACCAACACTGGTGACTATCCCAACGGGGATGTCGGCCGGATAGACCCCACCGTAGCCGGAAGTGACAATGACCAGCTTGGGGTCGACCGCTATGTCGCGATCCACGTAGTCCATGATCAGACTGCCCGTCATCGAGCCCTCGACGATCCCCTCGGCCCGCGATCCCTGGATTTTTGCCGCTACGCTGGAGTCGGCGTCAATGATCAACTGCACCTTCGCGGTACGCTCGGTGACGGCAACGATCTTGCCCACCAAGCCTTTGCCCGCCAAAGACTCGCCGGCCACGGGTGTAGCGCCTACGACCGGCAGACCCACCCGGAGCCCATCAGCGGATCCTTTGTCAACCAGAATCCAAGCCTGCCAACGCGTTGGCGACCTGCCGATCACGTGGGCAGATGTGAAATCGGTCCCCTCCGGGTAGATCCCCCTATCGGGATGCAGATCCAGCAGGGCCCTCAGGCGTTGGTTCTCCTCAGCCTGCTCTTCCAACTTGATAGCTTCTCCCTGAAGGATCTGCAGCTCCTTCTCCAAACGCTCGGCCCTCTGATGGGCCGACCACAAGGTCTTCAGCCACTGATAACCGTCTTGGAACGGCTCGGCTATCGTGGAGCCCCACGATTGCAGGGGGGACAGCAGACCGGCCCCGGCTTCTTGTATGGCGTGCACAGGTCCGGAGTCGGTTTCACGGAACGACACCGTGAGCAGCGCCAACGAGGCGAGGATGAGGATGACGAAGACAGGTCTTCGCCAGACTACCTTGTTACGCGGCATAATGACCCCCGCTACTTAGTAGCGGCGTCTCTTCGCCCTCTGTGACAGTTGGTGGAGGGTGTCGAACTCCTCAAGAGAGCGCCCGGATCCGACCGCCACGCAGGTGCGCGGCGATTCGGCCAGATTCACAGGCATCTGGGTCTCGGCCCGTACGCGTTCGCAGATTCCCCGCAGAAGCGACCCCCCGCCGGCCATCATGATGCCCCGATCCATGATGTCCGAGGCCAGCTCCGGAGGGGTCTTATCCAACGTGGCCTTGATGGCGTCGATGATGAGCGCCACCGGCTCCTCGATGGCTTCTCGGACCTCCTCAGACGAGACCACCAGAGTCTTGGGAAGACCGGTGACCAGATCGCGCCCGCGGATCTCAGCCTGTTCCTCCTGCTCGAGCGGAAAGGCGGAACCGATCTCGAGCTTGAGTTCTTCGGCCGTCTGACTACCTATCATGAGTTTGTACTCTTTTTTGACGTAGGCGATGATCGCCTCGTCCAATTCGTCCCCGCCTATACGGACCGACTGTGCTACCACAATGCCTGCCAACGAGATGACCGCGACTTCGCTGGTACCGCCGCCGATGTCGACAATCATGCTTCCGGTGGCCTCAGCCACGGGCAGTCCGGCCCCGATGGCTGCAGCCATGGGCTCTTCGATCAGATAAGCCGCCCGGGCCCCCGCACTGATGGTGGCTTCTTCTACGGCGCGACGCTCCACGCCCGTGACGCCGGACGGCACACAGACCACGACCCGCGGGTGCGCCCACCGGTTCTGATGCACCCGCTGGATGAAATGACGCAGCATCTCCTCAGTGACGTCGAAGTCGGCGATGACCCCGTCTCTCAGCGGACGAATGGCGGTGATGGTACCCGGGGTACGTCCGAGCATACGCTTGGCGTCGGTACCGACCGCGAGCACGTCACCCGAACGCGAGTCGATGGCTACTACAGAAGGTTCGGAAAGAACTATCCCCCGGCCCCGCACGTACACCAGCGTCGTCGCGGTACCCAGATCGACGGCCATATCGCGTCCGGCGAAGCCGGTGATGAAATCTGTGAAGGCTATTGCGCTCCCTCCCTACGGGCGCTCCCTCGCCCCAGAACCCGGGAGCCCCGGGGCGTGCGTATTATACCCACTGCGACGCAGCCGTGCCGATTCGCCTTGCAACCGGCCTTCATAGCCACTCCCTGCGCAGGAGGTCGAAACCGGCCTCCCTGAACAGCCCTCCAAGTGTACAGAGGGGCAGACCCACGACATTGCTGTACTCGCCCCGTATCTCAGACACGAATACGGCGGCCAAACCCTGCACGGCGTATGCCCCGGCCTTACCTCGCCATTCATCCGAGGCCACATAAGCCTCGACCTGCCGCTGCGTGAGTGGGAGGAATGTGACCTCGGTCACGGCGCTGGCTACCCAAATCTCCTCTTCGCCGTCAGGAGAGTGTAGATCAGGTCTTCGCATGAGGGCCACTCCAGAGACCACCTGGTGCGTTCTTCCCGACAGCATGCTCAACATCTGCCCCGCCTCGGCGGCCGACCCCGGCTTGCCCATCACCACGTGGTCCACGGCGACCAAAGTGTCGGCCCCCAGCACGAAACCACCCGGCTCCAAATCGTCCGGCAAAAAGGCCCCTCTTACCTTGGAGAGTGCGTTCTCCTCGGCCAGAGCCACAACGCTCCCCCCTTGAATAGCCTCGTCAGCCTGCGAGGGCACAACGACAAACGGCACCCCGATGTCGCTCAGCAGCAATCGGCGGCGGGGGGACTGCGAAACCAGGATGAGGCGGAAGTCCGGCGGAAATCGATGCGGGCCTCCCATGGGCACCTCAGAGCTTGAGCTCTGCCCCCTCCGGGAAAAAGATCTCGATCTCACGCTTGGCACTCTCGAGACTGTCGGCGCTGTGCACAACGTTGCGACGGATGTCGAGCCCGAAGTCGCCCCGCACTGTTCCCGGTTCGGCCTCCAGAGGATTGGTCGCGCCCATCATCCGGCGGACGATCTTCACGGCCGACGGCCCCTCGACCACCATGGCGAAAATAGGCGCCGACGTGATGTGCTCGACGAGCTCGCCGTAGAAGCTCTTACCCTCGTGTTCGGCATAGTGTCGAGCCGCCATCTCCGGCGTCACCGCCAACAGCCGAGCGACCTTGATGGTGAGTCCGCGCCGCTCCATCCTGCTGATGACTTCGCCGATGAGTCCACGGGCCACGCCACTCGGCTTCACCAGCACCAACGTCTGTTCGATCAACATATCCTCCAGAAGTCAGGCGCGATCGCGCGCTTCGTCTATTAGATCAAGATCGGCCTCGAGGGATCAGCCACGAGTCTCGAAGGCCGCCGGCTCGCTCACTGTATCCATATCCATGGGGGGCGGCACCCGTCTGGTTCGGGGATCGTATCCACAATATGGGCACAGCTTCCAGCTCGGCTCCTGCACTCTCTCGCAGGACGGGCAGGTAGTTCGGAGTGTCCGCCGGCAGTTCGGGCAGGCCACATATTCGGGCCTGATGATCTCACCACAAGCGGGACAGGCGCGCATGATCTGCAGCTCCTGCTCCATGGCCCTGACCTCTAGCTCCCGTTCTCGCACCTCGGCAAGATACTCAGCGGGACGCAGGATCGCGTACACCACGGTCCCCATGTACGGCAGGACAAGTGAGGTGAGTACGGCCACCACCACGACAACCGGGTCATCAATGCGCTTACGTGCGTCTTTGTAGGTCCAGAGGATAAGCGCCAGCCACAACACCACTGCGCAGAAAGCAAGGACGTACAGGGCAAGTGTCCACACAGGGGAGTTGATGATCTTATTGATGGTCTCGAAGAGACTGTCCAACTCCCACTCCTAAGTCATGATCCGAGCGAGCACATAACCGGCCGTAAAGGATACCACCACGATAATGAGCACAGCGAGCACGGCCGCCAAGATGGGGGATCCGGTCATCCGCTTTGAGGAGCGTATCGGCACGGCCTAGTTGAGCCCCCTCTTAAGGTCGGAGATCAGGGTGAGCGATCCGGTCACCAGCACTACTTGGTTCGATGTCGCCAGCCGGTAGGCACTCACCATCGCCGAACGCGGGTCGGGATCCACGAAGACCTCGGGGCTCTCCTCCAACTCGGAGATGGTGGCGGCCAGCTCGTCCGCCCTCATCACCCGGGGGCTGGAACTCTGCGTGGCGAAGATGATGTCACAGGAGGGCGCCAGATGGCGGACCATCTCTTCGGCCTCTTTGTCCCGCAAAATGGAGACAACCGCGATCAGCCGCCTTCTCTCCAAGATCTGCTCAAGAGAACGCATCGTCTCCTCCATGCCGGAAGGATTGTGCGAGCCGTCAAATATGCAGAGCGGTTGCGTGCCGATGACCTCCAACCGTCCGGGGACACTTGCCCTTCCCAGAGCGGAACGCACGGCCTCTTCATCGAGCCCGCCCCCGACGAAGAGCTCAGCGGCAGCCACTGCACAGGCGGCGTTGGCCCGTTGGTAGCTACCGAGCACCTTGAGTCGCAGATCGGTATAGCATCCGTACAGGCCAAAAACATCAAACGACTCGGCCCGTGCGTCGGAGAGGACCACAAACTCGTCTCCGAGGAAATGGCACTGGGCCTGCCTAGCAGCGCAGATCTCTTTGAGTTCCGTCTTCACCGTCGGATCGACGATCCCGCTCACCACTCTGCCGTTGTGCGGGATGACCGCCGCCTTCTCCTGTAGGATAGCGGAGAGGGTGTCACCGAGCAGCTCGGTGTGCTCTTTGCCGATGTTGGTTACCACCTGTACGTCCGAAGAGATCACCGCGGTTGCATCGAGCCGACCGCCCAACCCGGCTTCTATCACCGCGACGTCGCATCCCTGCTCTTGGAAGTACAAGAACGCCGCGGCCGTCAGCACTTCAAACTGGGTCAAACGCTCCTCGGACGCAAAGTTCTTTTCGAGCTCGGCCGCCACCGGGCGGATGCGGGCAACGAGGTCGCAGAACTCCTCATCGGTGGAGGGGATCGAGTTGACCATCTGGCGCTCGGCCAAGCTGATCAGGTGGGGCGAGACATAGGCCCCTACCCGATGGCCTCGGGCCTCGAGAAGAGCCGAGATGAACCGGGTGGTCGAACTCTTACCGTTGGTCCCGACTACGTGGATGGTCCTATAGGCCCGGTGGGGCGAACCCAATGCTTCTACAAGCTTGGTGACCCGTTCGAGACCGAAGCGCCAGCCCAACCGCTCCAGGCCGTTGACGTAGCTCCACACCTCCTCCATGCTGCAACCCGGGGTACTCAAGACCGCTTCCCTCCCGCCGCAGGCAACTCGCCCCCGATGCGTTCCCGGTACTGTTGCCTGACTTCTTCAAGCACCGCCTCGGCCACGGCCAGGCGGTTCCGCTCTTCGGCCACTACCTCTTCGGGGGCTTTGGCCACGAACCCTTGGTTGTTCAGCTTGCCCCGGGCCTTGGCCACCTCGGCCTCGGCCTTACGAGCCTTCCCCACCAGCCGATCCCGCTCCCGCTCGACCTCGACCAGACCCTCGAGGTCGAGAAAGGCCTTGACCCCAGTGGCGTTCACAGTCGCGAACCGCCCGTCGGGAGCCGCTCCGCCGGTGATCACATCGATTAACTCGCAACCGGAAAGCTGTCGGAAGGATTGCCGCAGCACGAGCAACGTCGACGCGGCCCCCGGCGATAGTTCTACAAGATGCACACGCCCCACTACGTCCCGCGCCAAGCCCAGCTCTTCCCGCGTAGAACGCAGGCCGCCGACCACCGTGGTAAACACCTCCATGGCCGCTTCGGCTTCGGGGTCCTCCCATTCCGGCCGGGGCTCCGGATACGAGGCATCGAAAAGGCTCGTCGGGCGTCGCCCGGCAGTCACCTGGGGCAGATGACCGTATATCTCCTCAGTGACGAACGGCATGAGCGGATGGAGCAAGATCATGACCTGCTCGAGCAGATACAGGAGGTTGCCACTAACCTGCAGGCGTTCAGCCTCGTCTTCGCTGTAAAGGCGGCTCTTCGCCACCTCCAGATACCAGTCGCAGAGCTCGTTCCACACGAACCGGTATAGCACCCGGGCAACGTCATCGAACTCGTAGCCCTCGTATAGAGCGGCCACCTCGGCGGACACAGCCGCGAGGCGGCTGAAGATCCATCGGTCGGCAGGCGTAGCCAGATCGACCTCAGGCTCTGCTTGGAGATGAGCCCCTTGAAGCACCAGCCGAGAGGCATTCCAGGTCTTGTTGGCGAAATTGCGCCCCATCTCGATCCGTTCGGCACTGAATCGTACATCCTGTACGGAACTCATATACGCAAGGCCGAATCGCGTAGCGTCGGCACCGTAGTCGGCTATGAGTTCCAAGGGGTCGATCCCCGTGCCCAGACTCTTACTCATTCGCCTGCCATCCGACGCAAGGACAGTGGGATGGATAAGGACATCGCCGAAGGGCACATCGCCCACGAATTCAAGCCCCATCATGATCATGCGGGCCACCCACAGGTAGATGATGTCGCGGGCCGTCGAGAGGACGGTGGTGGGATAGAAGGCCTCGAGTTGCGGGGTCTGTTCCGGCCAACCTAGAGTAGCAAAAGGCCAGAGGGCCGAGCTGAACCAGGTGTCGAGCACGTCCTCCTCATGGCGAACCGGTCCGCCACACTTCTCGCACGCCTCAGGAGGTGAAGCCATCACCATGACGTGATCGCATGCCTCGCAGAAGTAGGCGGGGATGCGGTGTCCCCACCAGAGCTGCCTACTGATGCACCACGGACGGATCCCTTTCATCCAGTTCAGATAGACCTCTCCCCAGCGCGCCGGCAGGAAGCGTACCCGCCCATCCTCGACTACTCGGATGGCAGGTTCGACGAGCCGTTTCATATCCATGAACCATTGCAGAGAAAGGAGCGGCTCGATGGTGGTGCCACAGCGATAACAGGTTCCGACCGCGTGGCTGTAATCCTCGGCTTTGACAAAAAGGCCGTCGCGCTCCAGCCGTTCGATAACCGCCGTACGGGCCTCGGCCGCACTGAGTCCGGCGAACTCCCCGGCCTCCTCAGTCATCAACCCGTCCAAACCGATCACCGACACACTCGGTAGGTTATGTCTCAGTCCTATCTCCCAGTCATCGGGGTCGTGTCCGGGCGTGATCTTAAGGGCGCCCGTGCCGAAACCGATGTCCACGTGCTCGTCGGCGATGATGGGAACCTCGCGCCCCACCATCGGCACCAACGCGGTTTTGCCCACGAACCGCCCATAACGCGGATCCTTGGGGTTGACGGCCACTGCAGTGTCGCCCAGGATGGTCTCCGGGCGAGTGGTTGCCACCGTCAGGGTCTCGTTGGATCCGGCCACGGGGTACTTCACGTGATAGAGCTTGGCCGCCCGGTCTTCGTGCTCCACTTCCAAGTCGGAGATGGCCGAACCGCAGCGCACACACCAGTTGACCAGATAGACGTCACGGTAGATGTCGCCCTTCTCGTACAGCTCCACAAAGACCTTGGCGACCGCTCGCTGATAGGCTTCATCCATGGTGAAGCGTTCAGACTCGTAGTCACAGGCGCAACCGAGACTCTTAAGTTGATGGATTATCGTGGACCCGTATTCCTCCCGCCACTCCCAGACCCGCTTCTCGAAGGCTTCACGACCGATGTCCTCTTTGCGCAATCCCTCGGCGGCCAACTGACCCTCCACCTTGTTCTGGGTGGCGATACCCGCGTGGTCGGTGCCGACTACCCAGAGGGTGTTATAGCCGCGCAGGTGGTGGTAGCGGATAAGGATGTCCTGGATGGTGTCGTTGAGCGCATGCCCCATGTGAAGTGATCCGGTCACGTTCGGGGGCGGGATGGCGATCACGTATGCGGGGCGAGAATCGGTGGCCGAGGCGTGGAAGGCCGAACGATCCAGCCACCGCTTCATGAGACGCTCTTCGACTTCGTGCGGCACGTAGCGCGCCGCCATGCTCACCTCAGCCACGATAGGTCCGTTCCCTCCGACTTCACCACCCCGGTCGTCATCCCTCGGTGACTCCAAAGACCAAGGGGAGTACGTCAACGAAGTTGTCTACATATACGATATCAAGACCCCGCCTGAGTTCCGTCTGAAGCTCCTCCACCTCGGGACCCACCGAGCGGGGTAGAACCACCGTCTCCACTCCCTCACGGAGCGCGGCCAGCAACTTCTCTTTGAGACCGCCCACGGGTAGTATCTGCCCGGTGAGGGTGATCTCACCTGACAGAGCCATCTTCGGGAGCGCGGGCAATTGCAGCAGGGCCGACAGTAGGGCCGTCGCAACAGCGACCCCGGCCGATGGCCCCTCCTTGGGGACCCCACCTTCAGGGAAGTGCATGCGCACCTCCAGCGCCGACAGCAGTTCGTGATCAGAAGGATCCGGGGGCTCACCTTCACCGGTCCTATCCTCAGGACGAAACCCGGGCTCAGGCGAGCCCGCATCGACCACCAGGCTGAGGGCGGCACGCGAGTCGGTCCCCGAATCACCGTACGGTTCCCCATGAGGGGGAGTCCGCAATCCGGAACGAGGATCGCCGGCCGGTCTGGCCGGAATCCCTTCCTCGCCCGGGTCGGGTTGCTGGTAGTTTTCCAACAGATAGGACCGGCCGAGCGAAGTACGCCACAGGCTCGAAAGCGCGGGATCACGCACCAAAGAGGTCTTCAGGTAGCCCCAGGCCGCGGTGACACTCTCCTGCATGATCTCGCCCAATTGTCCGGTCAGATGGAAATCACCCTTACCCGGGGTGACTACGCACTCGATACGAAGGACGTCTCCCCCGGCCCCGGTGTAGGCCAGGCCCAGGCTCACGCCCACTTGGGGCTCGGTCGCCAGGCGCGCCGCCAAGAAGGGGGGAGGACCCACCAAGGGAGCCAGGCCCCGGGGACCGATACGACGCGGGGTCTTTTTGCCCTCCACCTTCATGCGCGCCAACCGCCGATAGACCTTGCCGATCAGGCGGGCCATCTCGCGCACCCCCGCTTCCCGCGTATACTCGCGGATGAGCGCGCGCAGCGCCGCGGGAGTGAACACGTTGCCCAGCTCGGCTAGGCCGCTCTCTTCGGCGATCTTGGGCACCAGATGCCGCTGCGCTATCTCCATCTTCTCCCGATCGGTGTAACCGGGTAGCCGGATGATTTCCAAGCGGTCGTGCAGCGTCTCGGGGATGTCTTCTTCGTAGTTGGCCGTCGCAATGAAGAACACGTGCGACAGGTCGTATTCGAGCTCCAGATAGTTATCGCGGAAGGTCCGGTTCTGTACCGGATCGAGCACTTCCATGAGGGCCGCAGCCGGATCGCCCCGCCAATCAGCCTCCATCTTATCGATCTCGTCGAGCACGACCACCGGATCGTCCACGCCGGCCCGTTTGAGTGCGTCGATTATGCGTCCGGGCATAGCTCCCACATAGGTCCGACGGTGACCACGAACTTCGCCCTCGTCACGTATACCGCCCAGACTGATACGTTGCAGGGGACGCTCCAGACCCTTTGCCGTCGCCATGGCTACTGAGGTCTTGCCCACCCCCGGCGGGCCCACCAGGCACAGGATGGCGTTGGGAGGCGTACCGCCCCGCAACGAGGCGACGGCCAGATACTCGATGATACGGTCCTTGACGCTTTTCAGGCCGTAGTGGGTCTCATCAAGGACCCGGGCGACGGCGGCCACATCGGGCACCGCCGACCCGGAGCGCGTGCCCCAAGGGAGACCCAGGGCGGTGTCCAGATAGGTCTTGGCCACCGCTACCTCCGCGGAAAGTGGGGGTAGGTCGCTCAGACGCCTAATCTCTTTGGTGAGGGCGGCCGCGGCTGCCTCAGGGAGTTTTTTCTCCGAGAGTTGTTTGAGGTAGGCGCCCCGCTCGCTGTCTTCTTCGCCTTCTTCCCCCAGCTCTTCCTGTAGGACCTTCAGGCGTTCGTGCAGAAAGACCCGTCGTTGCTGTCGTTCGAAGCTGTCATGCACCCGCTCGGAGATCTCGTTCTCAAGGGCGATGAACTCGTTCTCTTGGATAAGCGTCTCTAGCAGCAGGAGCAGCCTTTGTTCGGGTTCTTCGCCCTCAAGAAGCTCCTGCTTGCGGTCGGGGCCGATCATGAGATTCGAAGCGACCACGTCCACCATCTCGTCCGGGTCGGTCACCGCCTCCAGGGCGGTCTCGGCTTCTTCGGGGAGTTGGGGCGTCTGTCCCACGTAGCCGGCAAACTCCCGCGCCACCGAGTCCATGAGGGCCCGCAGACGCGGCCGCCGGACGGCGGTGCCACCAGGTACCGCGCGGTAGTGCACGGCGAAGAACGGGGTCACCGTCTCGAACGAATCGATCACCACCCGTTCCTTGCCCTCAATCAGGGCTTTGAGGGTGCCGTCAGCCAGTCGCGAGAACTGCACCACCTTGGCTAGGGTACCGACGGTGAAGATATCGTCCGGGCCAGGATCATCGACGACCGCCGAGCGCTGCGCCGCCATGATGAGCACTCCACCGGACTGTTGAGTGTGTTCGAGGGCGCGGACACCCTTGTCCCTCTCCACGAAGATCGGCGCCAGCATGCCGGGGAAGAGCACGAGGTCGCGCGTGGCCAGGAGCGGAACCGCCCGCTGCATATCAACCATGGTCCGTCCCTACGCGGATTCTTGATCCAGTTCCAGGTCCTCGTGCGTCGAGCTCGTCACCAGGGTAGGATCGATCTTCTTCTCTATGACTTCGCGGGTGACCACGCACCGGGTCACGTCGCGGCGACTCGGCAACTCAAACATCACGTTGGTGAGCGCCGCCTCGATGATGGATCGTAACCCGCGGGCTCCGGTCTCCAGCTTAAGCGCCTGCCGGGCGATCGCCTCCAAAGCGTCTTTGGCGAAGACCAGATCCACTCCATCGTAGGCGAAGAACTTACGGTACTGCTTGGAGAGCGCGTTCTTCGGCTCAGTGAGGATGCAAACCAGGTCTTCCTCGCGGAGTTGATGCACGTTGCATACCACGGGCAGCCGGCCGATGAACTCCGGGATGAGTCCGAACTCCAATAGGTCCTCGGGGAGTACTTGCGCGAACAGATCACCCACGTCGCGCTGCTCGCGCCCCTCGATCTCGGCCCCAAAGCCCACGCCTTTCTTGCCGATCCTCCTCTCGATGATCTTATCCAGTCCGGCAAAGGCCCCGCCGCAGATGAAGAGGATATTGGTGGTGTCGATGGTGAGGAACTCCTGATGGGGATGCTTGCGGCCGCCCTGCGGGGGGACACTGGCCTGTGCGCCTTCGAGGATCTTGAGCAGAGCCTGCTGGACCCCCTCCCCCGAGACGTCGCGGGTGATGGAAGGGTTGTCGGCTTTGCGGGCGATCTTGTCGACCTCATCGATGTAGATGATGCCCGTCTCAGCCTTCTTGATGTCGAACTCCGCCGCCTGGATGATCTTGAGGAGGATGTTCTCTACATCTTCGCCCACGTAGCCGGCCTCGGTGAGGGCAGTCGCATCCGCGATGGCGAACGGCACGTTCAGTATACGGGCCAGGGTCTGTGCCAGCAGGGTCTTGCCGCATCCGGTAGGGCCGAGGAGCAGGATGTTGGATTTCTGCAGCTCGACGTCTCCATCTTGAGTCGAGCCCATATGCACTCGTTTGTAGTGATTGTAGACGGCTACCGACAGCGCCCGCTTGGCTTCTTCCTGCCCGATGACGTAATCGGAGAGAAGAGAGTAGATCTCTTTTGGTTTCGGTAGATTCTCCAGATCGAGCGCGGGCGGCGCCGCAGCTTCCTCATCGATGATCTCATTGCAGAGATCGATACACTCGTCGCAGATGTACACGCCAGGACCGGCGATCAGCTTCTTCACCTGCCGTTGGCTCTTACCGCAGAAGCTGCAGAGCAGCTGTTCGGACCCTCCCGGTGACTTCGGCACCAGTCGACCCCCTACCTGTGCTTGAGAATCTTGTCGATGATCCCGTAGGCGAGAGACTCCTCGGCGGTCATGAAGTAGTCCCGCTCGGTGTCCCGTTCGACCTTCTCCAATTCTTGGCCTGTTTGCTCAGCCAGGATCTCGTCCAGACGCTTCCGTAAGCTAAGCGCTTCGCGCGCATGGATCTCGATATCAGTCGCCGGTCCTTCGAAACCTCCCGAAACCTGGTGGATCAATATCTTCGAATTCGGGAGAGCATAGCGTTTACCTTTAGCGCCGCCCGCCAGAAGCAAAGCGCCCATCGACATGGCTATGCCTACACAGATGGTAGACACGTCGGGTTTTATGAACTGCATGGTGTCGTAGATGGCCAGGCCGGCATAAACATTGCCTCCCGGGCTGTTGATATAGAGGGAGATGTCTTTGTCGGGATCTTCGGACTCAAGGTGAAGCAGTTGCGCTACCACCACGTTCGCCACTTGATCATTGATCGGTGTTCCTAAAAACACGATCCGCTCGTTCAGAAGACGCGAGTAGATGTCGAAGGCCCGTTCGCCTCGGCCGGTCTGCTCGACCACCATGGGGATCAGTGGACTCACTACGCCATCCTTTCCCTGTGAACTCAACTACTTTCGGCGGGGTTCTCGGTGGGCGTATCGGCCGCCACCGCGGGCTCCTCCGTCGCCACAGGCTCTTTCGCCTCTGCGACCGCCGC
>JAXGNF010000012.1:0-2862 GCA_040768135.1 Thermoleophilia bacterium | reverse complement strand
CCGCCGCAGGCTCTTTCGCCTCTGCGGCCGCCGCGGGCTCCTCCGCCTCTGCAGCAACCGTCTCCGCCCGCGGTTCTTCGGCCTCTGGTGCCGCTTCCACATGCGATTCCCCACCCGCCACCGCAGGCTCCTCGGCCGGCGCCTCCACGGCCACCGAATCGCCAACGGCCTTTTCCGACGCATCCTGCTGCTCGGCCACGGCCGCCTTTACCGACTCAGGAATCGTGAAATCGATCGGCTCAGGAGGTTGGGAGACGGCGTTCTTCGCTATGAAGTCCACCGCCTTGTCGCGCACGATTTGTTCCCGCAAATCTTCAAATCGCCCGCTCTTGAGCAACTTACGCTCGAGAGCCTTAGCATCGGTCCGCGTGGCCGCCGCCATCTGGGCGACCATAGCAGATACCTCTTCGTCAGTGGCGGTGAGCTCCTCAGCTTCAGCTATGGCGCTCAGCACCAGCCCCGTCTTGACGTGATCGGCCGCCTGAGGCTTCATGTCCTCGACGATCTTCTCCACGGTGGTGTCGGCGGCCTGAGTGTAGCCCTCGAGCGTGCCCCCCTGGGACTCCAGCGAGCGCTTGAAGTCGGCCAACATATCCTCGGCCCGGCTACGGACCATCACATCGGGCAGGTCGACCTCGGCGTTATCGACCGCGGCCCGCAAAGCTATGGCGATGAAACGCTGCTGGGCGGCATTCTCTTTGCCGGTCTGCATCTTGCTGCGGATCTCCTGGCGCAGTTCGAGCAACGTGGCAAACTCACTTATCTCCGAAGCCCATTTGTCGGTGAGGGGTGGGAGTTCGCGTTCTTTGACATCCTTGACCTTGATGGTGAAATCAACCGTCTTGCCCCCCAGATCTTCTGGATAGGCCGCGGGCAGTTCCACCGGGAAGGTCTTCTCCTCATCGACTTGCATGTCGATGACCTGCGCTTCTACCTCTTCGAAAACGTGCCCCCCTCCGACTTCAAACACGTAATCGGTAGCCTCGAGATCCTCCACAGGCTTCCCGTCCAATGCCACCCGCAGGTCGGCCGCGATGAAGTCACCCTTCTGGACGCCACGGTCGGCAACAGGACGGAGTTCGGCAAACTCGTTCCGCAGACGTTCCATCTGAGCATCGACCTCGGAGTCCTCGACTGCCACCGGGTCCTGAGTCACCTTAACCCCTTTGTATTCCCCAAGGATCACCTCGGGCATGACGGTGACCGTGGCCTTGAATCCCAGAGGTTTGTCGAGTGCGGGGATCTCATCGTCCAGATCGACCTGCGGCCGGTCTACGGCTTCAAGGCCCAACTCGGCCATAGCATCGATCAGCCAGCCCGACATCGACTCGTCTACGGCGTCGATCAAGATGGTCTCGTCGCCCAAGCGTTGTCTTACCATGGCTACCGGGGCTTTGCCCGGCCGGAAACCAGGAAGGCGCACCTCGCGCGCCAGTTGTCTCAGACGGTTGTCGAAGGCTTCCCGCAGTTCTTCGCTGGAAACCTCGACCGCAAGCTTGACCGTGTTTCCATCGCGCTCACTGAGGGTCGTCTTCACGTCTATCCTTTCTCTTACTGCGTCCACAGGGAGTATTGAGTGCGGGTGAGAGGACTCGAACCTCCACGTCAAAGACACATGATCCTAAATCATGCGCGTCTGCCATTCCGCCACACCCGCGGACTCCCAAGGGGTGAACGACGGGACTTGAACCCGCGACCGCTGGGGCCACAACCCAGTGCTCTACCACCTGAGCTACGTTCACCACGCTCTTCGCCCGCTTCCGCTCGCTTCCCGCACCATCGACACGCACCAGAGCGACCACCGAGCCCACGCCCACGGGCGCATAGCAGTATAACCCACCAGCCTGCGAGACGCAGGTGAACCCGATTCCCGGGGGCCCCAAACCCTGATGTTTCTAAGAGACTCATATCCGACGAGCCGAGGCTCGGCGCCGCCTTAGTCTCAAGGACTACAGCGAGCCCGGCCGGAACACCCATCAACGGGGTGAGTGTGGCACCCACAATGTCGATGGAAGGGGCGCTCATACATGGAGGCAAAAGAAGGTGGTGAGACCCAGCAAAAATCAGGGCGCTACCGGTGGCCAGGAACAGCGCGAACAGAACCGAGCGCTCATCGTCCTCGAGAAGCCGGACCTCGGCAGATCACAGCTTCGGCAGAAGCAGCCAGGATCTCCCTTCTTTGCATCCCCACTGTCGAGCCGCAGGGCCCCAGCCGGACGTACCGCTTACGGCCTTGGCCCCCGACAGATACCGTATCCGGTGCTGAGAAGCTCATTTCTTAACTATGCGGCCCCGCTCACGGCGGGGCTTGTTCTCATCAGGGGCTGACCCACATGCAGCCGGTGGCCGCAACCATGACCAGAATCAAGAGCAGCGCAAACAACAACGGCAGGACCGCGCGCCTCAAACCATCCTCCTTCGCCCGACCCCTGACGGAGCCGGCACTTCACCTCTCGTCTTTGTCCACGACACTGCCAATATCGGTCCGCGAGATAAGGAACCTCAGCGACCGAAGCGGAGGCAGACCCATTGTGGCAGCAAACGCGCCTGGCAGGATTCGAACCTGCGACCCACGGATTAGAAGTCCGTTGCTCTATCCAGCTGAGCTACAGGCGCACATGTGTGCCGGCAGCCATGGAGACCGCCCCCGAGGGCATCCCGGCCGTTCTTGACCGGCCCCGGCTCAGGAGCGGGCGACGGGATTCGAACCCGCGACAACCAGCTTGGAAGGCTGGAGCTCTACCAACTGAGCTACACCCGCCCGCTACAGTCCTGCCCACCGAACCATGGTCGGGACGAGAGGATTTGAACCTCCGACCCCCTGCTCCCAAAGCAGGTGCGCTACCAGGCTGCGCCACGTCC
>JAXGNF010000011.1:23021-47086 GCA_040768135.1 Thermoleophilia bacterium | reverse complement strand
AAACCGTCGGCGCTGGGACCGACCGAGTCGCCCGCGTTGTCTCCCGTACAGTCGGCGATGACACCCGGGTTGCGGGCGTCGTCCTCTTTGATGTTGAAGACGATCTTCATCAAGTCGGAGCCGATGTCGGCGATCTTGGTGAAGATGCCACCGGCGATCCTGAGCGCGGCCGCGCCAAGCGACTCACCAATGGCGAACCCTATGAAGCACGGGCCTGCATAGTTCCGCGGTATCCAGATGAGGATGATCAGCATGATGATGAGCTCGACACTGATCAACATCATGCCCACACTCATGCCCGAACGCATGGGGATGGCATGGATACCGTACGGCTTGCCCTTCAGGCTCTCGAAGGCGGTGCGGGAGTTGGCGTACGTGTTGACCCGGATACCGAACCAGGCCACGCCGTAGCTACCCAGGATACCGACGATGCTGAAAAGTAGGATGATGATGACCCGCAGTCCGGTGCCACCTTCTTCCGGCGTGCTCAGCCACCCAAAATACACGCCGATCACGATGGCGATGAAGATCCACAAGACGATAAGGAACTGCCCCTGCTTCAGGAGGTAGGTCTTGCAGGTCTGCCAGATTATCTCCGAGATCTCCTTCATCGACTTATGCGCCGGGAGCCTACGGAGGTGATAGAAGATGGCTATGCCGAAGGCAAGACCCAATGCGCAGATGATGAGGCCCAAGGCGAGGAGCAGGCTGCCCGACATGCCGTGGAAGCTCACATCTGATAGGTTCGGCAGGACGAGGCTGGCCTCTCCCCCGCCTCCCGCCGCCAGCGCAGCCGGCGCAAACGCCAGCAGGCAGACCGCCACTACGGCCAGAAAGAGGACTGTTCTCTTCCAGCCAAGCGCCGGCGATTTAGTTGATCTGACTTCCATGCAGCATGCCTCCTTGTCAGCCCCTCACGGCACTTTACCTGTGGAGTTGCAACCCAGGAACGAGGTTAGCCCGACTCCTACGACGGACTCTTGGAGCGTCCCCCCGTGCGCACCAAAAACGGCCTCCCAATCGGCCTAATCCAAGGCTTCATCCTACAGAACCGGTCACGCTCTCGTCAAGGACGACGCCTCACCTAACGAGGCGACCGTGCCGCTAATCCCTGGGCGCATTCTATCTTCTTCAAAATCTAGGGCTTTCTGCAAGATCCGGAGATTGAATCCGACGACTACTGGAGATAACAGGGCCGGGTGGTCCAAAGCCACCCGAATTGGCCCTCTGGAGAAAGGACAACCTGATGGACAAATGGCAGTGCCTATTGTGCGGATATATCTATGACCCCGAGGAGGGAGACCCCACTCAAGGCATAGTGCCGGGGACGGCGTTCGAGGACCTACCCGATAGCTGGGAGTGCCCCGAGTGCGGAGCGACCAAGGAGGAGTTCGAGAAGCTGGCTTGAGCCTCAGGGCCGCTAAACGCGCCTTCCCGGCTGCGCGGAGGTGACCGGCAGGTGTGGATCCGGCTGATCGCCTGCATGCGGTGAGGTCCATGGAAACGATGAGCCACCCGATACGATACAAAGAGGCTGGCATGGTGAGTTAGGCGCCCGGTTCTGAGCCTCCCAAGAACAGTGACATCAACAGGTGGCCCGGCGCCACGGCGAAGCCCGTGGCCCGGGCCTCCGTCTCACTGAAAGCCTGCGCTCCGTTGGCCGCGAATCCCGGCCCCCACATCACAAACGGCACCGGTTCGGCCACGTGGGTCTTGAGTTCCACCGGAGTCGGATGGTCCGACATCACCAACAACCCTATCCCTTCGCGACCTTCGGACTGCAGTTCGGTGCATCCCCGCTCCGAAACAGCGGGCTCTTCTGCCGTCGGATGTGTCTGAATCCTTTCGCGCGCCCATTGTTCCTGCATCGCGATCACCTGCGGGATCATCAGAGCATCGATCTGCTCGAGAGCGCGTAACTTGCGTACCACGTCGCCCGCATGAGACGCCTCGTCCGGAGCCTCGACATGCACGAAAACAACATCGTGATCATCGAGGGCGGCCAAAGCTCCCTCGATCTGTGCTTCGTAATCGTTATCGCCCCCGTCGGTCACCCCGGGAATCGAAAGACAGTCCACTCCCGTCTGCAGAGCCAACCCTCGCAACAAATCCACGCCCGACGTCAAAGCCGCCCGCCGCCCCCCGTAACTCTCGGCGAACGTGGGCATCCGCCCCGGTTTCATCCCCGGCCAGAACAGCCAGATCTGTGTAGCCGGCAGCAACCCACGCGCGACCCGAGCCTCGTTGACTGGATGCCCGGCAAGTACGTCCTTTGACCACTCCATGAGATCGCACACTAGTCCGGCCCCCGGCCCAACAGGGCCCGAACCGGCTACAGGCCGATCGGTGATGTCGTGTGGAGGCGTGAAGGTAGTGACAAGCAGGTCGGCTCCGTCTTTGACGGTCAGTATGTGACGAAAGCCGACACCAGCGTGTAGTTGCAAACGATCACGGCCGAGATCACCGTCGATCACTTCGTCCAAACGGTCCCTCAGGGCTGTGATGAGTTGCGCAGACTCCTCGGAGGTGATATTCCCGGCTGAATAACTGACAAGATTACCGTCGAGAACCGTCACCAGATTACAGCGCATGGCTACTTGGTCCGGCACCAATTCGATGCCCATAGCCATAGCCTCTATAGGTCCTCGTCCAGCGTAGAAGACGGCGGGATCGAAGCCCATCACGCTCATACATGCGACCGCGCTCGAAGGCTCCATTCCGTTGGGAACGTTATCGGCCACCCCCACAGTCCCCTCGCGGGCCAAACGATCGAGGTTGGGTATGTGGGCTGCCTGTAGGGACGTCAGTCCACCCAAAGCGGCCGCCGGCCAACCTGAAGCCCCATCAATGATCAGAATCACATACTTCACGGACGCCCCTGTGTTCGTCGGCTTCGGCGCTTTCGTCATTTGCGCCTCGGTCCGTCCAATTATATGCGGTATTGTTCCCAAAAGACGCGGCCCTAGGAGGTCACCGATCGTGAGCAGATCCACACCAGCTCCCACAGCAGGGGAAATGCAACGCGCACTAGAAGTGCTTGAAGAAGCCCCTTACGCCTATCTGGCTGTGATCGACAAGGACCGACCTTATGTCGTCCCCGTCAACTTCGCCTACGACCCAACGGTGGGTAGGCTGTACTTCCATACCGGTGCCGGGAGAAAGTCGACAGCCCTCGCAGGAACCGCACGGGTGTGTCTGGCGATCGCGATCGACGCGACGTTCAGACAAGGTGCGACCCCGTGCAGCGACGGATTCGCATTTCGCTCGACCCTGGTAGAGGGAAAAGCCACACTCCTCAGAAGCTCGAAAGAACGGGAGACCGCCCTTCGAGCCATCGTCACCAGATACGACCCGGGCGCCGCCGACGAGCCGTTCGACCCCGACGTTTTCGCCAAGACCCTCGTGTATGCCGTCGCCATCGAGGCCATCACCTACAAGGAATTGCCCCGGAGTCCCGGCGACTGAGCACGCACCCGCCCTCAGACGGCCGCACGTTCGGGCGGCTATGTGGACGGCTTCACTTGCCGAAATACTTCGCGCCCACTGCGCGCAACGCAGGTAGGGCCCCATCGACGACTTCCGGTGCCACGCAGAACGCCATCCGAAAATGGCCACCCAGCCCAAAGCCACTCCCGGGGACCACGAGCACCAGGTGCTCGAGCATCTCCCGGCAAAAGGCTATGTCATCTTCGATAGGCGCCCGAGGGAAGATGTACAGCGCGCCCTGGGGAGTGACGAAGTCGAATCCTGCCTCCGCGAGCCCCTGACAAAGGACGTCGCGGTTGCGCTGATAGAGAGTCACATCCACCGCGACCCCTTGAAGCCGGGTAACTACGCGCTGCATAAGCGCCGGAGCGTTGACAAACCCGAGGGTGCGGTTGGTCATAACCAGGCCCTCCATGAGTTCGTCGATCCCGGGGATGGCTGGACTGGCCGCCACATAACCGATCCTCTCGCCTGCCAGCGACAGCTCCTTGGAGTAGCTCGAAGCGATGATCGTTCCGTCGTAGGCCGCCATCGCCGGGGCCACACGGGCATCGTCAAAAACGATCCTCCGGTAAGGCTCATCGGACACAAGGTAAATCATGCGTCCGTTCTCTTTCGACCTTTGTCGCAGGAGCTCTCCCAGAGCCTCGATCGTGCTGCTTGAGTAGATGCGCCCTGTAGGGTTGTTTGGAGAGTTGACAAGAACTGCGCGGGTCTTGGGGGTGATGGCCTCCGCGATGCGCTCTAGGTCGAGATCGAAATCCGGCTGCGCGGCGACCCGTTTCAACACCCCCCCGTGGTTGTCGACGTACGGGTCGTACTCCATGAAGTACGGCAAAGGTACGATGACTTCATCCCCAGGATTGAGGATGGCCTTGAAGATGATGTTCAGTGCGCCTCCGGCGCCACAGGTCATGACCACATGTCGCGCAGAGACGGCCACCCCTTGGTCCTCCGTCAGATAAGCCGCTACAGCGGCCCGGGTTTCGTCATAACCCGCATTCGGCATGTACCCGTGAAGGCCGGGAGTCCGATCGAGTACCAATTCTTCGATCACTTGTTGGAACTCACGAGGGGGCTCCAGGTTGGGATTGCCGATGCTGAAGTCAAAGACCTTGTCCCGGCCGTGTTCCTGTGCCAGGCGTGCTCCTTCTTCAAACATCTGCCTGATCCATGAGGAGTGTTTGGATACTTCAGCGATCTTTTTGGCAACGGGCACGGGAAGCCTCCGGTCGAAGGATAAACTTAGAAACGACAGCACGAGAGTCTAGCACGCGGCATCCCCGGTGCCCTTGCGGGGCCTGCGATATACGACCCTGCTGGTATACTGAGCGGGCCATCACCCGCTCTCCCGAGCCCGTGGGATATGGCTGAGAAGGAGGCGCCAAGAATGGATTCCCCCGATGATGTCTTCTTTGCAGAGGACCGCTGCGAGGTTTGTGGCGGCCGGCTGGGCGACGAGGTAATCATCCAGGAGTTTGCCGACGGTAGTCTGGCTCGCCTGTGTGCGGAGTGCGCCGCTGGAGCGGCGCTAGACGAGCAAGAACAGCCTGGGGAGAGCCTTTCTGTGGTCATCTGGCCAACAGAGCCCGCAGAGATCTCCGGCGGAGCCTCGGTGGAATTCGATCCCCTGGAGAAGACCCGAGAGCTGCTTGCACCCGTGACCGACCTGATCACCCTACAGGCTGAAATGCAGAATGCCCTTGAACGGCTGGCTTCGTCCCTGGAGCGCTTCGCCACAGAGATGCTGACCGAGTCGCAGGACAAGTCGGCAGTCGAAAACCGTCTGCAGATGCTCGAGCGTGAATTGGACGAGACCCGCACCCGGCTGGCAGAGACGGAGTTCTTGTTGGTGAACACCTTTGAAACGGCACCAGGAGCTCTGGCAAACATGGTTGCCGGATCATCGGCCGCAGAAGAACCTCCCGGGACGCGGGAGAATGCGTCTGGAGGTATTCAACACGCAGCGCCCGGTGACCAGGCAGAGCCTCTCACGCCACCTACCGAAGACTTGTGGAGCCTCGTTGAAGCACGCGCCCAGGGGGCGGCCTCTGAAGCCGGGGCGGACGGCCCTGGATCTGAAGCGGCACAGCTTTCTACAGGGGAGCCTTCTGCGCTGTTGGAAGAAACCGAGCAGGCCTTCGAATCCGAAACCGGGTCGATCGACGGTCCCAACACCGCGGCGACTCCCGAAACCACCGCGGACACAGGAGCGGTCACAGACGCGACGGCCGCCGCTGACGCGGGAGCCGCGGCAGACACGGGAGCGGTCGCAGCTGAAGCCTCAATCGGAGCCGCGCATCGATGGGATCGACCATCCGCTCAAGAGCAGGACATGCGTCCCGAGGTTCCTGCTCAAGAGGGATCTCACGGCACCGGCTTCCGCATCGACGAAGTCCAGGCCGCCCAGCGGTACTACAACGAGAGTCCTTTCACCGACCGCATCCGAGACGTAAGCAACAGTCTGGGGAGGCCCGAGGCCAACCTGACTCGGCTGCCCGGAGAAGAGCCCCGAGCCATCGTCACCGTCGCGTGGGACATAGTCTGGTATCAGTACCTCATTGACCTACGCCGCGACCTTCCCCCCACCCAGGGGCGGGTGACCCTTCATCGAGAGGGGATGGACTTGGAAGAGCTCGCCTACTACTTCAGAGAGCCGAACGCCCTTATCAACGACGACGGCAGGTTGGATGCTTCCGAGCTTGAGGTGCGCCTGCTCAGTGATCCGTCCGCCCTAATCACCGAGATGACCCAAGCTGAGATGCGGGCCCTCGAGGATGCAACAGAGGAGATCTGGGATCAGCGCATAGCCCCTGAGTTCAAATGGGACGACTGAAGAACAGCGAAGACCACGCGAGGTGATGGCTGATGTTCGACGTACAGGCATCGATTGGCCGGGTCCACATACTTAAGCCCGATTATGGGAGCGACCTACTCAAGGAACTCCAGAAATACGTGCTTGCCAACCACATCAATCTTGCCTGGCTTTCCGGAGTGGGAGCCGTTTCTAAGGCCAACATCCGCTATTACGACCAACCCGTGCAGAAGTGGATCGACCTTGAGCTCGACCAGAAACTTGAGGTGGCTGGGATGTGGGGCAATGTTTCGCTTCTGAACGGCGAGCCCATTGTGCACGTCCACATCGCTTTGGCCGACCGCGAGGGTCGTTGCTACGGAGGCCATCTGGCCGATGGGACGTTGGTCTTCAATCTGGAGATCATGTTGACCACCCTGGTCGGGCCTAATGTCATACGAAGGATGGACCCACAGACGGGACTCACTCTCTGGCACTAGGAGTGACCAATCAGGAGCTAGGCCTCACCCCGCACTTTCTGTGCGGGGTGTCGTGTGTGTAGTTCCGATCAGCCCCCACCGGTGAATTGGCTTTTTTGCTCGCGGGAACCCTACCGAACCTGGGAGAAAGGCAGAATGGTCCAACTCTGGCCCGCGGGAGTCGGGCCCTGCGAGGAGCGGGTCGGAGGACTGCTAAGGGATCACTCTTGCTCTGCCGATAATCTCTTCATCGACCAAAGTAATGCTTATCCAACGGCGGAGGCGCCGGAAAGCAGAAAGAAAAAACAGAACATCAACTGCTCCGACAAAGGCCAACCTCGGGAAACCGGGGGGCGCAAAGCTACGGGCCTAAAGCGTATACGTACGCTATGGCAGCCGGGCTACCGAAGGCAAGAGCAACTCCTGCCTGCGCCCCCACCCGGCGCAGGTGGGTATCCAGAAGGGGTAGTTGAAGCGTGATACCTGACGACACGCGCGTAGGGCACCGTTCGAAGCCATTGCCGGATGATGGGCCCGGGTCTACTGACGTCGGCCAAGGCGAGGACAAGCGAACCTGCCCCGCCGCCTACCTTGATGCCACCGGTCTAATCGTGTCTATAGCGCCCACGGCGCATGGTCGGCCTTTTCTATTCGGTCGACTTGCGGCTCTCTATTCCTCGTCGCTGCGTCGCAGCAAAAACGAGGAGTGCGAGAACGAGGATGAGACGGAGGGCAGGGACCCGCCTCTCTCCTAAGTGGCCAGCAAGATCGGTCTATGACACCTGAGACAGCGGTCCGCTTCGGCGGTCACCTGCTCCAGAGAGTATCCCAGTTCCACGGCTTCGAAGTCCTTGATCCGTTCCTCGACAGACCGCATAGGCATATTCACGCGGGTGCCGTAGTCAACCGTATCGGCCAGCTTCTCCCAGCTCTTCTCCGCCCCTAAAAAGACGGCCAGACGCCGGATCTTGTCCTCGGCGTCCTCTACCACCGGTTCGCCGCGCAGATACTTGTCAATATACTTAGCCGCGACCTTGCCGGCATTGATGGCCTCGATCACCGTACCGCCCCCGCTGACAGCGTCGCCTCCCACGAATACGCCCGGCTTAGTAGTCATAAGGGTATAGGGATCTACCTCCATGTAGCCGTACTTGTTGAGTTGAATCTGCTCATCCCCTTCAAAGGGCTCAAAATCCGGTCTCTGGCCCACCGCGTATATAACGCTGGAAGCGGTGAGCACGAAGGGAGCCATGTCGGTGGGCACCGGCCTCCGTCGGCCGCTCTCGTCCGGCTCGCCCAATTCCATCTGTCGGCACACCAGCCCAGATACCCCTTCTTGGCCCTCGCACGCGACCGGTGCCGCCAAGTAATGAAAGATCACGCCTTCTTCCTCAGCCTCTTCGATCTCCCAGGCATTGGCCGGCATCTCGTTCTTGGTGCGGCGGTATACCACCTGCACGCTTTTCGCCCCCAGACGCAGAGCAGTACGGGCCGCGTCCATGGCCGAGTTACCTCCGCCCAGCACGAGCACGTCGTCCCCGATGTCAACCGGTTGGTGCAAAGCCACTTGGCGTAGGAAGTCGATGGCATCCAGAGCTCCGGGCAGGTCTTCGCCGGGGATGCCCAGCGGACGGCCCAAGTGGGCTCCAATCGCTACGAAGGTCGCTTCGAACTCCTTCTCAAGCTCCTCCCAGGAGATGTCCCGCCCGACGCGAGTGTTGTACCGGATCTCGACCCCCTCTTGCTGGATGAGCTCTGCTTCGCGGTAGATCACATGACGGGGCAGGCGGTACTCGGGTATCCCCACATGCACCATGCCGCCCGGCACAGGTAGGTCTTCGAAAATGACCGGGCGGTAACCACGGCGGGCTAGGAAGTACCCCGCGGAAAGCCCGGCCGGACCTGCTCCAATTATCGCCACCTTCCTGCCGCAGGCAGCTTGTTTATCATCGAGGCGACACGTGACTTCGACCGGCCGCTGGCTGAGCTGGGCGGTGGTCAACTCGCTGACTTCGTGCGGACCACCCGCAATGAGAGCCGCGCCCCCTGCAGCCTCCACAACGTCAGGGGTGGCACCGGCGGTAGGATCATCGAGGCAACCCGACGCGCAACGGTCGTCCACTAGATCTTCGGCTCGGTCGGCGCACCAACGCTTGATGTTGTTGATCGCGATCGGCTGACCGACCTGGACCAGGGTACAGTTGGTCTCGCAGGGATGGGGACAGGTACGACCAATGATCGCCGGAAGTGGGTTGTCACGTTTGACGATAGTGGTGGCCAGATGTGGGTGTTCTTCGAGCGCTTGGAAGATGTAGGAGGGGCAGTCTACAGTCGACGGGCAGCTTGAGCGACACGGAGCCGCCACCCACCCACAGGTGGTCTCAGGTTCGCAGGTGGCCCCCGCAGCATGAGCGGCGAAGTGTTCTTCACCCAAGTCGAGGATGGCAAGGATCGGATCACGGATGGTGTTGGCGATGCCACACCACGCGGAGTCATCGATAGACTCGGCCAGATACCGGATCTGGGCAACCATGTCACCCTCGCCCTTATCACCCACGTCACCGGCGGCCAACTTCTCGAGCAACTCACGCATCACGTCCACGCCTATGCGGCACGGCCCACAACGGCCACAGGATTCCTCTTGAATCAGGCGGATGTATCTCAGAGCAAGGTCGACCAGACAAACGTCGCCGTTCACCACGACACCCCGCCAAGAGACGACGGCTTTGATGTCGGCCATGTCGGGTTGTTGAAGACGGGCCAATACCTCAGCAGGTTCGGGGCCCCCGTACCTGTCGGTAAGAGCCGCGACGGGCTCGCTGGCGGTGACTTCCGGCGCCTGGGGCATGGTTTCAAGACCTCCCTGAGGTGACACTCATCTACCAACTGTCTGCGACATTGATGATAACGCATAGCCCGGGTGCGGAGCCAGGCGCCGGACGGCAGAATCCAATCGGAGCACGTCCTTCGCGGCTGGATTGTATGCTTTCATGAGATAGATGAGTTTTCGGACGATGGAGGCGCAGATGTCCAGCAAGAAATACGATAGGCTGATCCAGAGACAACCCTGGGGCATCCCTAACCCGGCCAATCCGGACCCTGATGCTCCTGTCTACATCGGTATCAACCAGAAAGGCATGGCACCTGGATGGGACGAGCCCTTCACCCAGGTGCTGCGCCCCATATACCGGCCATTCCTCATGATCAAGGAACCTCACGCTCACAACTGCGCCGAGTACCTCTATTTCATCGGCGGAAATCCTATGGATTTCACGGAATTCGGGGCAGAGGTCGAGCTTGTCATCGGCGCGGGTGATGACGCCGAAGTCTACACCATAGACAGCACCACCTGGGTATACATCCCCAAGGATCTGCCGCACTGCCCGCTTAACTTCAAGAGAGTGGATCGGCCGATCATGTTTGGGCACATCATGTTCGCTCCTGGATTTGCAACAACCACCGACTTCGACCCAGACAAGCGCTGATCCATACCGGATCTCCCGTAGCCGCCGGGAGTCCCAATAGTCGTTTAGCTCAAATCCGCTGAAAGGATCAGAAATGGAGACTAGCGGTTCCAAACCGAGTACCGGCCCCGAAGCGGCGACCTCGAAGGCCTCCGACCCCTTTCGGCCCCGAAGAGACCGTCCACCTCCACGAAACGGTGTGTGTCGCCTACAATAGAGCCGTGTCGACTTCATAGCCCTTCAGATCCGCACGAGCAAAGGAGCAGCAACGATGTTCATCGGTATCCCCCGGGAGACCCTGCCGGGCGAACGCAGGGTCGCCGCCCTGCCCGACACCGTCCAGAGTATGGTCCAGTCCGGTTTCACCATCGGAGTGGAAGCAGGAGCGGGAAGGGGCAGTTTCGCTGCCGACGAAGCATACGCAGAGGCCGGCGCTGAAGTGTTCGCGGACGTCGTAGCTCTATACAACAAAGCCGACGTGATTTTGAAAGTGAAACAACCACACTTCAACGACGCCGTCGGAGAGCACGAGGCCCAGCTTCTGAAGCCCGGATCGATACTTGTGACGTTCTTGCATCCGGCCGCCCCCTCTAACCACGAGCTGGTGAGGACTTTGGCCGAGCGCAACATCACCTCGTTCACCATGGACAGCGTCCCCCGCACATCACGTGCCCAAAGGATGGACGCCCTCACTTCCATGAGCACGGTGACCGGCTACAAGTCGGTGTTGATGGCCGCCAACCATCTCGGCAAGTTCGTGCCCATGATTGGCACGGCCATCGGGATGGTCAAACCGGCGAAGTTCCTCACGGTGGGGGCTGGAGTGGTAGGCCTTCAGGCCATCGCCACCGCCAAGAGATTAGGGGCGACCGTCTCGTGCGTAGATATCCGCCCCGAAGCCCGTGAAGCGGCCCAGAGTCTGGGCGCCACCGTGGACGGGTTCGAGGTGCCTGAGGACTTGGCCCTAGGAGAGGGCGGCTATGCGAAGGCGCTACCCTCAGACTGGCTCGAAAAAGAACGCGAACTCCTGCGGTCCCTCCTACCCCAGATGGACGTAGCCATTCTGAGTGCTCTGGTGCCGGGCGAAGTTGCGCCGCTCCTCGTGGACCAAACGATGGTGGAATCGATGGCTCCTGGTTCTGTGATCGTGGACGTAGCCATCGACCAGGGCGGCAACTGCACGATCAGCCGGCCGGGAGAGGTGGCGACCCACGGGGATGTAACTATCAGTGCAGTCCAGAACATCCCCGGTAGCGTGCCGATCCATGCATCATGGCTTTACGCCAACAACCTGCTCCACTACGTCAACAACCTGTTCCAAAACGGCAGCATCAACTGGGACGACGACATAGTCAAGGCCACCCTGGTCACGCACCAGGGACAGATAGTCCACGCTGGGGCCCGCAAGGCCATGGGCCTCGTCTAGCTCACGCCGGACTACGACGAGAAACCGAGGAACACATCATGACAGAGCTTATCGTCCTCGTGGGGGTCTTCGTGGGCGCTTTGCTGCTTGGGTATCTGCTGATCACCCGAGTGCCTCAGTTGCTTCATACCCCTCTTATGTCGCTGACCAACGCCATCTCGGCCGTCACGGTGCTGGGAGCCCTCCTACTCTTCGGGTCTCGCCCCACCGTAGCCGAAGCGGTCATCGGTACGGCTGCAATCATCTTCGCAATATTCAACGTAGTCGGCGGACTGGCCATCACCGTCCGGATGCTGCGTTTCTTTAGGAAGGGCTGATCCCAAATGGCTGTAAGCACCCCCTACCTGGTGATCGACGCAGTCATAATCGTCGTGCTCATTGTGGGCATCGGGCTCTTCCGCACGCCCCCCAATGCCCGGCGGGGAACATGGACGGCCTCCCTGGCGATGGCTTGCGCGATCGCCGCGGTGCTCGTCCGCATGGAGATCAACCGGCCGGAGCTCATCACCGTGGCTCTCGTGGTAGGGTCTTTCGTAGGACTGGGTGTAGCTCTGCGTGTCAACATGATCCAGATACCGGCCATGATCGCCTTCCAGCACGGAGCCGGAGGCATGGCCGCGTTCTTGGTCTCGTTTGTTGAGTTGTGGCGAGGATCCGCCGCCGTCATCGGGACCCTGCCGGAGGTATCCGGACTCATAGGACTACTGATAGGGGCAGGCACTTTCTCCGCCAGCCTGATTGCCAGCGCCAAGCTGGCTAATTTGTTACCGTCAAAACCGACCGTCCTTCGCGGCCACAGTGGGATCCTCCTAGTCCTCGTATTGGCCGCCATAGCTCTGGCGGTAGTCGCCGGGTTTGCTTCGGGCGCACGCTTGGTGATCCTGTTGGCCCTCGCTATTCTTATGGCGACTGCTGTGGGCGTGGTGGCCTCCATCCGCATCGGAGGCGCGGATATGCCGGTGCTCATCTCCACGCTCAACGCGACCGCAGGTTTCGCTGCCGCCTTCTGCGGCATCATACTGGGCAGCTATCTGCTGGTTGCAGCAGGCGCCACCGTAGCCGCATCAGGCAGTGTGCTTACTCAGGTGATGTGCAGGGCAATGAACCGCAACCTGGTTCACGTCTTCACCGGCACCCACTCGGGCCGGACGGCTGGGAGCACAAAAATGTGGCCGACCCCGGTGGACGGCGTGTCGGAGTCTGCCTCCGCCGCCGAGACATCGGATGTCGACGCGCGGGTGGCCACCGCATCTGAGACCACCGAACCCGTTGACCCACTCGCCGCCGCTGCGGACGCGCTCAAGAAGGCGCACAAGGCAATCATCGTGCCGGGCTACGGCATGGCCGTTGCCCAGGCTCAGTTCGAGCTCGTGTCACTGGCCAGGAAGCTGGAGGAGAACGGCACCGACGTCAAATACGCGATCCACCCGGTCGCCGGTCGCATGCCGGGTCATATGAACGTTCTACTGGCCGAAGCCGATGTCCCCTACGATCGCTTGGTGGAGATGGATCAGATCAACCCTGAATTCAAAGATGCCGATCTCGCTCTGGTCGTCGGGGCCTGTGATGTCGTCAATCCAGCCGCTATCGAGACAGAAGGCACCCCTATATCGGGCATGCCGATACTCCGCGCAATGGACGCGCAGACGGTCGTAGTCTGCAATTACGACAGCAAACCGGGCTACTCGGGGGTCGACAATCCCTTGTATGAGTACGGCGGTTCGATACTGCTGTGGGGAGATGCGAAAGAAAGTCTCGGCGCACTGAGCAGCTTGATGAGCGAAAGAAGCTGAACCCGCCTCAGGACACGCCGATCATATTCACTTCGACCGAAGGGAGGGCTCCGGCTCTATGAACCTAAGAACCATCTGGATCACCCAACTTGATCTTGAGCGGCTGGTCGATGCCATGCGCAGACAGAGAGCACGCGCCGGTAGCGGCCAACACCTGGCTAAGTTACAGACCGAACTCGACCAGGCCCAGGTAGTCGAATCGGCCTCCATACCCGCCGACGTCATCACCATGCACTCAACCTTCGAGCTGGTCGACCTCGAGACGGGTAAGACTGAGGTATACACCATGGTCTTCCCTGAGGAGACGGATACCACACCGGAGGGGCTCTCTGTGCTTGCGCCTGTGGGGACGGCAGCTCTTGGTTTCCGGGTCGGCGACGAGTTCGAGTGTGAGGTCCCGGCAGGCGTACGACGCCTGAAGGTCACCAGAATGCTCTACCAGCCCGAGGCATCGGGAGATTGCAACCGCTGAGCACCGGTTACGACAAGGATGCTGCGGGCGGAGGCCTCTACCGAGGTCGCGCGTGGGGCCGCGGTCCGAGTCGCGTGCGGAGTCCGGCATCAGCACGCCCACGTTACAACCACCCTATTCCCGCCGTGTTAAGCGAAAGGAGGCCGCATGGAACGGCTTTGGGCGCCTTGGCGGCTGCAATACGTCACCCAGGAGAAGCCCCAGGGCTGCATCTTCTGCGATAAGCCCCAAGAGAACGACGATCGAGGCACATACATAGTCCATCGCGGCGAGCGGGCCTACGTAATCCTTAATGCCTACCCCTATAACAACGGGCACGCTATGGTCGCCCCCTTCGCCCACATTGCCGAATTCGAGGAGCTTCCCCCTGAGACGCTCGGCGAGATGATGGGCCTGGCTCAATACTGTGTCCGTGCCTTGAAGCTGATGTTTCATCCTGATGGTCTCAACCTGGGATTCAATCTGGGCGCGGCGGCCGGAGCGGGGGTCAAAGACCACCTCCACCTGCACTTGGTGCCCCGGTGGTCGGGCGATACCAATTTCATGCCGGTCTTGGCCGACGTACGGGTCATACCCCAGTCGCTTGACCAGACCTATGAACAGTTGACACAGGCCTTCGCCAGACTGAGTGCCGAGCGGCCACATTAGACGCGAGAGCGTCAACACAGATGAACGCGCGGTTGCCGCCTCCCTGAAAGTCAGTCGTAGTAATCAGGTGCCAGCTTCAGGCTCTCCAAAGCTGAGAGTTCGTGTCCTAGAATCACCAACGCTCCCTGATTCTGCATGTGCCGCAGCTTCGTGATCGACTGCACGGCTCGTTGGCTACTCCATGACATCCCAGGAGGCACACTGTCGGAGAGGTTCTCCTCGACCTGGGCGGCATCCCCTGCCAACACCACCCTCCCGGAATGTGGTAGGTCCACAATCACCGATTGGTGCCCCTCAGTGTGCCCCTTCGTGTCGATGCAGACTATCGACCCGTCCAGAAATAGGTCGAAAGCCTCGTCGTCGGGTAGTTGCAAATAGGTGAAGTGGCGCATCTTAAGAAGTGCGTTGAAATCGTAGCCATGCTCGTAGGCGTCCGGCCACCAAGCTGCTCTAAGCTCCGACCTTCTCACCACAAACGTAGCCTGCGGGAACAGACCCGCGCAGCCAATGTGGTCCATATGTAAATGGGAGAGGAGCACGTAGGCGACGTCTGCCGGCTCGTAACCGACCCGTCGTATCTGCCTGTCTATGCGGCACTCTGGGTCTGCATCGAGATAGGGATCTCCGAGCACATCGGTGTCGACTCCCGTATCGAAGACCACCAACCCCTTGGGGTGTGCGATCAGAAACGTCAGGATGGGGATTGTGACGGGTCTTCCTACGTTCCGATCGGGGGTCAGATGGTTCATGTCGGGGAGATGAGCGCGACCCCCGTCAAAGACATACAGCTTCAATACCACCACCCCTCTCGTCGAGTTCACCAACCCCAGCGGCAACCTTCAACGGACCCCGCCCGCCTCTGCTATCGCTCCCAGCGCATCCGGTGGCCTACCGGTCGCCCCTGCCCATCGTCTCCGAAACCACTTGCCTTCTGACCACTCACCCTCCGGCCATTCAACCCCTGATATCTTCGATAATGGTGCGACAAGCCTGCATCCAGATGTGGCTGTCGGGGTAGAAGATGACGATCTTCACGCCGTTGGCTTTGGCTGCTTCCACCCCTGCCTTGTCCGAAGTGGGGAAGGCCATGCCCATGATGGGAATGCCTTTCTCTTCGCAGATACGCTTGACCTTCTGATTTGCTTCTCTCAGATAGGGATGGGCCCACTGCACCTTCTCGCCGGGTTCCTTGAGGAGTGCGTTGGCGATATCGGCTCCCCCCACCCCCACGGCGTCACGCCCCGGTTTGAGCACGGAGATGATCTCCTCTGCATTGTCGATGGCCTCCACGTCCTCAAGCAGAGGGATGCACATGACCTGACGGTTCGAGGCCGCCATATACTCTTCCCAGTTGTCCTGCGAGTAGCCGGAGGCACGGATGGCCGGGCAGATGCCGCACGAACCCTCCGGTGGATAGTGAGAGGCCTCAACGGCGGCCTTGGCTTCCTCGGCGGTCTTCACGTGCGGAACCACGATTCCTTGGGCTCCAGACTCCACGGCCGCGCGGATGAGAAGGCGATCGTTGGCCCCAACCCTCACAAGTGGGGTGAGACCTGAGACCTCCGCCGCCCGGATGAGAGCTATCATAGTCTCCGGATTGGTGCGGTTGTGCTCCATGTCGAGCATCACAAAGTCGAAGCCCGCATATCCGACGATCTCGACCAGGTCGGGATCGTGTGTATACATCTGCATACCCAGCGGCGTATCCCCTTCCTCCAACGCCACTAGAACCTTGTTCGGCCTGAGAAAAGGCTTGAACGTCACCTCATCCCTCCTTAAGACCTACCGCTCGTGAAGTCCCGCTACGATCGTTGGCCGGCAACGAAGCCGGGCGGCCGAGACGTCGTATCCACCGTCCGCCATGCCGGCGGCCGCTCACCGATCCCGGTTGTCGATGACCGGCTTGATCTCCTTGCCGGAGGCCATGTTGGCCAGAGCCTCGTTGACGTCTTCCAGCTGATATCTGCCGCTGACGATGTCCGCAAACGGGTACTTCTCCCGGTTCTTCTTGATGAACTGCAGAGCGGTATAGAAATGTACGACATGCGCCGACACGCTGCCCACGATGGTGAGGCCTTTCTCGTTGATGCGGCTGACCACGATGGGCGTGGCCGCGGCTGAGGTCTGACCCAGGATCAGATAACGGCCACCTTTCATGATGATCTCCAGGCCCTCTGCAACCGCGACCGGCGCCCCAGCGGCTTCGACCACGTTGTGCGGGCCCCTCCCTTGAGTCAGGTCCAAGATCACCCGCCTGCGTTCGTCAGGGTCCTTGACCTCGTCAATGTTGATCACGTGATCGGCGCCCCAGCGCAGAGCGAGGTCCAGCCGGTTTTGTGGAGCTCCTACCACAATGATGGTGCGGGCGCCGCTCTCTCGGGCGACAACGGTGGAATAGAGCCCAATGGGACCGCATCCCTGGATGACGAAATCCTCCATCAACCCTACCTTGCCGAATCGCTCATAACCGCCGACCACCGACCGGAAGGCACAACCCACACCCACGGCCTCCTCCTCTGTGAGTCCGTCGGGGACCCTGACCACGTTGGTCTGAGGGCTGACCATCTCGTACTCGGCGAAGCCGCCCCGCAGCGCACTGGGTGGAGCCCAACCGTACCCAGACCGTTTCGCACAAAGCACGGGGTCACGCTCGATTTGGCACCAATAACATTCGCCGCAGTCGGCATGGGCCCACATGATCCGATCGCCTACGGCCAGAGGTTCTCCAGCCGCATCGATGGTCCGACCTTCCCCCAGTTTCACGATACGCCCGATGGTCTCGTGGCCCTGGATATTCGGCAGAGGGCTCTTGATGGTGAGCTCACCCCTCTGTTGGTGCACGTCGGTACCACAGATACCGGCCATCTCCACCTTCACAAGAATGCCGCGTGGCTCCACTTCGGGGACCGGCACCTCTTGGATCTCGAGGGGTCTACCGTACTCGACAAGCACGGCGGCTTTGCACGTTTTGGGGACCTCGACCATCGGACTACTCCTTCACAGTTGCCCTCGCCGGTTGGATAGGCTAAGCTGAACAAGCGTTCAACAACGTATCACCGCGCCCCGGCCTCTGTCAATGATGAAGGGGCCAACACCTGCTGAGGAGGCGAGCCCGAGTGCCGATGAACGCCCCCCGCATACACCGTAGGAAGTACGTGCGCAAAACTAAAGACGAGCGACGACGCGAGATCGTGGAGGCAACCGTGCAACTTCTCGGCAAGTACGGTGTCCGAGGAACTACCGTGTCGCGAATCGCCGCGGCAATCGGCATAGCGCGGGGCGCACTCTATCAGCACTTCCCAAATCGTGAGGCCGTACTCGAAGCCGCCCTTGAGGCTTGGGGCGAACGCTCTTCAGCCTGGATGACCCAGGCTTCGGCTTTGGACGTACCCACCCGGCTTCTGGAGATGGGCAAAGCGCATTCGTCCTGGGCCTTGTCTGAGTACAACACGTTTGTACGTCCCTTCTTCCAGCTGATCGCATCCAACCAAGAGACCCACCTGGCCCGCCTGATCACAGAGCGGCAGCAGAAGGACTTTCTTTATCTGATGGGATTGGCGGAAGAGGGAAAGCGCCACGGGACCATCCGCGACGATGTCGACTCCTCTGATGTCGCGTGGAGTGTGCTGCTGCACGCTTGGGGGGAGGACGTCGCCCGGCTTATGGGAGTCGACCATTTCATCACCGGCGGAGCCTCTGATCGGATCTTCAGACGCTTGATGGCGACCTATGCAGAAGAAGTTTCGACAAACGTCTCATCTGATGCGCCCCTCAGGCAGAGCCGGACCGGGGTCTGAGCACAATATGCGAGTGATATTGCATCATAGTCAGATTGCACGGTTAGTTGCAATATAGCTAGGCCACCGTCTTCTGCTCCGGCCTGGTCTTACCCCCTAACCTGCACCATCACCTTGTAGGCGCCACCCCAGTCTTGTTCATCTAGCAGGTTGGTCAACACGGTCGCCTGCCTGTCGGCCTCCAACCCATCAGCCACGGCCTCAGCAGTCCCGTCCCGGAAGGCCTTCAGTTCGTCGACGGCTCCTCCTGCGCGCAGGAATGCCGACAAGGTGGTGAAGAGTACGGTCTCAAAGCCCTCCAGTTGCCCGTGAAGGTCGAGGGCGCTGAAATCAACATCGGCGGTGAGGTCCTGACGGCCCGCCCGAGCGAGCGGGTCTGCAACCACCTGGTGTTTGAAGTAGCCTCGGATGGTGCGCCGGCGTTGAGTGGTCCGTTCCGGCTTCCACGCTTGGCGCCCGCAGGCAGTCCTTGAGACCGTGTCCGTCCCCGAGAACCACCACCCATAATCGATACTCACGAGACTCCCGGCCAGCATAAGTTCCGCCACTTGGCGGAAGAGGTCACCAAGCCCAGGAGAGATCTCAAGGATCCCGTCCTCGGTGAATGATTCCAAACGCCGCGGATCGAGCGTACCGAAGAGCAAGTCCACCTCCGCCACGGCCTGGTCAGATGGGTCCCCCCAGATCTGTACCAGACCGGCTTCTCTCGCTTCGACGTAGGCTTCGCGCATGTTCTTCTCTTTGACATCTATGAGGTGCACTGGGAGCGCGTCTAAGAACTCATTGCCGATTATCACCGCCGGCACGGTGCCGGCACAGGCTTCCTCGAGATCGCGCCCCCAGCCCACGTCCCAGCCGGCGGCCGCCAGGCGGTCGAGGGCCGCCGACTGCCGTCTCCGGAGACCCGCTCCGACCTCCACGATGCGGTAACTCAGTCTCCCTCGTAGGTCCGGTCGCATCTGCTCCCAGAACCGCAGTATCTCCCCAGCCAGATGACCTTCTCCGCCGCCTAATTCCACTACGCTCTGACGGTCAAAGGGAGTTCCCGCGGACCCCGCGGATCCCGCGGGCCCCGTGAGGGCCATCGAGGCGTCCACCAACTCGGTGGCCAACCGGGCCACCGTCTTGTTGAAAAAGGGCAAGAGAGCAGGAGCAGTACTGAAGTCTCCTCCGCGCCCCAACAGCCGGTCTGTCCGACTGTAGTAGCCCAGAGTGGGGTGGGTTAAAGCCAACTCCATGAAGCGGGCAAAGGTGACTCGGCCACCCTCCGTTAAGATCGCCTCGGCGAGAGTAGAGGGCGCCGGGACCGACAGCCTGCCCCCGAAAGGCCGATCGGACAGTGACCCATCATATAGAGATCTATCTGCACACACTCAGCCACCTGCCTGCAGGGCCTGAGCTATTTCGTCACCGCGGCACCACTTTTCAAGACGTCCGCGTCCTTATATCAGAACTCGGTGCTGACCCCGCCCGTGGATTTTGTCGTACTGGGCGACTTCGGCTTTGTCGTGCCGGACGAGCTCTGCACAGTAGTAGTGGAGGAAGGAGGCACAGTGGTCGTGGTAGTCGTCCCCGTGCCAACCTCGACTTGGCGCGGCATCATGCGCCAGATGCTGACGAATGTGTCTTTGTGGATCACCTTGCCGTTCGCCGACTTGACCGTGCGTACCACCTTCACCGAGCGACCCCCCTGCCCCGGGTTCTTGATAAGTGTGGTGCCGGTCAATAGGGAGGTGTTCGGAGTGGTCACCTCGGTCTGCTCGACGATGTCGTAGAAATCAGAAGTGGTGTACGACACTGTACGGCCCTCGTTGGTACCGTAGATAGTGAACTTGGTCCTCACCCCGTTGGAGCTTCCCCTAATCAAGATGTGGTGCGAGGTATCGTTGCGAAAGCGCATATTGGGCCCTCCCGCGCTGACGGTCGCGTCACGGCCCTTGGGATAATGCGATATATACATCGAGTGGTTCTTGCGCTCGAGGATCTCCAAGCCTGCAAAAAAAGCTGCGTTGAACAGAGTGGTCGACACCTGGCAGATGCCCCCGCCCAGCTGGTCCTCGAGCTCCCCCCGTATTATGCCCGGGGCGAGCTTGTAACCCCGCTCCTCGGTGCGAGGACCTATTTGTTTATCGAAGTTGTAAACTTCCCCGGGAGCCAACAGAACATCGCTGGCATACTTGGTGGTAATGCGTACGTTGGTCTGCCGGTCGGCCGTCCCCACCCACTCGGTGGTGAAAGTACCGAGAACGTCCTTCACACCCATGGCTTCTGCCTTCTTGGTGCTTAGTTTGGGCTCCACGACCTTGACCACGACCTCAGCCGTGCGGTCGGCGCTCCTCAGCGCCGCCTCGGTAAGGGCCTCGGCCGTTGCTTCCCGGTCGAGCGACCGGCCGTTGACCCCAGGGACCACCCAGGCTTTCGTGCCGTCGCTGGTAAAAGTGGCGTTAACCGGATTCTTAGCCACCGCCTTGGCCACTTTGTCAAGCAGTCCCCCCATTCTCTCCACCGACAGATACGGGGTCAGAGTCGCCACACCGCCCTCACTCACCGACTTGAACTCCATGAACTCGGCAATCTGCTCTGGTGACAGAGTCCACGCCTGTTCGCCGAAGGTCAGCTTCACCGGCGTCGCGATCATGGTCTTGGCCTGGATGATCGCCCGTCGATTGTCTTCTACGGTCATCGAAGGCTCTTCAACCACTGTTGGCACTTTGAGTTCAGTGGTGTGGAGGGTGAAGAGAAGAGCCTTCAACTCTTCGCGCAGCTTGGCTCGATCGACAACCAGCCCGCTCTTGCCCTCGATTATCTTGATCTCGGTGCCGTCGATGGCGAGACCGGGATCGACGGGAGGAATATCGATCTCGCGGGCGATATTGGCCACCACCTCGTTCATCAAGACACCGTCTACTGTGCCCTTGAGAGGTATGTCTTTGTCCGTGAAGTAGAGGATGAAACGGCGAAACCCGTCAACCAAGAAGTTGCTCCGACGGGTTACATCCATGGCCTGGGAGACTGCTAGCCCTACATCGATCTTCGTCCCGACGTCCGCAGGCATGACGGACCAAGATTTCTGCCCGCTTGTCAGGGTAATGGGGTTCTGAGCAGCGCGATCCACCGAACGGGTGATGGCCGCCTTGGCCTCATCCCGGGTCAGCCCGCTCATACTTTGACCGGCTACGCTCACCCCTGCGTGCACCTTGCCGTAATAGAGAGCGGAATCAATCAATAGCCCAAGCAGCAGCACAGCCACTACCGTGGAGGCTGCTATGAGGATGCGCAACCGGCGACGGCCACGCTTACGCTTCTCGGCCTTGCTCAGCTTAGTCAAGGAGTAACCCGCTCCTGAAATGTCTAAGACAAAGATACCAGGGCCGGCCGAGACCAACCATGTCCGCGGCTCTTCCTTCTTGCACATCTACCATAATCGCTCCGCAACACACCGGCCAAAGCATCCCCCATCGCGGTACGGTTCAGGCAACTCCTGATACGATAAGAGCCATCAACGCATTAGAGTCCCGAGGTGATCGTGAGAATAGAAGAGAACGGACCCGAGACCTGTAGGGTCTCGAATGACAAGGGCTTCGTATTGGTTCGAACGCCCGTGAGGGCCCTCGGAGACGCGGGCCACAGACGGATTACGTTCCGCTACACGGTCGGAGGATTCATCGGGCGTGAGAGTGCGTGGCCCTCAGACACGAGTACCGACACAATCCTAAACTTCCGTGTGCCCCGTGAGCTCTTTCGGGAAGGCGAGCGCTTCACAGCGGAAGTGTTGCAGACCGACGAACAGGGCACTTTCTCTATCATTTGGTCAAACAAACGCACCGTCCACTGGGTGAAGGAGACCCCGACCCTGGAACCGCTCCCCGATGCCGGCCCACCTGAACCGGTCTCCCTAGAGTCCTGATCGTTCACCTGATCAGCGGCCCCGAGACAATCCCTCCGCATCCGTAGTGTGACCGCGTCCCCCGTCTGATCACAAAAAACGTGCCTTCCGGGCGCACCCGCTCCAACGGCAATGTAGCGGTAATTCAACTCAATTTGTGACGTGGTACCTTGATCTGGGGCTCGTCCTTGACCGACTGGACTATATCCCACGCCTTATTCAGATTGTCCTCGTAGCCTTCGAGCAACAGCACCACCGCGCCCTCACTCCCCGCGATCCCTCCACCGGCTATATGCCGAGCTTTGACCCCGGCAAGGATTCCCAAAGCCTGGATCTCGGTCACTACCAAGGCAGAAGTAACAGGATACAGCCACACTGTGAGCCCCATGCTCTTAGAAAGGGTGAGTTGGCCCCAGCCATTGACCGCTTCGGCTACCGAGGCTATGGACTTCTCCAGTCCCACCGGAGCGATGAGAGGTATTCCCCGCACCGCCAGAAAGCTTAGGATGCTGCCGACGGTCCCCCCTTGGTTGTTTGCAGCCAGGACGCCTACGTTGCCCTGGGGATCGACGGCGTTCGCACCCTTGATGACCACGTCGCCCTTTTCGAAGGTGTCGAAGAAAGATTGAGTCTCCATAACGACCTTCTCGCCTCTCACAAAAAAGGCCGTAGGCACCCGGTCCTCAACCTGACTCGCGCTAAGCACGCCGTCGACGACCATACCGGCGCAGTATCGATAGGCTTCGACTCTCTCCCCGGTCAACTCCTCGAGGACAAAGACACTGGTCGAACCACCCGAGACTGAGAGTCTGCCGTTGGCGTAGGCCTTCTGGACCTCTGGAAGAGCCGCCACCGCCTTACCGAGGAGGCGCTTCGACGCCGCCGGATTCAAGACCACCGTTGCCTGTTGGACGCGGGTCTTGTCGCTGAGATCTACGTGGACCGGATAGAACATGCCTTACCTCCACCTTGCTACCGAGTGTGCTCGGATCTTACGCGGCACCTGCAGGAGCCCGGGACTGATGGCGGCCCAGAACGTGCCACCGCCGATCAAGGATACCGCGTCGCCGTTGGGGGGGACGGAAAACACAAGCCCACTAGGGCTCTTCCACGGTTACTCTCCTGCTCTGCTGGGTAAAGTGGCAGGGAACCTATGGAGACGCAGGGTAGTCGCGAGGACAGAGTGATGATCGAGCAGACTGAACATACGCAAGAGCAGGCCGGATACGCCCCGGAGGAGGCCCGACAGCCAGAACGTGGGGGCGACGAGCCGCCTGATTGGACCGGCCGGGATATCTACGACGTCAACGGCAGGAGGATCGGCATAATCAGTGACCAGGGGCATCTCGGCGCAAGATTCGGCACCGCCTGGCTCCCCGTCGAGACCGAAACCGGCAACAGAGTCCTGGTGCCCGTTGAACAGGTGGAATCCTCCGACGACCGTCTGGTGCTCCCGTACCCAAAAACGTACATCGAGGGCGCACCCGCCCCGACGACCGGTCGGCGTCTTTCGAGGGCGCAGGAACGCCGGTTATGCCTTCACTACGGCTATGACTCCCAGTTGCCCGGCGTAGCCTGTCGGCAGGCCTGTGGTCTCTGTCACGTCGGGAAGCGGGTCCGTCTCCCCGCTGCCGAGGGCTAGGAGGCCGGAGTCACTGAGGAGCGGCCCACCCGCGCCCGGGAGGGCCGGGGCATAGGGTTTGCCGGAGGCCGGGCTATCGTGACCGCCGACCACCAGCCCATCGTGACCGGAGACCACCAGCCCATCGTGACCGGAGACCCGGCTATCGCGGCCGCGCACGACCGACCCGTCGCAGCCG
>JAXGNF010000011.1:0-22921 GCA_040768135.1 Thermoleophilia bacterium | reverse complement strand
ATCGTGACCGGAGACCCGGCTATCGCGGCCGCGCACGACCGACCCGTCGCAGCCGAAGATGACCGGCCATCGCGGGCGATGATGACCCAAAGGTCGCTGTCGATGACGGCCGAGAGACCGTGGTTGCCGACCCTGCGCGCCTGCGTCCTACAACTCCACCGCGACATTGAAGCCCTCGTGGATCGCCGCCATCAGGTCGCGCGGCGTACTGCAGTCGCCGACGATGTAGCTCTCGGGAGCCGACTTCTGGAGCGCACGTGACTCAGCCGACAGGGCCTCCATGCCCAAGGCCAACACCACCGAGTCGGCGTTCAATTCGATCCGCCCGCCCGACGCGTCCACTACCACAGCAGCCGTCGGGGTGATCTCTGTGAGGGTGACCTCCGTCTTCAGTTGAACGCCGTGCTGCTTCAGGAGGTCCAAGAGCGCCATCCTGCCCGCGTCGCTGGTATCCCGTGCGATCTGATCCTCGGGTAGCATGTCGATGAGGACCACCTCCTTGCCCTCCTGGGCCAACTGCAGCGCCGTCTCGCACCCGGTCAGGCCCGCCCCCGCCACCACGATAGAGCGACCGGTCTTGACCGCCCCCGTTTCCACGTGGCCGGCCCACACTACGTTGGCCCCTTCGACCCCCGGGATATCGGGGATGAGGGGTTTGGCACCGACGGCCGAGATAAGCACGTCCGGCTCGAGGGCGTGAACCGCCTTGGGAGTTGCTTCGGTCTCTAACTTGATTTCGACCCCGGAGCGCTGGGTTTGTCCGATGAGCCAGTCCAGATACTCGCGCATATCGGCTTTGAACCCGGGGGCAGCCGCGTAGCGAAGTGAGCCGCCGAGCGACTTCTCCCTCTCAAGCAGGACGACATCGTGCCCCCGTGAGGACGCAGTGAGGGCCGCCTGCATGCCGGCCGGCCCGCCTCCCGCGATCACGACCTTCTTTCTCTTAGAAGCAACAGGGATGCACCTATGCTCCACTTCTCTGCCGGCCACCGGATTGACCGCACACCGTACCGGCAAGAAGCGGGCCGGTCGCTCACCGCATAGGCCGCAGCGAATACAGGGCCGCACGTCATCCCTTTCGCCGCGTCGGGTCTTGTTCACGATCTCGGGATCGGCCAAGTGAGCGCGTCCCATGGCCACCATGTCGGCCCTACCACCTGCGATGATCTCTTCGGCTGTAGCCAGATCTCGGATGGAACCAACCGCCACCACGGGGAGATCGAGGGCCTTCTTGATCGCCTCGGCACGATGGACGTTGAAGGCACGGGGTAGATATGTGGGCTGAGCCATGAAGACCACGCAGGCGGGGTCGAAGATCCCACCAACCGACACATTCACCAGGTCTATCCGATGAGCGATCAGCCGGAGGAACTCGATGGTCTCCTCTAGGTGCATCCCCCCGGCGGCGATTTCATCCGCGCTTACCCGATATTCAAGGGCCAAACGGTCCCCCACCTTTTCCCGGACGGCGTCCAGGACCTCAAGGACAAAACGGGCCCGGTTCTCCAGACTGCCGCCGTACCTGTCGGTCCTCTTGTTGGTGCGAGGAGAGGCGAACTGGGCGAGAAGGTTGCCGTGAGCACCGTGAAGCATCACAGTCCGGAATCCTGCCCGTAGGCAGCGGTAACAGGCCGCGGCGAAATTGTCGATGACTTGGTCAATGAGGCCCTGGTCCATCTCGGTGACGGTTATGACCCGGTCGCTCGGAGGCCGATCCTCCTCGTTTTCGTGTCTGATGACAGCGGACGAAGGTCCGATCGGGTTTCTGCCACCCAGGACACTCGGCACACCGAGCATACCGGTATGGTTGATCTCCACAGAAGCCACCGCACCATACTTCTGGATCGCCTCCACCAGGGTGCTCAACCCGCCTATGACGGCGTCACTCCCCAGGTTGAGTTGCATGAAGTGGCCGATGCCGAACTCACCGTCGACCCCGCTGTCACCGATGTTCACCAGACCCGCACCACCCCGCGCGAACGCCTGATAGAAAGCGATCATCTCGCGGGTCACAAACCCGTCGGGGGTAGCCATACACGACAGCATCGGAGAAGTGGCGATACGGTTCTTGACCTCGACCGCACCAAAGCGGAGAGGTGTGAACACGTGTTCGTATGGGGTCATGTGTAAGGTTCTCCTTCGTTGTCAAAGTCGGCCGGGCCGGAAGCGGTGCCGCCCCTAGACCGGACCTTCGCCCGCAGCGTGGCAGTCGCGAGTACGCAACTACGCCGAACATCGAAGCCCGATGATAGCAGAGCAGATTGGGCTCGATTTCGGGCGCGGAGCCATATTCCCCGCTCACTCCGGCTAATGGAGCCCAATACTCGCCAGGCGCTGCTCCTTGGACGTTTCCCGGCGGACCTGGGAGCAGCATCCCCACAATCCCGACGAAGATCCCGGAACTGAAGTTTCTTACGGCCTTCCCAGCACTCCCTCAGGCGCCAGGCGCCGATAGGCCCGGCATCCCAGGTAGAAAAAGCAGGACGCAACCCCTCCGCGTCTCATCAGACGACGGACCGCTCTACCCACCTGCTTCTGCCGCCTGACCTTGGGATCGGAACCGTAGATACCCAGCAGGCCCTGGTTGATGAGACGGTGGAAACCGGGATAGGGCAACTCAGCGATACCGGCGTTCGCCTGTGAATAGAAGTATGACAAACGCGCCACCATCTCAGCCTCGTTGGGATAGTAAGCGCAGAAGTTCAGATCACCACCATCTCGATCTTCCGCCTGGTCGATGAGGTAATCCAACAGTATGTGCAGGCCCTGAACCCAGGGAAAATGCGCTTCTTTCACAGCGCGTGCAAGCGCGGCGTCACAGCCTTGGCCGAGAGCATAGGCTACGAGCGCGAATATCCCCAAGGTCGACCCGGAGCAGGCCGAGAACTCGTACCATGACATCGGCGGCAGAGCCTCCCGGTGATCCGCGAACCAAGCCTGCATCACCGGTATCCGCTCGTCGGGTTGGATATGCTTGAAGACCTGCAGGTCGCAGTAGTAGGCAGCCAACTCGTGAAGATGAGGCGCGATCACGCCGTAATCCGGCAGGTCGCTCAACACCCCCCGGCAGGTCGCCACGAGGGTGGCCAGATAGCCGCCATCGTCCTGTTCTTCACGCAGTCGGTAATAGCAGTCCGCCTCCTCCTCAGGGGCGCTCACTGGGCTCGATCCCGCCGTCGACTCCGGTGTAAGCGCATGGAGCATAGCGGTATGGAGCAAACGGAAGTCGTCGGGGTCCAGGGAGACGCTCCGGTCGCATAGGTTGTCGAGGTAGTCGCTGATAGTCTGGTAGGCGACGATGAAGCGGATGGCCTCCTCCCTGCGCTCACCCGCCAAGAGGCCGTAGAGCCCCCCGCCCGCGGAGTGGAAGGCCTTGGTCTGCAGACTCATCAGTGCCTGCGCCCGCAGATCGGGGCTGGGGATCTTCTCGGCCTTAGCGCGCCAAACGTGTAGGTGCCTCCCCACCTCAGGAAGGACGTGCCACAGGGCCCCCAAGGACATCGCCAACACGTTGTTCGGTGGTTGTACCACGCTCCTACCGATTGGCCCTCTCGTCGCTCACCTACAGCTACACTCCTTTGACGGCCCGTTTCTCGTGTCGTTCACGATGCATGTGAACCGTTGACCACCACAGACCTGTTGGCCGGCGCCCGCCGGGCGTCCCATACGGCCCATACTGACAGATAGATACGGTCGCCGGCCAGAGTAGCACCTGTACGTGCCGAGCGCGGGGGCGTCCGGTGAAGCCGGAGGAGAAAGACCCTCCGGCTCTGCAGCGTCAGAACGCCACTGGGCGGCGCAGTCCTGACTTAACCTCAACTGACGGATAAGGGTTCAGCGCTGGGATCACGCTCATGGATGGTAGTTGGGCCCGTGCGGGCGCTCGAACATCCATCGGCAGTCCCCACGCGAAATGGCTCCTTGGGATGGCAAGGTGTTGATATGAAAGAAAGCCCCGCCGTCAGAGCAGGCACAAAGCCATGCCGACCGCACCGCCGCGGTAAGCACGAACGGCAGCACCGTCCCACCCAGACGAAGGTGTGCAACCGTCTTCGGCCCGACGCTTAGTCCACGACGCGCAACTCCGGAGCGGCGCCGAGCCGAAAAACGAGTCCTAGCAATAAGCGGGGGATCCGACTAGCCGCCCGGGCGCAGGTCTTCCATCTCCTCGCAGCCCTCAGACTGCTGCGGAGTCGCCCCTCCATACTGGAGCCCGTAGTACCGGCAGAGTTTGGCCTCATCGGGCGGGCCTAGGGCTTCGATGTTCTCCACCCGAGGAGCGTCCTTCACCCTGTCTTTGGTGTGGCGGACCGACAGACGGTCCCCCGACCGCCGTACCTCAAGCGCAGGCACGAAGACCTTCTTTGCGCCCAGGATGCCCGTCTCCACTACCAACCACTGGAGTCCACCCGTCACATCCCCATAGCGCACATCCTCGATGGTGCCGATCTTGTTGCCGTCGAGGTCATACAGATCGTGACCGGTCCATTGAGTTGCCGGTTCTTTGTGCTCTGTCATCGAAGCTCCCTTTCTTTGTGGAACGATAGTGCCGCTCATTTATACCCTTTAGGAGAGACGCAGGAAACCCTCGGACCGGTCGGCCCGAGTCCTCACCCCGGCTACGGTGCTGGGCAAGGCAGGCGCAAACGGCCTTACTGTGCGAAACTAGCCCACGCATGAGTACTCTCATGCGCCGCCCAAAGACCATATTGGAGGTTATCTCATGCCTCACGAATACGCAGGCCATTACGCCGCAAAGCACCCCCGCGACGCAGCCTACGACCCCGCCGTAGCCGATGCCCTTAGAGAAAGGGCCAAAGACGAGCGCATCACCTGCGTCGAAGCCTTCGAGGTGGTAGACGCTCTCGAGGCCACGCCCGAGGAGGTTGGCAGGACCGCCGACCTGCTCGAGTACCGCATCACTAAGTGCCAGCTGGGCCTATTTGGCTATTCGCCGGAGAAGCGGATCATCGAACCCGCCACGCACATATCTGACGACCTGCATGAGCGCCTGTCGAGGGCGGCTTCGGACGGCAGGATCAGCTGTGTCGCTTGCTGGGAGATCGCGGATGCCCTTGGTCTCCCCAAGATGACGGTGTCTGCGGCCTGCGAAGGCCTCGGCCTCAAGGTCGGCCCCTGTCAGATAGGAGCGTTCTAGCCGCGAGACCAACTGGGCCGTCTGCGCCGTATCTGCAGTCACCTGTACCGGAGCCGGCTCCGACGATCTGCGGGCTGCCGGTATTGGTATGCTTCTACGTAGTCCGGTCACGTGCCGAGAGGTGCGTGCCCAGCAGTCGAATCCGTGCGATAAGGGAGGTCGCCAAATGAAAAGACCCTTCTGGTCGGTGTGCGGCGTGGCGGTGCTTCTGGTGCTTAGCGTACTGCTGAGTGGGGCACCGGCCCTGGCCGTCGGCTCCCAGACTGAGCCACTTCCTGCAGGAGCCAGCTTCGAACTAATCGACGACATGGGAATCGCGGGCGGCGCCTTCTGGCTCTACTCCCCTTCTGACCCTTACGACTGGGCGGTCTTGTCACGCGAGAATAACTCCGTCATATTCGTCTATCCGAACACGCCCTATCAGAACGAAACTCAGGCTCGGAAGGCTTTGGTTGGCAACGGCCTCGTCAAACTGGCTGAAGAGAACTCAATCTACGTTGTCATGCCCAGGCCTATGAACGGCAGGACCTGGACGGCAGCCGACCTAGCTCTGTACAAAGGAATCCAGTTCTGGCTGTTCGGAGGTAATTCCGCCCCACCATTCCTCGAGTGGGATTACATGCCGCTCCGATCGGGCAACAGCAAGACCTACGTGATCGCCGAGGGCAGAGGAGCCACCTTTGCCCACGACATCCTCTCCAAGAATGCCAATCGAATCGCGGGGCTCCTCACTTTTGGGGGCACCATGCACAACACGTCCCCAGGCTTGGCCCTACCGGCCTACCTCGTGCACCCAAGCGCCGCCGCCGTGCAGTACTACAAGAGCGTCAACGGTACGAACACCGAACCGCAGCCCGGCACATACGTGAATAGCGCGTTCCCCCTCAAAAAGGTCATCACTGCGCACGTCGGGGGGCCTCTGTTTCAGAGGTTCCAGCCGTTCACCAGGTTCACGTCAACATACATAACCGATGCCTGGGACAAAATCTTCAGTCGGACGGCCAGGATCAACGTTAATGGCGCCATGATGCTCGACGACTCAGTCTGGTATCTGAACGACCGCCCCAACTACGCGGTGCTTGGGTTGACCCAGATCAGCAATGTGAACAAACCACTTCCCGGCGGAACAACGGCCATTTGGTACGACTATGTTCCCGATGGCATCAAGAAGAACTCGGGTAAAGTGCCCCTGGTGATAGCTATGCACGGCCTCAGCGGGGACCCCATCGACCAAGCAGAGAGTACCGGCTGGGCGGCCAAGGCTGCCGAGAAGGGGTTCGTGCTGATCTCCCCGGCTTACACGCCTCCCAACATGATGGCCGATTGGGCGGCGACAGGCGAACTCGTCCTCAGACTCATCGACTACGCGAAGGCGACCTACCCGATCGACGAAAGCAGGGTCTACCTAGCCGGTTACTCGATGGGTGGGATGGCAAGCTCCATTATCGGCCTCAAGCACGCCGACAAATTCGCCGCCATCGGAGTCCTAGGAGCGAACGGCCCAGCCGAACCGTTCTCCGGCGAGGTCTTCCCGGATGTAGTCGAGGCAGTCGCTGCCACTAAGGATTCCCTTGACCTGCCGTTCTTGGTCCTGCGTGGGGCGCTGGAGGCCTCCGTGATAGACGGCCATCCGGCTCTCGAAGGCTTTGATACGGCAGTACTACCACTCCTCGATATGAATGAGTTGCCGTACGGTACTCCTAATTATGCTACCAACCCGTACTGGGGCTTCTCCACCCAGGACACCGAGATCCAAGTATCTAAGGGCCTCCACTTCCAGGTCAGCTATATGTACAAAGACGCCCAGGCGCTCGGTAAGTTCGTGATCTTCACGGAAGGAGCCCACACGCACGAGGACTACTATGCCACGCTCTGCTGGGACTTCTTCTCACAATTCTCCCGATAGAAGAGGCAAGATGGTCGTAGCCCCGCCGGGTCGACTCAAGTGACTGTGCGGCGCTCCGGTTCAACGTGGGGCACTTCGGATGAGTGCGGCACACGGTGGCTGCGGGGTGTTCCCCGGGGCATGAGATGCGACGGCTCCATCCCTGTGAGGAGTACAACGACACGGCGGTCATCGAAACACTCCCGGCGGACCCTGGGCACGGGGGCTGCACGGGGGGGGCGGGGGGGGACCCCCCCGCCCGCCTCACTGTCTGTCAAGAGCCCGGACCTTCCGTCTTTGGGGTCGCGGCCGCCAACTCTGCCGCCAGATCGGCGACGGTCGCCCAATCATCACTGAGGTCCAGCCTACCCGCATAGACTGCCCGAACGGCCAGGTGGATGGCGAGCAGATTGCGCATCACATCCAACCTGTCGTATTTGTCATCCCAGGAGGCCCGCACCTGCATGTTTTCCAAGGCCCCAAGAAGCGCGTAGGCCACCAGTTCGTCGTCGAAGAGACCCGAGTCCGCCGGTTCATCGCCATGGCGATCGGCAACTACAGAACTCGCAACTGCGACCGCCGCCAGGTCTTCTCCCACGTCGGATAGCATCTGCGCGTAAGTCCCGCGCAGCAGGTCGCTCAACCCACTCTGCGGATCAATCGTCTGCAAGCGGGCCAGCACTTGAAGGGCAGGGCTGAGAGCTTGGATCCCATACGAGGCAAAGACGCGCCAGGCCAGTCTCGCGGTGGGATCGGCAAGCGCGCCCATAGCCGGTTCGATCTGGTCGCGCATCCACTCGTAGTACACGTTGTAACAGGCGATGAAGAGGTGGTGCTTGCTGGGGAAGTGGCTGTACAGCACCTGGATGGTGACCCCTACCTCGTCGCAGACGTCTACGATACGAGTCTTGTCGTACCCGTTTCGAGCAAAACGCCGGGCGGCGACCTCGAGTATCGACTTGCGGACCGCCTCGTTCTGTTTGGCGACTAGGTCCACCCCGTTTTCCGCCGCCGCTTCGATGCGGGGGCTGAGCAGGTCGCGGATCTCCTGCAGACCGCGCCCCTCGGCCTGCAGGCGCTTGATCTCTCGCAACAAATCGACGTGAGCTCGGTCGTAAACAGCGCGGGTGGCGCTGGCCTTCTGGGCGGGGGGAAGCAGGCCGCTACGCAGATAGTAGTAGATGGTGCCCCGCGCGACTCCCGTTTCCTCTTCCAGGGCACCTATGGTAAGTGGCTCCATAACGGTGAGCGCACCTACATGTACAGATACCGGACGACCCCGTCCCTGCGCTCTACGCTCAGATCTGAGAATGGATTGTACTGAGTATTGGAGATGACCTGATAGAGCTTATACAACTGAGGCAGGAAGACCCCCCAGTTGCCGATCTCCTCAATGCAGTGATCTGCCCAGACCAAGCCTTGCTCGTGGGTCTCCTTCTTGGTCCCGCTGAGGGCCGACGATTTGCCAACAACTCCCGCATCGGTCGCCTGCCACTGATGGAGACGATAGCCGAAGGCCCGTCCCTCGTCGATGGTGGCCTCGTCGTACCCACCCGCCACGTAGCAGTGGTTATAGATGATCAGGTCGGTGATGGTGTCTGAAAGCGCCTCTAGAGGCTCCATCTTGATGTAGAGGTTCTGGCGGGTCCCGTCGCTCCAGGTCTGGGGGGCGATGTGAACGGAGCCGACCAGATCGCCATGCTTGGGGGGCAAGTACCATTCCAACGGCTCATGCTGATTCGGATGCCATAGGAGCATCCCCTTCTCCATGTTGCTCCAGAACCAATCGATCATCCGGGCGGTCACGCCGTCGTGCTCCCATTCGATATGGGTGCCTAGTTCGTCTTGGGTCACTCGTGCTTCCATAAACTAATCTCCTTCGCCTTCATCTTTCGGCCGCTCGGGATTTGGCACTAATGATAGGCCAATTCCGGGGTGACCGGTCCCGACGGACTCCCAAGTGCGTCTGAACACTACTGACTCCGAAGTCAAGGCCCCCCATGCTTCGCGCGGGCCTCTACTTCAAGAAGATAGCCGCTATTGCGCAGTCGCGCCGCGCCTGTTCAGCCACTCCTTCCAGGTCGGCCGGGATATCGTCCTCGTGAAGGAGGTCGATCTTGTCGTCGTCGATGTTCAAGTGGAATAGCTGCGGGTATAGGTCCTCGCAGAGTCCGCAGCGGATGCAGTAGTCTTGGATCTCGATCTTCACGGCAGCCTCTCCCTGCTCAAGTCTTGGTGCGCTCGGGGCGGTAGTCGTACGTTTCGATGGGGATACGCTCTGTGGTGATGTTCATATCGTCGTCCTGCCGCGTGATGATCACCCACTTCAGCCAGTTTTCGTTGTCCATCCGCGGGTAGTCTTCGCGCAGGTGAAAACCGCGACTCTCTTTGCGTTCAAGCGAGGCCCGGTAGAAGAGCTCGGCGCCGATCACCATCGACCGAGCATCAACACACTTCGACAGTTCGTGATAGTCCTCGGCTTTCATATCGGCGAGCAGCGCCTTGGCCTTGTTGACCAGACCCAGAGCCTCCATCATGCGCTTCTCGCTCTTGACCATCACATAGTCGACGGGAGCCATAGCTTCCTGGATCACGTGGATCACTTCCCGGCCGCTGGTGCCCTCTTTGTTCTCCAAAGGCGCAAAGGTCTCGGCTTTGATGCGTGCCACCTCCGAAGGATCGAGCGTAGCCTCTAAGCCGCAACTGACCACTGCGCGTGCATGGGTGGCTGCTCCGGGACCCCCCTTGCTCCCCAAGAACAACGCGTTCATGAGGCCGGTCCCGTGAATCTTGGCCGGTGGCGTGGGCACCGCGCCGGCTCGGGCGCTCCCACTGCCCGAGGCGTCGCCGACGGCAAAAAGACCCGGTACTGTGGTCTCGGCCTGGTTGTTAATCCGGATACAAGACAGCTCCGAGATCACGCCCGGTACCACCTCGAACACCTGGTTCTCAAACGGATAGCCGGCGATCTCAAGAGCGCGCCGGTAACGGCGAAGGGCCTCTGGATGGAACTTGAAGAACTCCGCCCCGCCTCCGCGGGCGTTGAACTCGTTCATATCCATAGTGATGGGCCCATTGCCGGCGATGGTCTCTCGATACCAGGCGTTGGCGGCGACAGGGTCATAGGAGGTGTGAAAGCCGGGCCGCCACTTCTGGCTGATGTTCTCGCTTCCCGCGTAGAGATGGTCATGGCCGGTGTGGGCCCCGCCGTGCATACCGTAGTAGAGCGTTTGGCCGTCGGCGTCCATCCGCGCAAAATCACCCATGTTGGCAAATTCGGCGTTACGCATCTCGGCCCCGGCCCGGAAGGCCATGGCCTGACCGATGCCGGTGCTACACCAGACCGGGGTGATGTCGAAGTTCTGAGATCCGCACGCAAGGATGACCGACTTGGCCTCGAAGATGTGGAACGAACCGTCGGAGATATCAAAACCGCAGGCTCCGACGACACGTCCACCGTCCTTCAACAGGTCAACGATCACTACCCTGTCGATGAACCGGACACCTTGTTTCTTGGCATAGGTCGACATTGCCAGACACATGTCCGGATCGATACCCCCGGTCACGAAGGGGAAAGGCCACTGCGCAACCTCTATCTCACCCTGAGCGTCACGTTTGAACTCCACACCCCAAACGGCGGCGTGTTCGACAAGCCTTCGGCTGTTGTAGGCGAATTCCCGCAACATGTTCTGATCGTTGAGAAAGAACCCGATGTGGTTCAGGTTGAACTTGATGAACTCCTCTGGATCGTTGTCTTTTGAGACGAAGCTAATGAGGCCCGCAGTGCGTGCAGCCTTGCCCGCCCAGCCTCTGCCGGCGTAGGCCTTGTCTACGATGAGAACATCGAGTCCCGGGTCGGTTTCTGTAGCGGTGATGGCCGCCGTCAGTCCGGAGAGAGCACCGCCCACTATGAGGATGTCTGTGGAATGGAGCCGACCGAGTCCGCTGAGATCAGACATCACTTCCCCCCATCGTTGAGATGTACCTGGGGAAGTACTTCTTGCTCCAGTCGGGGATCACCGTGAGGGCTCCCTCCGGACAAGCCGCCTCGCAGATGCAGCAAACTTGGCAGTCGAGCGGGTATTTGGCGTACGGGATCTCGCCCTCCTCGTCCCATTCAATGACGTTGGTGAAACACACGTAGGCACACGTCTTGCAGTGCGTGCATTTATCGGGATCGACTCTGAGTTCTTTGAGCATCTCTCACAGACTCCCTGCGTACGCGACTGCTTCACGCGCGCTGATGAAGCCCTGGGAGAAGCTGATGGTGCTCACTCCGATACCGCCCGTGGGCGGATCGCCCCAGATCTCCCCTGCGGCGCAGTCGCCGGCGGCATAAAGGCCCTTGATGGGCTCGTGGCCGTCATCCACCACCTGGCATCTGCCGTTGACCTTGATCCCGCCCATGCCCTGATAACCACCGCAGAAGCAACGCAGCGCGTAGAACCTAGGTTCGCGCACCGGCCGCAGAAACTGGGGGTTCTTAGCGAACTGGACGTCGTACCCAGCGTCGCAGTATCCGTTGTAAGCCTCGAGGGTCTGCTTGAGGCCCACAGCAGAGATGCCGGTCTGAGCACAGAGCTCATCGATGCTGTCGGCCATGAAAGCGTGTTTGTTACCGACCTCGTGGATCAGATGCTCGAACTGACCCCGGACGTCGGTCAGCGTTTCGGCCGGGAAGATGAAGTAGATGTGGTCGAGCCCCACCCGTTCCATACGACGCACGGTGGCTTCATCGACGATGATGTAGGCGCACTTGCCCGGCTGCCGGGAGATGGAAGTCCCCATAGCCATGTGGTTGTTGGAGATGTCCTCGTCGATGAAACGCTCGCCCCGTTGGTTGACCCACAGATAGGGTTGTTCCTGGATGATCCGCATTTGGTTCTTCATGACCCAAGGGGTCTGGCCGATGATGCCTGGGCCCGGCACCAAATTGTGCCCGTTGATGCCCATGGAGCCCCGGGCTCCACCGATCTCCCACACCGCCTTCTGCCCGTCACCCGTCATACGGGAGCCGGGGAGGGTGTTAAAAAGCACGTTGCCACCATCGTCACAGTTGTTATTGGTATAGGTGAACCCGGTGTACTTCTTGATCATATCGGGCTCGTCGCTGAAGCCGCCTGACGCCACGATGACGGCCTTGGCGCTGACACGGATCTCTTCGCCAGCCTTATTAATGGCCATCAGCCCCACGACCTCATCTCCCTCCCGGATGAGGCTCTTGACCGGGGTGCTGAAGTACAGCTCCCCTCCCAGCTTCTTGACCGTGTCGGCCATACGCTTGCAGATCACTGCGGCGCCGTGCCCCTTGCCCTGAGGTTTCAGCAGATAGTAATCGCCGATGTGCATCCCCTTGGGAAAACCGGCGCTGTATCCAGGGAGTTGACCCAGGGTCTCGAGGTCGAACTTCAGGGTGTGGAGGAAGTCGATGCCCAGCCCGTTGACGAACGCCGGGATGTGGCTGGAGTTGTCGATCCAGCTGCGCACCACGGCCGCATCGGCACTGTAGTTGGTGTACTCCATGTGCACCTTGAAGGCCTTGTCTTTGTAGGCCTGGTCATCTCGGACCACCAGGGTCATCATGGGGGTGTTGGACACCCCCCCGCCCTGAAAAGGCCGCTTCTCAAAAACGGCCACCCTACTCCCCGCTTCGGCGGCCTTGACCGCGGCACTCAGGCCGGCCAATCCGCTCCCCATGATGGCGATGTCTGTGGTTATGGTCTTCACACTCGGCACCCCCTGTGGCTCCTTCAATGGCGACGACTTTCAGACAGGCCGGTTAGGCCCCCGAGGCCCCATCCTACCCACGGTGATATGTTCTGTCAAATCACGTTGTAAATTCTTAAGTAACATGGGCCGTTGGCCGCCTCCAGGGCCACTTGCAGTCGACTGCCGCAGTCGCATACCCGAATGGCGCAGGGAGTGAGGACTGCTCTTCGTCTATCGCTCGGGCGGCCACGAAGGTCGGACCCGCCACGACTGTGCACCCGCGCTGCACCCCGCCTGAGGCCGATCCGGCCGAAGGAGGCCGCCATGTTGCCATGTGGTTCGTGTCACTGGGCAATGTCGAGCCTGAGACCGAAAAGAAGAGGATAGCCCGGCCGATGCAGTGACCATATCCGCCCGACGTCAAATCCGTCGGCAAGTACCGGTTCCACACTGACAATCCGAAGCTCGTCTCGATAACCGATGCTGATGACATCGGCGCCGTCATGGGCGCTGTCCCGCAGTCGGATGGGGTTTTTTCTTTCACCGTTGTACCGGCGTATACGGCAGAGCAAAGCATGGAGGTGATCAAGCCCAGCAGGATCTGTCAATCAGCAGACGATCCAGGAAGACGGAGGCCCTGCGGGACTCCGCTTCTTTTCATGACCCGTAGAACTTGTCAGTCCGACGAGCGGCTCTTTGGCGGCTCGATGGACTTCCCCTTCCGTACGAAGAGATAGATCACAATGGCGGCCACCACTACTAGAACAACGATCTGTATCGCGTCACTCATCAGCAGTCACTTTCGGATCCGGTTGCCGGCGGCCGTCGGACACGGTGCCTGATAACAACACTACCGCTGAACCGAGCGCGAATCAATCCCTGCCCGCCCGAAGCCCCGCATCGGCCTGAACTTCCTTGCGAAAGAGAGCGCTGCATAGGAAGCTGATCCGCCAACGACGCGGGCGGTCCGGAGACGCGGGCGGTCCGGAGACGCGGGCGGTCCGGGGGCGCGGGCGGTCCGGGGGCTCGAGTGGTCTGGGTGGCTCGAGTGGTCTGGGCGGCGGAGCATTGTGTGCGAACTATGGTGTTTCTGCTCTCCGTATGTGAATTATTCAATGAGCCGAGTGCTTGACTTACCCAGTGAGATTAAGGCACTATACTGCCCGGTTGGCCGGGGAGACTCCTGGCCACTTGGGCATATGTCCAAAGAAACGATACAAGGAGGACTGATAGTGAGGGGTGCACTCGTAGGGCGCAAGGGTCTATTGCTGTTGGTGGTAGCGATGCTCATGACCGGCTTGGCGATGCTGGCGATCGCGGGATGCGGGGGTGACGACGGCAAGGGTGCCGGGAATGTGACCACAACAGCCTCCTCCTCGTCCTCCGGTGGATCCGGAGAGGCCGCCGGCGGAGATGGCGTAGCACTTGCCGAAGAAATTTTGGCCGCATTCGATGAAGTGGTCGCAAAAGCCGCTGATCTTGCTAAAGGCCAGCCTGAACCCGCAGAGCTCAAGTCTAAACTGGAAGAGCTTTACGAATCGTTCCGGCCCAGGATGACCGAGCTGAACGCCAAGTACTCAGCGCTCAAAGAGGCCGACTCAAAAGAGTTTGGCAATTGCAACTCGTACCTTGGTGACAATAGGGGTAAACACGTCACCGCCAAGGACGATACCCTCACCGAAGCCATCAAGTACTACAACTTGGAGCTGGGCGACCAGGAGATCGTGGGCCTGCTCTCCAGTGGTCCGGTCGAACTACTGGATCTGGCGGTCGGGCAAAATTAGTCACCCACAATCGCCTAAGCTCGCTGACTGCCTACGTCCGTTTCACAGCTTGGCCTTGAGTTCGCGTGCCGCGAGAAGTATCGGGTCCCATACGGCGGAGAACGGGGGCGCATAGGCCAGGTCGAGCTCGGCGAGAAGGTCGACGGTCATTCCGGCATGGAGTGCGGTCACCACGATGTTTATGCGGGTGCCCGCACCCATGCCTCCCACGATCTGACCGCCCAACAAACGCCCACTGCCCACTTCGCCTATGAGCTTCACCCTCATCGGCTCTGAGGCCGGGTGGTAGCGGGCGGCGGTAATGGTGTTCACGGTCGCGGTGGCGAAACGGATGTCCCCGCCGGAGAGCTCGGTCTCCTGAAGCCCGGTCCGAGCGATCTCTATGGGTCCCACCTTGGTGATTATGGTCCCCAGCGTGCCGGCGAAAGCGGCATCGCCACCGGTGATGTTGGAGCCGGCCACCCTCCCCTGCTTACTGGCCACGGTCGCTGCCGAAATCCAATAGGGCTCCCCCGTGACCAGCTGGACGGTCTCGACACAGTCGCCCGCCGCCCAGATGCGATCTAAGGTCGTCCTCATGTGGTCGTCAACCTTGATGGCGTCACTAACCCCCAGCGACAGTCCGGCTTCTCCGGCAAGCCCGGTATTGGGCCTTAAGCCCGTGGCGATAAGGACGAGATCGGCAGGCAGTGTCCGCTTCTCCGTCACTACCGCCGAGACGTGTCCATCCGTCTGCTCAAACGCCGATACGGTCTCACCGAGGTACAGATGGAGACCCATCTCGAGAAGGGCTTTCGACACGAGCTCCCCCATGTCTGGGTCGAGCGGGCGCAGGACTTCGGGCGCCCTGCCTACAATGCTCACGCCGATGCCGTGGCGATGAAACGCCTCGGCCATCTCCAGCCCGATATACCCGCCCCCTACGATGACGACCTGCTCGGGTCTTTGCCGCTCGAGCAGTTCCCGCAGCGTTCTGGCGTCCTCGAGCGAGGTCATTCCCATGATGCCCTGTGCGTCGACGCCCGGCACCAAAGGCCACACAGCTTTCGCCCCCGTAGCGATGACGAGGTGGTCATAGGACTCCTCGTAATCGCGCCCGGCTTCGAGATCTCGTACCACGACCCTTCCCTGTCCGGGCTCGATACCAACAACCTCGTGGTGGACTCGGACCTCTATGTTCTGCCTCCGTAGGAACTCCTCAGGAGTCCTCACAAGAAGCTTCTCGAACTCATCGACCAGGCCCCCGACGTAGTACGGGATCCCGCAGGCGGCATACGACACGTACGGCCCCTTCTCGAGCGCCACGATCTCTAAGTCCGCGCGTCCGCGACGCGCCTGCGAGGCTGCGGTCATCCCTGCTGCGTCTCCACCTACGACCACCAGTCTTTCTGTGCCCATGCATTCCTCCCCCTCCGGGCGTCGCGCCCGCCCAGCGGCCGGTACATGTTTTTCAACCATGGTACGGTACTCCGGCGGATAAAACACCGACCGGGGTCTCGCGAAGCCCGGACTTCGCCCCTTCTCTCGACCTTCATCTCGGTACCGTGCGGCAGAACGCCGCCCGGTGCGTTCTTCACCCTACGGTCAAGACGTTGCCACTGCCTGTCGATACAAAGGACGAATTATGCGTAGTAGGTCCCAAACTACGGTCACCAAGGGAGAAGTGACATGACGGTAGAGAGCATCGGCCGCAATATGACTGGTGTCTTGCAAAACCGCCCACTGGTGCTGCAGGAGATCGGACGCCTGATCAAGCGTCACAGACGTCGTCAGCGCCCATTTTCTCTGATCACGGTCTCCATTCACAACCTCGACTGGTTCAGGGACACCCTCGGCCTCAAGACGGCCGACTCGGTGCTCGGGTACGCTGCCGACTTCATCCGTGCACACGTAAGAGAGGTAGACGTCTGGTACCTGTGTGCACCGAATACCTACCTTATCATCGCGGATGAGACGGACGCCCAGGCCGCCCGCGTCCTCGTCGAGCGCTTAGCGGCCGAAGCCACCGAGACGAAGTTCACAATCGGCACTGATCGCATGGTCCTTGAGATGAGCTTTCGCACTGCGACGTGCCCTGACGATGGAGTCGACGCGGAAGCGCTCCTGCAGGCAGCGGGGTTCTCCGCCAACAACAGTCCGCAGTCTTAGCCCGTCCCTCATCAGCCGCCAAACGGGGCGACTGCTAGGCGGTTGGACGCAACCATCCAAAGCCATCCGTAGGTACGCCTGGGCGGCGTCGGTATGAAACCCCCTTCACGACCTGACGCCTGAACCCATTCTGGGTTAGGCTTTCTTTGACGCTCTTACAGGCAGGAGGCAAAAATCGACTGGGTTGACATCGTCAAGTGGATCCTCATTGTGCTGGCCGCCGGTTTTATCGGCCAGTTCGGCAAGCGACTGGCCGACTTTCTCGTAGCCCGCAGCCGTATTCGTCGTCGGCGTAAATCATCTGCCTCGTCTCTTGAGACCGGACACGGCCGGACGCCCGAAGAAGGGATAGGGCCACCATCCCCTGAGGAGACCGGTGGCCTCCCTACAGTGGGCGACTCGAACTCAACGACCCCTGAAGTCCAAGATGGGGATTCCCGGGATCAGAGTACCGCCGGACTCGATAGTGAGACGGCGAAGGTGCTGAAAAAACTGGCCAAAGCCGAGGTCAAGCGCCTCAAAAAGAGCGATTCGTAATGAGGGTCGGCGGGGACGGCGGTGATGCTCACCGACCGCGAGACGACCGCTAAGAACGTTTCGGAGGCGCCGAGAGGGGCGGGCAATGTCTCCAGGAGCCCGCGCCGATGCCGAGCCCAAACGCCCGTCTGAAACGCGCCGATTGGATTTGGGCCTTTTCTGGGGAGAGTACGGTGAGGAAGATATGAAGAAGACCCTGCACCAGATACCTCGGACAACTCGAAAGCGGTCCCCACAGTAAGTCATGAACGTTCACCCAGACAGTCAAGTGGTCATCTTGGTAGTTGACGACGATGAGAACCTGCGTCGCTTGGTCGCCGCTTACCTGGAGGGCGAAGGCTACGAGGTCGAGCAGGCCGCGGACGCAGAGGCCGCCTTTGCGAGTGTGGAGCGACGCGAGCCCAATCTCGTTCTTCTTGACCTCATGCTGCCCGGCCTCAACGGACTCGAGGTAGCCCGCCGGATGCGGGCAACGAGGCAGATGCCCATCCTGATGCTCACGGCGCGGGGAAGCGAAGACGACATGCTGCAGGGCTTCGCTGCCGGCGCGGATGACTACCTCGTCAAGCCGTTCAGCCCCAAAGTCCTCGTCGCTCGGGTGCGCGCGATCCTACGCCGCTCCGGAGCCGGTCCGGAGGCCGAGGAGGAAAAAGTACTCACGGTGGGAAGCATCAGTATCGACCGCAAGACCCGAGAGGTGAGAATCGAGGGCAGGGAGATAGAACTGACCACCACCGAGTTCGACCTCCTGCGGGTACTGGCCGAACACCCCGGCTGGGTATACAGCCGGGAGGAACTCCTGGAAGCGGTCTGGGGCTACAAGTACCTCGGGGATTCCCGCCTTGTGGACGTTCACATCGCCAATCTTAGGAAGAAAATCGGAGAAGACCCCGCCGATCCTCGGTTCATCCGCACCGTACGGGGAGTGGGTTACAAGCTACAGTCGCCGGGTGGCGACCGCCCAAACCGAAAGGCGCAGGGTACATGAGCACCCGCTGGAGGCTGTTTTTCTCTTATCTCGCGGTCATCGTGATCTTGGTGGTCGCCTTGTCCCTGGCCGTGCGGAGTCTGGCCATCCACGCCGTAACCTCCCACGTGGCCGGAATGGGCAGAGGGGGCGGAGGCATGCGCACCCACATGACCGCGGAGCTGCAGACGGCCATCAACGCCGGGGTCAATCAGGGCGTCTTCTGGGGAGCGTTGGCCGCCCTCGTCGTCGCCGTCGTCGCGAGCTACCTCGTCTCCGGTCGGATCACTCGGCCACTCGCGCACATGGCCGACGCGGCCGGCAAGATCGCTGCAGGCGATTTCGCCCAGCGCGTCTCCGCCTCGGGACGGGACGAGATAGGCAGGTTCGCCGTCGCCTTCAACGACATGGCCGGACGGCTGGAGCGGACTGAGGCCCTCCGGCGAGAACTACTGGGGACAATCTCTCACGAGATACGGACACCGCTTGCCACCATCGAAGGCTACATGCAGGGATTGGTCGACGGGGTGGTGCCGGAGGAACCGGAGATCTATGACCTAGTGAGAAAGGAAGCGGCCCGGCTGAGTCGTCTGGTGAGCGACCTCGAGAGGGTCTCCCGTCTCGAGGCGGGGGCAGAGCCCATCCATCCTCGGCGGGTGGGAGCGGCTGAGGCGATAGAAGCGGTGGTCCTGCCTCTGAAACCCGAGTTCGCAAACGCCGATCTCTCGCTTGAGATCGATTGCCCGAGCTGTCCGGACTTCTGGGCCGATCCCGACAAGTTCGCGCAGATCCTGGGCAATCTTCTCTCAAACTCGCTTCGATATACGCCGCGGGGCGGAGTGGTCAAGGTCTCCGCGCGGAGCGAGGACGGCGTGGTCGCCTTCGCCGTGGAAGACAACGGGATAGGCATCCCCGCGACCGACCTTCCCCATATCTTCGAGCGCTTCTACCGGGTGGACAAGTCGAGATCGAGCGCCGGCGGGGGCAGCGGCATCGGATTGGCCGTGGCAAAGACGCTGGTTGAACAGATGGGCGGTTCTATCAGCGCCGAGAGCCTCCCAGGGACATACACGCGCATCAGCTTTCGCCTGCCGCGTGCGAACTGACCGCTTGGTTCTCCAAGGAGACCGCCGGAGGACGAGGCCTCAGCCCGCGGGGCGCGCCGCCTGATCGAGACCGCCATACTCCACCGCACGCGCCCCTTGGTCCCAGGGCGCACCGGCCGGCCACGAGGCTTCACAGGACCTTTACCTACCGTTTACTCAGCCTCAATATCAGCGGGGGACACTGTTCTCGACCCACCAAGACCGGACCCCGCCCGACGAGGAGCCAAGAGAACAACGAGTAAGGAGGACAAGCATGAGTAGACGAGGTAAGACGATCTTGATAGGAGCACTGGTGACCGCCCTCGCTCTTGCTGTGGCCGTCCCGGCCTTCGCCGCTCCCCGCGACACCCCGACCACATCGACCGGTGTGATCTGCCCAGGTGGTGGTTACGGAGGCGGGCCTGGCGTCGGCGGCATGCGCGGCCTTGGTGCCGGCGGCCGGATGTCGGCGGCAATCGCCGACCTGCTGGGCATGCAGCCCGCCGACCTTCAGGCCGCAAGGCAGGCCGGCCGGAGTCTGGCCGAGATCGCAACAGACCAGGGGATAAGCGCCGACACGCTCATCAACGGCCTGCTCAAAACCCGTAAGGCCGCGCTGGCCGACGCGGTTGCCGGCGGCAGGATTACCCAGGAACGGGCCGACCTCATGTTGCAGAACATGAGCGACCGAATAGCAGACCGGATCGACGACACCGAAGTCGGCCCGCCCGCTGATCGTGGTGGTCACGGCCGCGGCGGCCGGGGTGACGGGGCCCGGGATGGCTGCGGAACCTGCCGAGGTGGGTGCGACGGCCGAGGTGGCTACGGCACCTGGGCGGGTTCGGGCCAATAGCGGCACTCACCGGCGCCGGATCGCTGAAGCGGGACGGTGAACACAATCGGGGAGGAGCCGCGCTCTGCGGCCCCTCCCCGTCTCCTGTGCGGCGCCGTCCGATACGGCGCCGTAATCGACCGAGAGGCCTGCCCAGGAGCAGGGCGTCACCACCCGTCGGGCCGATGGAAAGGCAGGCGCATGCTCTCGTTGTTGTATGTTCCCTCTTCCTGCGGGACACGCGAGTGAGCGAGCGGTATCGCATCACCCCCGGAGAAGCCCTCTCCTTGGCCGGCACCGGGTCTCACGACAGTCTGGACCCGGAAGAAGCCACGTAGCGCGTACGATAAGCCGCGTAGCGCACAACAGAGGCCGCGTAGCACGTAAGAGAACCTGCACTTCGCAATCCCTCTACGTCTTCCGCGGAGCGCCGAATCCTCGACCGGCCCCCTGAAGTCCCAGTGAACATCCGGCCGTGACAACCGTGATGAATGACCGGCTGGTAAACGGGGGAAATACATGGGATATGTCCGACTGTCACTTCGGTCGAGATCGGAGGATTGGTAATGACCAAGCGCTTTCGCGACCTGCCCGAAGATCAGAAAGCGGCTCACAGCGTCACCGAGGGTGGCGGCGATGAGTCGCTGGTGTATTGCACCAACTGTGGCAGGGCCATGAAGCAGGGAGACTGCGTCGTCGACGATGACCTAGACATCAAACTACGGTGTGCATACGGCAACTGCGTGTTCGAGAGCAGTATCGCAGTCCAGAGCATTTACTGGTGGGAGGATTACAGGGACAAGTACAAGGATGAGACCGCCCACTGGCCCGAAACACCGACTCCCGGGGAGTGCTACACGCCGTCAGGTGACGCTCCCTGATCCGAGACACACAGCGACGTTGGGGAACCGAGGCCTCTCTTGACCGCTTCAACCGGCCGGCGTCCTCGCTCTAATAAACCGCGTGGGGCGGCGTAGTGCACGAGGCGAACCACCAACTTCATGAGAAAGAGCCGCAACGCCGCCCCTCCGCCGAGGGGGAAACGGCTGATGCAGATCGCCATCCCAGCCGGATGAGCGGGCCCGATGCCGGCCATCACCACATAGAGGCCGACGCAACCGACCACCACCACTCGGGAGACGGGGCGCCCGGCCACCACCACATGGAGGGCGGCACAACCGGTCATCACCAGATGATGGTAGCGGACTTCCGCAGACGGTTCTGTATCTCTCTCGCGCTCACCATCCCCATCCTCCTGCTGTCTGCGCCGGTCCAAACAGCCCTCCATCTAGAGGTCCTAGCCTTTTCAGGAGACCGGTACGTCCTTCTTGCCCTCAGTGCATTCGTGTACGGCTGGGGCGGCCTTCCATTCCTCCAGGGTGCCGTCCAGGAGTTGCGCGGGTACCGGCCGGCCATGATGACCCTCATCGCCGTGGCCATCTCAGCCGCCTTTCTTTACAGCGCCGCGGTGGTCTTCGGCATCAAGGGAGAGATCTTTTTCTGGGAGCTGGCTACTCTGGTCGACATCATGCTTCTTGGACACTGGTTGGAGATGCGGTCGGTGATCGGGGCCTCCCGGGCGCTGGAAGAGTTGGTCCGCCTAATGCCTGACGAGGCCCACCTCTTGGACGAGGACGGCAACGTCTGGGATGCACCTCTAGCTGAGCTTCAGCCTGGTGACCGCGTTCTCGTCCGGCCGGGAGAGAAGGTCCCCGTCGACGGAAGAGTGATCAAAGGAGCCGGCTCTCTTAACGAGGCCCTGCTCACCGGCGAATCGACGCCGGTTGAAAAACAAGAGGGCGACCCCGTCATCGGCGGCTCGATCAATGGAGAGGGCTCCCTGGAAGTGGTTGTCGAAAAGACCGGAGCCGAAACCTACTTGTCTCAAGTGATCGCCCTCGTCCAACAGGCGCAGGAGAGCAAGTCACGCAGTCAGAACCTGGCAGACCGAGCTGCTTTTGTCCTCACACTCGTCGCCCTTTCGGTGGGGACCGTGACTCTGGTGGCCTGGTTACTATTGGGTCAGACATTCGAATTCTCCCTCGGGAGAAGCATCACCGTCATGGTGATCACCTGTCCCCACGCTCTAGGGCTGGCCATCCCCCTGGTGGTGGCCGTTTCTACGTCATTGGGAGCCAAGAATGGTCTCTTCATCCGTGACCGCACCGCCTTTGAACGTTCCCGGACGATGAACGTGGTGGTCTTCGACAAGACAGGCACGCTGACCGAAGGTCGCTTCGGGGTAGCCCAGGTCTGGACGTTCGCCGAGCAACAAGAGGACGAGATTCTGGCCCAGGCCGCTTCGATAGAACGACACTCCGAGCATCCCATCGCCCAGGGGATCGTCCGGTCCGCCGAAGAACGAGGACTCGCCCTTCGGCCTGTTGATGGTTTCTCTTCTATTCCCGGGAAAGGCGTAGAAGCAACGGTAGATGGGAGACGGCTGGCCGTGGTCGGCCCCGGTCGGCTCCAAGAGAAGGGCATCGAACCTCCGTCCCTCGGTAAGGCGGACCGGCCTCTCACGGTCGTCTACCTCCTCGAAGACGACCGGCCCCTCGGCGCAGTAGGACTGGCCGACGTGGTCCGGACTGAATCCAAGGAGGCCGTGAAAGGGCTGCAGGCCCTGGGCATAAGAGCGGTCATGATCACCGGGGACAACGAAGAGGTGGCTCGGTGGGTGGCCGAGGAGCTCGGCCTGGATGACTATTATGCAGGGGTGCTTCCGAAGGACAAAGCTGCGCGGGTGGTAGAACTGCAGCAGAAGGGTCTGCTGGTCGGCATGGTCGGAGACGGGGTGAACGATGCTCCTGCCCTAG
>JAXGNF010000010.1:33763-47592 GCA_040768135.1 Thermoleophilia bacterium | reverse complement strand
AAGCCGATAGACCTCGAGGCAATTATCCAAGGAGGACGGCATGGCATCCCTCTGCAGATCGCCACATGCACCATCGCGGGGGTCAGCGGTCCCATCACCGTCGCTGGACACATCGTAGTCGCAGGTGTAGAGATCCTGGCGGCCCTCGTCATGGCACAGCTGCTCGCGCCCGGATGCCCCTGCATCGCCAACCCGGAGCTGGGCAAACTAGACATGTCGACGGGGAGCGCCTACATCGCCGGGGTCGAGGACTATCTGGCGACTGCCGGTCTCACTCAACTCATTAGGGAGGCCTTCCACATGCCGGTAGCCACCAAGATGATCACTGACAGTCACGTCCCCGACGCCCAAGCCGCGTTCGAGAAGGGTCTAGGAGGCTATATTGTCGCGCTATCGGGCGCCGATGTCTTGGTCGGTCTTGGGGGCACCGGAACGGCCCTGGGACTTAACCCCGTACAGTTGATTCTGGATGATGCCTTCGTCACTGTGATTAGGCGAGCGATAGATGGAATCACCGTTAGCGAGGACACGCTCGCCATGGAGGATATCCTGACCGTCAAACCAGGCGGAACGTTCCTCCAGAACAGACACACTCTTAAACACTGCCGGGACTCGGTGAGGACAAAGGTGTTCAACCGCGCAGGCTTGATGGCCTGGGAGGCCGCTGGATCGAAGGACAGCGCCCGCTTAGCCGCCGAAAGGTACGAAAGCCTCAAGAACAGCGGCAAGCCAAGAGAGCTGTCCGACGAGGTCCTGAAGGAGCTCGACCGAATCGTGAAGAAGGCGGACGAAGCCCTGGTGAGGTAACACCGGTCTTTCAATCGCAAGATACGGACGGGTGGCAGAACAGACGGCGCCGCGAGCCGACAGAGATCGACTGCGTCAAGTCCCGGCCGTGGATATCTGTCCTGCGACGTCGACACCCCCGAGCCGCCGGCTCCCTGCGGGCAAGAGCCACAGCATACCGAGCACGGCGGCGAGGTAGGCGGGGGCCAAGACGGAGGTCGACGTCTCTCGGAAGTCCGAGGGTTGACAGCATTGTCTCCCGAGCCACATCCGCGCTTTTGACGGAGTCAGGGAGTTTCACCCCGTAGTTTTGGCGGCGAAGACGTCAGTACAAAGGGCTCCGGTCACCCCGTCCGGGGCGCCCGTGGCCACGGCGGTGGACAGGTGGGTCCGACGCGGAGGACCTGTGGCATCACCCACGCCAGCGGCGCCCGGTCTCGATCATTGCTCTGAGGGTATCCGACTTGGCATCATCGATTACGGCACCGCTCATTAAGATGAACCCACCGTCGCGGGCGCACTGATCGAGGAGGTCGGTGACGTAGATCTCGACCTCCGCCGCAGTCCCAACCGCAAGAATAGAGCTGGGGACGTTGCCGGCGATGCAAGAATAGCCTCCCAGAGCCCACTTGGCCGCGGCCATGTCGGTCTGGTCGAACATCCATATCACGCTGCCAGCCGGCAGCTCGTCGTCGGCAATCACCTCGAGCCTCGAGTTGTAGCCGCCCTCCGCGAACATGGCGGGTACGATTCCCTCGTCGATTAGGCCCTTCATCACAGCCTTCAGCGTCGGCCAGTAGAATGCTCGAAAATCGGCATCCGACATGAACCCATCCGCGCCCTTGTGCAGCGGAAAGATGATGACCGGGTGGTCCGCTCCGATTGCCTGGCGCAGTCCCCAGTCGATTTGTAGTGGCACAAGCCTTTCAGCCGCCTCGATGATCTTCTGAGGCTGTCTGAAGCGGTCGAGGGCAATACCCTTCGTGCCCCGCAGGGTATCGGCCAGCACGTCGTAAGGCGCCTTGACCATACCACCCGACATCGCCGGTATACCCAGCCGTCCCGCGGCGTCAGCGCCTGCTGCACCGGCCGCCTGGAGATACCTGACTGTTTCCTCGGCGGCTTCGGCCAGCCTCCGCACTCCTTCGAGAACGGACGGATCGGCGAATGGAAGGATGCTGAATGGCAGAGTGGCGGCCTCCGTCATGTCGGCGAACGGATCCAGCATCGCCAGCGGAGCGAAAGCGGATCCGATGCGAGGCAGATAAGTACGTCGGAAGTAGTCTGAGGGGTCGGCGATAAGGGCATCGTACTCGTGGGCCCTCATATACTCCTCCTCACGGTACTGCCAGGGCGTCTGCTCGTCGACGCCGTGGCCGGGCCAGTTCACGAACTCCAGCCCGAGCCGCTCGAAGACGCCTCCAGGCTGTAAGGGGTCGGCCTGGCAGTCAGGCTGGAACTCCTCGTGGAACCTGGTGAGGGCCACTGCCAGCTTCTGGTAGTCGTGCATGGCCTCCTTGATGGTGAGTCCGCTGTACCGGGCCGTATAGAAACCCATCATCGGACACGCGGGTACACGCACAGGCTTCCGGAGAGTCAGGGCATCGATGAGCATCCGGACACGTTCTTGATAGGCTTTCTTGCTCTCCTGGCTCGTGAACTCCACGGCCTCGGGGTTCAGCCAGCGCTGGAGACGCCGCTCGCGGCGTTGTCTCCAATCGAGGTCGTCCCAATCGGCAAAGATGGACCCATCTGGGTTGGAGGAGCCCGGATGAGACAGCTGATCATTCATTTATTGCCTCCCTCTATTCGTGGCGCACTCGATTTCAAGGGGACGGCTCCCGGCGTGGGCCCTCTACAGTCCCAAGAAGATCTTCTTGACTGCAGGATTGGCAAGAACCTCGGTATGGGATCCCTCGAGGACGATGTGGCCTTCCTCCATGACGTACACGCGGTTCGCGAGCTCGATCACTTCGGAGAGGTTCTGCTCCACGAGGAGGATGCTCCTGCCAGTGGCATTGATCTCACCGACTTTGGCGAATACCTCGCTGACAATGATAGGCGCCAACCCAACTGAGGGTTCATCCAGCGCGATGAAGTGGGCATCAGACATCAGCCCCCGTCCAATCGCCACCATGCGGGCCTCGCCGCCCGAAAGAGCCCCGGCGGCCCGATCACTGAGCTGTTCCAAGAGCGGGAAGACCGTGAAGACATACTCCAGGTTCTTAGCTCGGAGCTTGCGAGCCCGCTGATTATAGGCGCCCAGCAGCAAGTTCTCTCTCACTGTCATCTCTGGGAACAGATGGCGGTTCTCCGCCACGTAAACCAAACCCTTGTTGACGATCTGCGGGCAGGACTTACCGTTGATATGCTCACCGTCCAGCTTGATGGTCCCCGACTTGGGCGAGACTAGGCCGCAGATACTCTTAAGCAGAGTGCTCTTGCCGTGCCCGTTGGGGCCAACCACGATTACAAACTCTCCGTCGCCTACCGTGAGCGATATGTCGTAGAGAGCCTGGTACTGGTCGTAGAATGTGTTCAAGTCACGTACTTCGAGCATTTCGTCCCGCCTCTAAGACTCTCCCGAGCCTCTGTACCCAGAGCCGAGATAAAGCTGGATAATCTTCTCATTCGCGCAAACCTCTGCGGGACTGCCGCAGATAATATCGGTGCCGCTGCTCAGGATCAGCATACGGTCGGCCAGTTCCGTAAGCACCCGCATGATGTGCTCGATGATGATGATCGTGAGTCCCAGTTCTTTGTTGATCCGCCTGAAGAGGGCTATCGATTGACCTACCTCTTTGGGGCTGAGCCCACCCACCGGCTCGTCGAGCAAGAGCAATCGTGGTCTCGAGGCAAGTGCAGCCGCGATCATGGTCATCTTCTTCTCAAAGAGATTCAGGCTGTCAGAGCCCGCGTTTGCCCGGCCTTCGAGACCGACGATCTCGATAGCCGCGGCAATCTCGCCCTTCTCACCTCGCCCATGCTCACCCCGGCGACGTCCGAAGTGAGCTCCCACCTGGACGTTGTCCTCGACTGTGAGAGAGGTGAATAGTTCAGGAACCTGCCACGTTCTCGCAATGCCGTGGCGGCAGACCCGATGGGGTGAGAAACGATCGATGCGCTTTTTCTCGAATGTAATCCGGCCAGAACCGTGGCAGAAGCCGGTGATGGTATTGAAGAGCGTGGTCTTGCCGGCGCCGTTCGGCCCAGCGATGCCGAATATCTCGCCTTGTTCGACCGCGAAACTGACTCCAGAAAGCACCCGAAATTTGCCAAACGACAAGCTGAGATCATTTACCTCGAGGATACTCACGGCTTCTCGCTCCCGGTAGCGTCTCCCTTCCCGCCCACGGCCGCCGCCAGTCGGCGACGCACGGGAGCCCCCAACCGTTGAAACGGCCCGCTGGGGCCCTTGGACCAGATACTACCCAGGATCCCTTGCGGGAAGAGAATGACGAGCAGGATGATGGCCGCCCCGAACACCATAGGGCGGTAGGACTCGGCGAAGCGCAGCCAATCATTCACGAAGGTGATGATGAAGGCACCGAGTGCCGCACCGAAGAAGCGGCCCATGCCCCCCACCACCTGCATAATGAGCAGCAGTAGGAACAGGTCCAGGCCGTTCAGTAGTTTGACCGACAGCACCCCCGTATAGTGCACATAGAAAGCGCCCGCCAGACCGGTAAGCAACGCCGACAGTGCGAACACTAGAAGTTTGTACTTGAACTCGTTGACACCCAAGCCCTTGGCGAACCTCGGGCTATCGCGCAGGGCGACAAACGCCCGGCCCCAGTTGGACCGCATGGCGAGGTAGATCACCAACAGGCCGACCACAAAAAGACCGAGGGCAGCGTAGAACCAGGGCCTGAGCTCCAGTGACTGGAATCTGTACCCGCCGACGGAGAGCCGCGGGATACCCACCAAACCCTTGGTGCCGCCCGTGCCTAGGGCCTTACCCCAATCGCTGATGATAAACGGGGCTAGAAGCAGCTGAATCGCGAAGGTGAGCAGGGCGACATAGTCTCCTCTGAGTCTCAGGCAAATGAGTCCCACGACGGCGCCCACCACGGCGCTGATGCACGCCGCGACAGGCATGGCTAGCCAGGGGCTAAGACCCAGGCGCATGCTGATAATGGCCGAGCCATAAGCACCTATGGCCATGAACGCGATCTGCCCGAAGGTAAACAGCCCGGCGACCCCCATCACCAGGTCCCACGCCTGAGCAACCACCGCATAGATCATGCAGAGAATCAGCAACTGCATGACGATTAGGTTGCCTCCTATGGCCAATGGCAGGAGCGCGAGGACCACGACAGCCGCGAGAAAGAGTCCCAATTCTCTGCGCATGGCCCGCTACACCTTGCTCCCAGGGATGCCCGCAGGCCGGAAGATAAACGTCAGCACCAAGATAGCAAACCAGATCATCTGCGTGGCGTTGGAACTAAGTTGCCACAAGGAGAAAGCCTCCACCATGGAGAGGATGACCGCCGCGATCGCCGCTCCGCTGAGGCTCCCCATGCCGCCGAAGGCAGTTATGAGCCAAGCCTTGTATAGGATCTCCCACCCCACTTTGTAGGAGACGAAGTAGCGGGAGGCGAGGAGAACGGCGCCGATGCCTGCCATAACCGTAGCTATTCCGAAGACGATGGCGAAGATTGTGTTCGCCTTGATGCCCACGATCGCTGCACCCGTAGGATCCTGCGCGGTGGCCCTGATGGCCATGCCCAGCGTGGTCTTCCGCAAGAAGAGAATCAGTGCAGTGATGACGACGATCGAGAAACAGAAGACGGCAATATCCGTGTAGTTGACGACCACGCTGCCTGCCTTCACAGTGCCTTCGAACAGCGGTGGTAGCTTCTTGAGATACGGTCCGAAGACGTTGAGGTCCATGCTATCAAGGAAGAGGGCAAGCCCTAGCGTGATCATGACGACCAGCACCTCCCAGTCCTTTTTACCCCGGACGGGCCGGACGGCGAAGCGCTCGAGGAACATGCCGAGGATGAAGAGCGAGGGCAGGATGATGACGAACACCAACGGATACCCGAAACCCAGGCCAAACAAAACGAAGGCGAAGTAGCCCGCCACTGAGTACAGGGAGCCGTACGCCAAGTTAAAAATCTTGGCAACGCCGTAAGTAAGGGCCATGCCCATGGCGAGCAATGCGTATACCGCTGCGTTCAGGAGGCCGCTAATCACGACATCGAGTAGCTGCGCGACCATCGCTCAGGAGCTCTCCGGGCCTTTCGGGCCGGAGGAGTCGTTGAAGCCGAGGGAATGCGAGATCTCGAGCGCGCCCGTCTTGACCGCCAGCTTGATGTCATGCATCCGCTCGTCGGTCATACGCATCTTGACACCTACAACATCCAGGGAGGCCACGACCGCTCCCGTCCGGTCCATGACAGGCGCCGCGACTCCCCGTATGCCCATCCCCGCCTCTTCATCATCGAGCGCTACGCCGTCGTGCCGGGCCTTCTCCAAGTGCTCCTCCAACACATTCCAGTCAACGATGGTGTTCTCCGTCAGTCTTTCGAGTTTCGTCGAGGAACGCATCGTCTCCCACTGGCCAGGCGGAAGGTGCGCCGCCAGCATCTTGCCGCCCGCTGCGGCGTGGAACGGCACTCGCGACTGCCATTTGCCGCTAACGGTCAGTAGATGGTCAGCCTCGACGCCCACGGCGACCACAGCGTCAGGGCCATCTCTCACCATGAGGACCACGTTCTCGTCGACGTCCGCCAGCAGCTTCTTCATGACCGGCAGCGCGACACTCTGGATGCTCCTGTTCCTGCTAACCGCGTCCGCGAATTGAAGGAACTTCAACCCAAGCAAGTACTTACCTCGTCTTTCCTTCTGGACAAGATAGCCCTTGTCGACGAGTGCGGATACGATGACGTGGGTGGTGCTGATGTTGAGGCCGGTCCTCTTGGCGATGTCGGACAACTTGAACTCCCCCGTGTCTCCAAGGAAGGTCTCAAGTATACTGAATACCTTGTCTATCGCGTTCACATTCCCCCAGCCTACGGCCACTGAGACGCCTGGACAGCCCGTCGGCTTATTCCACTACTACCAAAGTATATTTTTCCCTAATGAATTATGGAGACTGCCCCCAATCCTGTCAAGATTATGCCCCCGCAACGTGGGGCCCCCACTCTAACCCATCATTGAACGAGAGCTTCGCTGCTCTCGACCAACCGATGACCTCTCTGCTTCATCCGCTCGAAGAGCCCAGCCGGGTTCTCAATGCTGGTGACAGGCAGCACACCGCGGCGGATAGACTCGCCCCGGCACAGCATGAGGAGCAACTCGACCGGTATGGTCCCCACGGTAGCGAATATGCCCGCCGCTGCTACAGCCCAGGGAACCAGTTCCAATCCTCTGCGCAAGGTCGAGACGCAACTGATGGTCCGGCGGAAGGTCCGCCCGTCTCTTGCACCGGTAACCTCAACGACTGAAGCGAAGGCTCCGTCGGTTATGGTGCCTTCCCTTAGAGCGACTTGGATATCAAGGTCTCCGGCGAGGCCGAAGGAAGACCCCAGCACCGTGAGGAGCGGCTCGGACCGAGGAGCCATCTCCGGGTGCTCCGCAGCCGTCTGCCGCTGAAGAGCGGTAATCCAGATATCTTTCTGTGACAATCCTCCGCTGAGGAGAGCCCCCTTCTCTTCGATTAGGCCCACGGGCTTCCCAATGAACCTCGACGTCAGCACTGCGTCAGCTAGGGAGGTAATAGTGTATATGTGCCGTGATCCAACCGGTTGGGGAAACTCGTACAGCTCCTCACTCTCGAGAAGCCCCCGTGATCTGACCTCACCTCTCTGCAGATAGACGGGGCCGGGAGGACTTAACCACAAGCTCAGCATGATTTCCGGGATGCACAGGGCAAGCAGATCCTTGCTTTCAATCCAGTCGACGTTCCGAACAATTACCGAATCCACAGTGTCCAACCCGTCCGCGAGGTACCTGGCCGCAAGCGTCGTCCACCCCGGGCTGATGCCCAGACAGGGGAAAGCGCTTAGGCCCGCTTGCTCGAAGTCGTTGTTGAGCTCCAGTTGCGCCTCCACCGTTTCGGAGTCGGGTGCCCCCGGCAAAGCCCGAGAATAGGAGTACAGGTCCATGTAATGAGCCCCTAGTCGCAGGCACGCCTTCATGACGGGCATGTTCAGCGCGGGCACAGTGGCGTTGAGGATAAGGTCGGATCCTTCAGCCGCTCTAGCGAGACTTTCGACGTCAGCCGGGTCCGCCTGTCGTCCTTCAATCCATCCTTGCCCCCCCGGCCTCCCCATGGAGGCCACGGTCTCCACCGCACGCTGGAGCCTACCCGCGTCACGGGCGATAACGACGACCTTATCGACCTCGGGCTCGTGGGCCAACATTCCGGCCATCCCCGCACCCTGGTTGCCACAACCGACAATGCTGATCCGCATGGGCTTCCTCCTTGGTCACGGGAAAGACAAGGGCGCTCGATCCGTCAGCGATGATCCGGCCGGCTCCGCTTGCTCTGGCCCGGGCCAGGAGAGGCACGGCGCCTAGCCGGGCCCCGGCCAGAGCAAGCTCATCCTGTTACTGAATCCAGGACGGGATCACGAACTCGTACGTGTTACCCTGGAAGTCGGTGAACGTCTCGCCCCGTGAAGAACAGAGGGTCAGGATCTTGCCGTCCTGCATCTGCCCGTAATAATCGGGGTTGTTCGTGCACACATGATTCTCATCGAACAGGTAAGCGGGAGTTCCCTCCCAGACCACGAACTCATTGCCAGCCAGCCACTGGCTCACTGCCGCGTAGTCAGAGGGGTCTCCCACCGCTTCCACCGCCTGCGCCCAGCCCTTGGTAAGCATGTAGGTGAACCCGGACAGGCCGCCCGGCGTTACGCCGAACTTCTGCGTATACGCTTCATACCACGCGTTCTGGGACTCGGTAGCCGCAGGGATCGGAAAGCCGGAGGCCAAATGAGTCATGCCGATGAAACCGTCGATTTTGCCCACCGCCGCCAGCTGAAACTCCTGGATCGGCATACCCGTCCCGAGGGAGACGAGCGAGTTGGTAGGTTGCTGCATGAACGCATCGACGAACGTCAGCATATCGGTGGCGCTCGCGAAGTCGAACATGATGAGCCCCGGGTTCTTGGCCCGGATTTTAGTCAAGATTGGATCCCACTGAGTGTTACCATACGACGCCACGTCGACGGAGACGACTTCCCAGCCGTCGGCCTCTAGAACACCCCGGATGGTCTCGTAGACCAGCTGTGGCCAGGTTCCGTCGGAGTAGATGAACGATACCGTTTTGCTCGGCCACTCGTATGGCAGCCATTTGATGAACTCCGCCATGCCGCCGCCCGTATCCGCTTCCGTCCCCACAGCCATAAACACGTTCTCGAACCCGTTCTGCTGCTGCACGTCGACAGCTGATTGCACTGCGTCGAGATGGATGAAGGGCACGTCGTACTTGCCGAAGGCCTGCACGTCCCCGCCATCGCCGGCCCAGCCGGTGAGCACGGCATCGACCTTCTCTTTGCCGACCAGCGTGTCGGCAGCGAGAATCAGACGCTCGGGCGCGAGATCCTCAGTGTCGAACGTCACGATCGTCACCTGCCGACCAAGCAGGCCACCCCCGGCATTGATCTCATCCACCGCGAATTGAACGCCCTGCAACGAGTTCTGTCCGTCGCCGGCGAACCAGCCCGATAACGCGACCGGCACACCCACCTTGACCGGTTCGCCACTCTGAGCCACCGTGGAATCCGTCGTTTGTCCGGCTGTCGTGGACAGCGCTGCAGTGGTGTCGGTGGTAGCGTCGCCGCCGCAGGCACCGAGGCCGACGCCTGAGACAACCGCCATCAGAAGGACACCGAAAAGTACTGCTGTTCTTGTATGGCGCGACTCTCTCATTTTACCCCCTGATCGCTACTAGCCGCTGGTTACCCCTGAAACCCACGAATCAGTCCTGATAGTGCTGCCATCACCTCCTGAATACACCAAACATGCGGGCGTCTCGAGTGCTACCCGGCTCGTGCGCGGGCAATGCAACCCACGCCGCTGCGCACGCCCCTCCCCAACCTACTTCAGGCAGAATCTGCAGTACTTGTCACCTCTGCCCAGACAGTGAGTATGGGTCACCTGGAACTCGGGGTTGATTGCGTGGATTACGTGGTTGTGGTGGTAGTCGCACCACAAGCTGAGGTCCTCGATCTCGTCAGCCATACCCAGATTCTTGGCGGTGTCCACCAGCTTGCATCGGGTAGCCACGCCTTCTGCGCCCTCATCATCGAATTGGATGAGACTGTGACCATCGTAGCCCATCATATACAGACTCGAAGCTAACGCTAACCCGGCGTTGACAATGTCGTCGCCCACGATGCCGAAGTACGAGCGCAGGTCGGTGGAGCAGTTGGCGAAACCCTTCGTATGCTCCGTGAAGATGAGATCAAGCAGTTTCTCCCACCCCAGGGCATGCGCACCGATGATCAGGTTGTCCATGGCGATGCGCGCCTTTATGAACGTACCGGCCTTGGCCCGAACAGCGGGTGCTACCTCCAATTGCTCGTAAGCACGTGGCATGAGAAACGGCCATGTCCGCCACGGCCGCGGCAACAAAGTGTCTTTCTGCTCTAGACGAGCCTCTTGGAGATTTTTGACCTTCTCGTAGTAATTCGCGCCGGGGGGATCGGCTTCGTCCTTGATGTAAGTCACGCAGTACCTGCCCCCCTCCTTGCCGATGCAATCGAGGTACGTGAAGTAACCGTTGGGGTTGACGGCCTGCATGATCAGGTTGTCGTACGCTTCACACCAAGTCTGCAGTTCGCCCAAGCGATCTGCCTCTCCCAGTTCCTTCATGGCCTGCACCTGGGGACACCAATCGGCCGCTTCGGACATCGCGCCGGGAACGGAACTCTTGATTGATCGGCGGTTGGCCCGATAGTCGTTGAAGAGGCATCCCTGGGACCACAGCAGAAGCAAGGCAAAGGCGGAAGAAGGATCCACTGGGAAGTCGTGTTCGTCCAGGAGCTCCTTGGCCAAACGCATGTTCGCCGGACGCTGATACTCGTCGAGTAGGTTGATGAAGGTCTCGTAGCCCAAAGCATCAGCGACAGTGACTATGATCGAGGTGGCAATCCTCGTCCATATCATCGTGCCTTCCTGGTATAGCGCTTCTTGTGAGTAACGAGCCACATTGGGGGTTCTGAGCACGCCAAGAGTGGCCGCGGGTTCGGGGGACACGCCTTCCAGTCTCGCCCGCTCCTTGTCTCGATTCTCCTTCAGAGCCGCGTACGTGTTTGCAATCACGGTTTTATCCCTCCTTTGAGCTCGGATTGTCTAGACTTCGGCCCCCGCGTGCACCACCTACTTTCCATTCCCATCAAAAAGGCTATGATGGTGTTCCAGAAGGCTAGCATTGAGCGTCCGAGCCTGTCAAGATAGGGAGCACCGTGGGCCTACGCCCGGTTGGCGCACGACTGGTGGTGACACACCGCGCCGGCCAAGGCCCCCGAGGGCTGAGACTTTGTTATTCAGCAGCCTCTCAGGCCCACATGCCTTCGGCGCTGAGGCTGATCGATGCAACGCTTCGTAGGAGGGAGTGATGATAGAGCACTTGGTCGACGTGGACCTGAGCACGGGCGTAGTCCTGGTACTCGACATCCCGAGCGAGCTCATCCGCGACTACGTGGGCGGACTCGGCTTGGCCGTGAAGTATGTCTGCGACGCAGTATCTCCCGGCATTGATCCGCTCAGTCCCGAGAACATCGTGACGATAGCCACGGGTCCCCTGAGCGGAACTGTCGCACCGACGAACGGACGCACAGCCGTAGCCACAATTTCTCCCCTCAACGGTCTTCTGGGCATAGGCAACTTCGGGGGCTGGTGGGGTCCACGACTACACATGGCCGGTTTCTTGGCTGTGCGGATCATGGGGATGGCAGCCACGCCCGTCTACCTGCTCATCGACGACGATCGCGCAGAGCTTCGAGACGCGAGTCACCTCTGGGGCAGGGACGCATGGGAAACGACCGACCTCCTCAAGCGAGAGCACGGAGATGATTTCAGCGTGCTCAGCATCGGCCAGGCGGGAGAGAACCGGGTGAAATTCGCCTGCCCGGTTTCGGACTATAGCCACTCCCCCAGTCGCAGCACTGCCGGCGGTGTGCTGGGGGCCAAGAGGCTCAAGGCCATCATTGTGAGGGGGACCAAGAAGGTCCCGGTGGCTAATCCGACCGCCTTCAGACACATCGCAAAGGAGTGCGCCGAGCGTATCATCGAGCGGGCGGCGCCACCGAATGGGTCGAAGGCCCCCGTCGGCAGCTTCTACCTGATGGTCCAGAAATCGGTCGATTGCGGTCTACTCCAGAGCAAGAATTATCAGACCACAGGTATCCCCCAGGACAGCGACATCCTGCGCACGAGCGAGATAGTCCAAGCGTATCTGACCGAAGGCTCTTTCGGGTACCACTGCCTGTTGGAGAAGTACTTCGGGTGCCAGGTCGTCGCTGAGGTCGAGACGGGCCCCTACGCCGGCACCAAAGTCGGTGGGTACTGTTACCACCCAACGTGGGGCACAGCCTGTCAGATCAGAAGCTATCCAGCCATGTGGAAGTGCCAGGAGTTGTGTCAAAGATACGGGATGGATGCTCCCGGAATTCCCATTCCTTTCGCCATGGAGCTCTACCAGCGCGGATTGCTGACTGAAGAGCAATGCGACGGACTCGACCTGACTTGGGGCAACGAGGCCGCCACCATCGATCTCATCCACAAGACGGCCTTTCGGGAAGGCTTCGGCGACCTTATGGCCGAGGGCGGCCAGCATCTGGCGAAGGTCGTCGGCAATGGGGCGGAGAAGTACTCCATGACCACTAAGGGCGTCGAACTCATGGCCTTCGAACCACGAGGCGGGCCGCTCAAGAGTGTGCTCGGCCTCATGATCAATCCGCGAGGCGGCGACGACGCTCTCACCACACGCGATGTTTCCCTGGAGATGCTCTGTGGATGGGCCAAGGAGGCCGGATGGAGCGATGAGCAGTGCGTGGAGTGGCTGCTCGATTATCTGGATATGAGTGACGAGGCCAAGCGCCAAATCTTCGGTAGCCCTTCCGAAGCGGCACGCCTGGGCGAGCACAACCCTGAGGGCAAGGCCGCCGAGGCCGCCTGGCAGTCGAAAGTCACTCCCCTTTTCAACTCGCTCGGACTATGCTTGTACTCGGCCAACTACTACTGGGCACTGGGCCCTATCCGCTATGCGAAGCTGATGACGGCCCGTAGCGGCGAGCCGGTGACGGCCGACCAGCTGATTGCCGCAGGGGAGCGCACGTGTAATCTCATGAGGGTTTTCCTGGTCAGAGCAGGTATTCGAAGAGCCGACGACGACATACCCGATCGTTTCTACGACGAGCCGGTCGATGGCGGCCTCCACGACGGGGCCACAATCTCTCGAGAGACCATGCAGCACCTGCTGACCGAGTACTACGAGCACATGGGTTGGGATCCGGCCACCGGGATCCCTACGAGGGCCAAGCTACTCGAACTCGGACTTGCCGCACCAGCAGATCAGTTGGAGACGTTAACGGCGCCGACAGACGCATGAAAACAGCAGGGGGCCGTCGACAAGGCCTGGCCGACGAACGTATACACCTTGACCGGGACATCATCAATACGATCAAGGTCCTACGAGCACGGACTCCGACGGACGAGCCCACTCGCCCCCGCCTCTGCTTATGTGTCCCTTACGTCGACGATCTCATCCACCAACGGTTCAATTACCTTCAGCAGCTTTTCGCGCTCAACGTCTTCCACTTTGAAGGTGGCGATGCCCAGGTCCATGCTCTCGGCGAAGGCCATGAAATGGCCTCCAATCCCGGCCACCGCCGTCGAGATCTTCGACAGACCTCCTTTAGTCATGGGCATTTTCGCCGTAATCCGCACCCCTGAGCGGCGAGCACCAAAAACATCCAACAGGATGTTGAAGAGATGCGATTCAGTGATGATCCCTACAAGCTCCTTGCCACGCACGACCGGGAGACCGCTGATCTTGTGATCGGCCATGATTCGGCCGGCCTCTT
>JAXGNF010000010.1:0-33753 GCA_040768135.1 Thermoleophilia bacterium | reverse complement strand
ATCACCTGCTCAACAACGATCTTATCCAGGAGGTATTCGACCTCCCATACGCTGAGAGAAGTGGCAGGCGATGGAGAGACTCTAAGAAGGTCGGCCAAAGAGACAATCCCTACCATCTGATTGTTGGTGGGATCCATCACGGGCAACTGACGCACTTTGCCTCCCCGCATCACTTTGAGGGCATCGGGAACCGTCGCCCCCAGCCGCGTGGTGATGGGGTATCTCGACATTCGGTCACGAACCAGCATGATCTATCCCCACTTCGCTCCGAGGTGGCCCAGCCCTGCCGCGAACGCGTCGATGACGGTCATACCTCCATCGGCGATCACGTTGGCGCCTGTCATGAAGCGCGAGTCTTCGCTCGCTAAGAAAACAAACACCCCCGCGATGTCGGCCGGGGTGCCAATGCGATTTAGAGGCACGTTCCCGCCGACCTTCTCGAAAGCTCCGTCGAGATCGGTGTTCAGGACCTCCGCCAGGGGCTTGAAGTTCATCTCGAGCAAAGCGGTACGGATGGGGCCGGGGCAGACGACGTTACAACGCACGTTGTACTTGCCATAGTCCAAGGCCACCTGCTTACTGAGGTGCACCACGGCCGCCTTGGTCGCGCAGTAGGCGGGCGCGCCGGGCGGAGCCACCACCGCCGCGACTGAAGCCACATTGATAATCGATCCACCGCCCCCAGCTATCATCGCGGGAATCGCCGCCTTCATCATGAGGAACGGACCGGTCAGGTTGACTTCTAACTGCTCCCGCCAGGAAGCGACATCGAGGTCGACAACCGGCGCGTTGTGCTCGATGGCCGCGTTGTTGACCAGAACGTCCAGACGGCCTCCTAGGGCCATGGCGGCGTCGACCATCTTCTGGGCGGCGCCGTCCTCGGAGACGTCTCCCGCGAACGCGCCCGCGCTCCCGGCCGGCAGCGACGCTACCACTTTGTCGAGCATCTCGCGACGCCTCCCGGTGATGATGACTTTGGCTCCTTCTTCGACAAAACGCCTCGCGACGCCCTCGCCGATGCCGGTGCCGCCACCGGTGATGACTGCGACCTTCCCTTCTAACTGCATACCTCAGCCCCCTACTCTTTGGGCGGGTCGCCGTCGTACCCGCCGGTTGGATTGAGAAATATCGTGCCCGGTTCTCCTGGTAGCGGGGTGAACCAATCGGGACAACTGTGCGGGAACAGCAACCTCGCCTGCCAGTGAAGGGCGAAGTCCTCAGCCTTCACGTCTCCATAGTACTTGTTCATGCGGTCGACCAGATCGGCACCGTCTTTCGCATTGTTGTAAGCGTCCTCGTAGACATCTAGATACCTCACTGACCATTCGACACAATCAGTGTAGGTGCGCGAGGTATCTTCCTGGACTTCCTCCAAGATCTGGAGTTTCGCCTCATCGTGGTGGCCGGGTATCACTATGCGGGGATCGAATTCCAGCAACCTACGGATGTCTTTGCGCCATGTCACCCGCCGGGCCACGTTGCTCTCGATGGGCCAGAGGTTGCAATCGTGAAAGGCCACGTCGGTCGCGCATACCACTCCTATCGAGGGCACCCACACCACGGAGTTGTTTATGCTGTCACCCTCCCAGCCGTCTGAGAACTGCAACTCCTGTCCTTCGAGCTCCAACCGGGGTTCGTGCATGGGCGTAGGGATGGTCGTCTTGCTGGGGATATCAGGGCCGAACCGGTCGATGGCCCACATGTCGACCTTATCACTGGAGGTGAACACGATGTCTTTGACGACGCTGGGTAGAGCGACGACCTTGGCCTCGGGGAAGGCATGTGTCAGTACAGCGAGACCGAAATGGTGGTCGGGGTGGAAGTGCGACACATAGATGTGAGTGAGGTTCTTCCTCATGGGAATGATCTCGGCAGCCAGCCTATGAGAGTCACTCAAGCATTGGGAGGCGTCGATAAGGATGGCATCCCGCTCGCCATAGAAGAGCGTCGAGTTGCTGTTGAACCCGAGGTAACTGTGGAGAAAGACCTTGTACTTCAGTGCCATATCAGCTCCCTTCACGGTCGTCGACGCACCTAATTGGTCCTACCCTGCCGCCCTCACTATTCCCGCCGTGAGTATCCCAAAAAGGCGGAGAGCGCTGCCGCGGACGACTTGACCGCCTCAGCATAGTCAGCCTGCTCATCAGGGCCGAAGCGGCCGGTAGGCACTATGACACATAAGGCGGCTATCACTTTACCCACCTGGTCGCGCACCGGAGCCGCCACCGCGCACGTACCAAGGTTACGTTCTTCCATGTCGAAGGCCACGTCTTCCTCGACCACCCGGTCCAATTCGGCGGCCAAGGCCCGTGCATCGGTGATGGTATGAGGCGTCAACTGAGGATGCGCGCTCGCCAGGATCTCATCCCTCTCGGCCGCAGTCTTGAACGCGGCGAAGATCTTGCCGTTGGCGCTCGCAGTATCGCAGATGATACGGCCGAGCGCCACCTCCCGTTTCAAAGGACGAGGGGTGTCGACCATGTCAACGCTGACCGCCACCCCGTCGTACTCGATCGCCAAGGTTGCCGCCTCCCCCGTTTTCTGAGCGAGTTCCAGCAAATATGGCCGTACGATGGCGGCCAGCTCAGCGTAGCCGCCCGAAAGGTACATAGTCGCGAGCAAAGCCGGCCCCAGATGGTAGCGGTTGGTCACCGGATCACGTACCAGGTACCGGGCTGATTCCATAGTGCGGATCATCCGATAGGCCGTCATCCGGGGTAGACCCGTCTTCTGGGAAATCTCGTCCAGCGTCCATTCGCGGTTCTCGGCGTCGAACAGGCCCAATATGGTGAGACCCTTGGCCAAAGCCCTCACCAAGAACGTACTATCCCCACTGTTGGCCGACTTCCCGGCCTGTGGTTTGTCGACCGGCTTACTCATACAGGAGTGCCCTGTTCAGTCGGTGCCGGATCACACAAACGCCATGGTTCCGCCGTCCGGATAGAGAATCGTCCCAGTCACGAAGTCGGAGGCCGGTGAGGCCAGAAAGACGGCCGGACCAACCAGGTCGGCAACGGTACCCATACGGCCCATGGGGACGTTGACCAACATCTTCTCGTACCGGTCGGCCTCGCGTTTAACCCTCTCCTCAGTCATCGGCGTTATGGTGATGATAGGTGCGATCGCGTTGACAAGGACCTTCTTCGATGCCAACTCGACCGCCAGTTGCTTGGTGATCATGTCGACAGCGCCCTTGCTGGCACAGTAGGCTAGGTTGCCCCCAAGCGCTGCCCGCGCCCCTCGAATCGACGAAAGATTGATGATCTTACCGCCTCCTTGCTCGACCATATGCGCCGCGAAGTGCTTGCAACAAAGCATGACCCCGCGTACGTTCACGCTGAAGAGCTTATCCCAATCGGCGACAGGGAACTGGGTTGCCGGCGCCTTGGTGTTGAAACCCTGCGCGTTAGTCAGGACGTGCACGCGCCCGAAGTCGGCGACTGCGTTTCTTACCAAAGCCTCGATGTTGCTCTCGTCGCCGGTGTCGACTACATAAGTCTTGGGCCTCTGACCGGTCGCTGCCTCTATCTCCTGAGCAGCCGTCTCCAACGCTCCTTCGTTGATATCTGCGATGCCTACCTGGGCGCCACTGTCGACGAACCCATGTGCCAACCCGCGACCGATGCCTCCAGCCCCGCCGACCACGATTATGTTCTTGCCCTCCAGCGAAAAGAGATTCGCTCCCATCATGTCTCCCTATAGAGTATTGTTACGGATCAACAGCCGTGTCAGACCTTCTTGGTGAGACCCAAGATCTCTCGAGCCTCTGCAGCATCGGCGATCTCGCGGCCGGCGAGTCTGCCGAGCTCTACCGCGCGGGCCACGAGCTGCGGATTGGTGGCCAGCACGCCTTTCTGCAAAAAGATGTTGTCTTCAAGACCCACTCTGAGGCCGTTGCACCCCTCGGCCAGGCCGATGAGCATGCAGGGCATGTGGGCTCTGCCGATGCCCGTAATAGACCAAGTGGAACCGGGCGGGAGCTTGGGGAGCAGATAGGCCACAGACTCCGCATTGCCGGGCATACCACCGGGAACCCCCAGCACCAACTGGCAATGGGTCGGAGTTTTGAGAAAACCGTTCTTGATGTAGTAGTTCACGTTGCCGATCATGCCGGCGTCGAAGATCTCGAGTTCGGGCTTGATATCAAGCTCTTGGGTGAGCGTACCCAGCTCTTCCAAGAACTTGGGCTCGTTGAGGAAGACGTAACTGTTTGCCCAATTCATCGTGCCGGGGTCATATGAGCACATCTCAGGCTTGACCAGCTCAAGATGGCTCATGCGCTGCTCATAGCTGAATTTGGAACCTGAGGTGGTGACGTTGATCACCACATCGAGCCCTGCTTGGGCGACACTCTCGCGTATCTTGCCGACCACTTCGACAAAGATGTCCTTATCCATGACGTTGGCGCCCTTCTCATCGCGCACATGGATATGAAGTATGGAGGCTCCGGCCTTCACGCACTCGAGGCCGTCCGCTGCGATCTCGTCGGGCGTGATCGGGACGTGCGGAGTCTGTTCTTTGGTCGTGCCTACTCCACAAAGGGCGCAGGTGATGATCAGCTTGCTCATGTCAGATCACTCTCCTTGTCAAAAAGCGACACCAGTCTCATAGATCAGATGCGCTGGTAAATGAGATCCTTGACGTCTTCGAACACCTTGATCAGAGCGGCATCACGTTCTTTGAGCACCTGTTCGAGGGGACGGTCGCTGTAGTCAAAGAACCCTTTGCCGGTTTTCACCCCGAGCTCGCCCTTGTCCATCAGTTCTTTCAGGCTTTTCGGCTGATTGTCTATCGGTGCTTCAACGAAGTCTGGGTTCTGCAGGTTGCCGTAGCTGAGGTCGATGCCGGTAAAATCGTAGCGTTGCACGAAACCCAGCACCATAGCCCGGGGGATGATACTGGCCTTCACGGCCAGATCTAGTTGCTCGGCCGTCATATAGCCGTTGTCAAGCAGGAAGAAGATCTCCCTACCGATGATCCGCAGAAACCGGTTGATGCAGAAGCCGGGGACGAACTTCTCAAGCACCGTGGGGACCCTGTCTACCTTCTTGAGCAGTTCTACGACGAAATCTACGGTGTCTTGAGCGGTCTCCGGCCCCTTGACTACCTCGACCAAAGGTACTATGTGGGGCGGAGCAAACCAGTGAGCAATGACGGTCTGTGGGAGCCGTCTGGCCGGCATTACCTCGTAGATATTGAGGTAAGAAGTGTTGCTGGTGATTATGGTCCTCTCCGGGCAGATGGCGTCAAGCTCCTCGTACAGCGCCTTCTTCGCATCCATCTTCTCGGCGATGCTTTCGATGACAAAATCGGCTTCGGTAGCGGCCTCCTCTACCGACCGGGTCGTCGTGATGCGGGCGAGGATGGCCGGGACATCGCTCTCCCTGAGCATGTCTTGCTGCACGAACGTAGCAAGATTGGCCTTGGCGACTCTCACCGCCTTCTCGATCGTCTCGGCTTTGCGTGAGTACATAGTCACATCGTGACCGGCCGTGGCGAACACCTGAGCCAACCCGGGACCCATGGTGCCCGCCCCGAAAATCGCTACCTTCTTGACTTCTTCTGGTTTCATGCGAGCGCCCCCTGTGCTCGTGCTGTCATGAGTGGCCCGACATTGTTGGTATCAGTATATCGCGATATAGACACCGGATTTCACGCGCAGATAAGTCGCGACTGCAGTAACCTGCTACCCCTGTAACGACTCAGCCACCACCTACGGCCATGAACACGCTCACCGTGTCCCCGTCGCGTAGTTCCGTCGAAAGCAGGCCCGAACGGCCGTTGATGGCGACAAACACCTGCATCTCCGTGGGCAGGCCACAGACGTCCCGTAGCATAGTCGCAACCGTCGTACCCGTCGGCACCGATATCGAGCGCAACGGTTCTCCTTCGCCACAGGAAACATACGGTTGCAGCAACGGGTGCAGTTGCAGCACCACACTGACCGTCTCATCCGAAGCCATGATCGCCCTTCTCCGGAACTCTCAACAGAGTCTACGCCCATCCGGACGGTCGGCGAAGGGGGGCCTCACGCCTACGCGTGAGGCCCCCCTTCGCATTCGTCTCAATCCCGCGCATTCGGGACTATAAAGAGGCCGTCTCCGCCGGCGCTACTCACCCATTTCTACCTGCGAGAGGGTCTCGAGTATTACCCACTGGTAGCCGTCGCCGACCTTCTTCACCTCTAGGATAAAGAAGTCGCGTATCGGTATGAACGCATCTTTGTATGGCTTCATGGTCAGCTTGCCGGCAGGGGTGTTGATGCTCATGGTAGACAAAGCCTCGATGAGTTTGGCTGGAGTGGTGTCACCCCCGGTCGTCTCAACGGCCTTCGCAAACATGAAGAGGGCCTGTTGGGCGGCATACCCCTGCGGCATTGGATATTCACCCGGGTAGAACTCCTGATACTTCTCCACGAAGGCCTTGTTCTCAGGGTTATCCACCGAGTCGACATAGATGTCACAGGCCACCATGCCCACGCTCATATCACCAAGGTCGCCCAACTGCTCCCGGTCGAAGTTATTGGCCATCGGCACAACCAGTGGAGCCTTGAGGCCGTACTGGTTGTACTGCTGCACGAAGGGGACGGCCCCATTGCCGAAGACCCAGAACAACGTGCAGTCGGCAGGCTTCATGGCACTCAGCCAAGGACTGAAGTCCACCGTGTCCATAGGAGTGTAGTTGATACTGGTGATTTCACCACCGAATTCCGCAAAACCCCTTTCGAAGCCCTCCTGGAGTTGATACGCCGCCGTATCCTCGTAATGGATGCAGTTTGCCGACCTATAGCCGAGGACCTCACCGCAGTACTTGCCGAAGTAGTATCCCTGCGACCCATACAATCCCTGCGGTATGAAGGCCAACCCACTGGCCGTGGCCAAGTTGTCGCTCGGCTGCCCCATGATGGAGAAATCAGGGATGCCCGTAGAGGTGCCCAGGAAGCCGGTCACCGCCGCGGTCGCGGGCGAGAAGATGGGCCCGACCATGCAGTGGACCTTCTCGCCCTCGGCCAGCTCCCGCGCCTTCTCAACCGCTTGGGCCGGGTCGGACGCATAGTCCCTCTCGATGACAACGACCGGACGGCCCATGATCTGATTGTCGATCATGGCCAGCCCCGTCTTCATGCCTTTCTGTGCCAGCATCTCGTCGTAGGCCATGAAATCGGTAAAAGCTGTGTTGAAGCCGATCTTAAACGGCTCGCCTGAGGGTGCCGCAGTCGTTTCTGGGGTTCCGCCGTTGCCGCACGCAGCGGCAAATACGCTTACACCAAGAACCACCACCAATATCAACACTGTCAGCCTTTTGCTCATCCATCCCTCCTTTTCCCGCATTTTAGGATTCGGAGCGCAGTCGCTCCTCCCCTTCCTACTCTCCGACCCCGAGATACATGCCTTTCACGCTCTCGTTGTCGATGAGCTCCTCTGGAATGGACTCATAGACGACCGTGCCTCTACTGAGAATGTAGGCGTAGTCGGCTACGCTCATCGCCATGCCAAAATCCTGCTCCACAAGAAGGATCGATTGACCCGCAGACTTCAGCTCGCTGATCACGCGGAAGACTTCGTCTACTACAACCGGAGCCAACCCCTCCGACGGCTCATCGAACAGCAGCAGATCGGGGTTGGTCATAAGCGCCCGCGCTATGGTGAGCATCTGCTGCTCACCACCGGAAAGCAGGTTGCCCTTGTTCTTCCTCCTTTCCGCCAGCTTCGGAAAGAGGCTGAAGACCTTCTCAAGCGTCCAGGGCTCGGCTTTGCCCGCAGTACGCGCCGCCATCGTCAAGTTCTCAGTCACAGTAAGGGACGAGAAGACCATCCTTCCCTGAGGAATCAGGCCGATTCCTAGTCGAGCGATCTTATGGGGTGGGAGGCCTACAGTCTCACTTTCGTTGTAGATTATGCTGCCCTTCTTGGGGGGGGTCAGACCCATGATGGACCGGATCGTGGTGGTCTTACCCATGCCGTTGCGGCCCAGAAGAGCGACCACGGTACCATCCTTCACCTGCAGCGAGACCCCTTGAAGGATATAGGAGTCGCCGTACCAGGTGTGTATGTCCTTCACCTCCAGCACGGCCTAGCCCCTGGTCTTGTCCAGATGCCTGCGGGAACCCATGTAAATCTCCCTGACCATCGGATTGGCGCGGATTTCTTCGCAGGTACCTTCACAGGCGATCTGCCCGTAGTGCAGTAGTATTACCCGTTCCGCCACTCCAAAAACCAGGTCCATATCATGAGCGATCACCAGCACCGTGATTCTGCGGCCTAGGTCACGGATCTGCGTGACGATATCCGCACTCTCCGCGGAGGTCAGGCCGCAACTGGGTTCGTCTAGAAGTAATAGCGCGGGATCACTCGCCAGACTCAGAGTGATCTCGAGTTTTCGCTGTTGGCCGTAGGCCAAGGAACTGACGATCTCGTCCCGAAGGTCCCACAGGTCGGCACGCTCCAGTAGGGTCTGTGTCTCGCGGAGCAACACCTTGTCCTGCAGAAACCGCCGGACCATGTTGTAGCGGCCCTTGCGCACGCCTTGGACGGCCAGCATGGCATTCACCAGTACCGAAAGATACGGGAACAGGCTGGTGATCTGAAAAGACCGGGCCATCCCCAGGTGAGTGCGTGCAAAGACCGAATGGTGGGTGACGTCTGTGCCTTTGAAGTACACCTTGCCGGTCGTGGGCTTCAGTTGCCCGGTGAGCACATTGAAAAGAGTGGTCTTTCCGGCTCCGTTGGGGCCGATCAGCGCCACCCTCTCCCCCGCCTCCATGCTGAAGCTGACTTCTCGCAACGCCGCGAGGCCCCCGAAGTTGACTCCCACGCCCTGGATGTCAAGCAGCGAGGGCACGGATCAACCTCCTCCACCACTTCAGTACGAACACTCCCAAACCTTGAGGCAGAGCGACCACGGTAAGAACCATCATCGCCCCAAAGATCATGTGCCAGCGAGCGGGTACGAAGTGACTGGCGTAGTGCTCTATCCAGACAAAGGCCACCGCCGCCACCAAAGGACCGACGAATGTGGATGTGCTCCCGAGGATGACCAAGAAAAACACTATCTCACTCGTGGCCATAGCCAGATGGGTGGGAGTCATAATGTGATTGTGATAGGCGAAGAGCACCCCTGCCACCCCGGCAAAAATGCCCGCAATGACCCAGGCCGTGTATTTGTACAGCCAAGTGTTGTAGCCCAAAGCCTGGAGGCGGCGTTCGTTGTCGCGAATGCCCCGCAGTACGTAACCGTAGCGCGAGTTCGCCAAACGGTACATGAGGAAGATGCAGATTATGGTGATGGCCAGAGTCAGGTAGTACGACTGAAATGCGTTCAGGCGGAGGCCGAAACCAAGATCGGGCTTGGGAATCCCCGGGAGGCCGTTGGTCCCAAGGGTGTACTTGCGGGCCGCGATGACCACACGAGACAAGATCTCTCCGAAGGCAAGCGTGGTCAACAAGAAGTAGATGGGGTTCGCAGCGCCGGCTCCGACCCCAAATACCCTGAAAGCCGGGAAGCCCAGGATCGCCGCGACTATCGCGGTAACCACCAAGGCCAGCAGTAGATTGATCCAGAAGCTTGTGACGCCCCCCCTCACGGTAAGAAGCGCCACGGTATACCCCCCGGCCCCAAAGAAGGCAGCGTGGCCGAAACTCGGCATTCCCGTGTGGCCCCAGATGAGGTTGAGACTCATCGCAAAAAGGCCCAATATCAGCATTCTACCGAGCAGACTTGTGGCCCACGAGGCTATGTATAGGGGCATAGTGATCAACATAAGCCCGACAAAGACGGCGGGAATGCCGATCTCGACCAAGGGGCTTGCCCCCTGACGCCGTGGAAGATTATCGCCGCCTGAGGTCATGACCGGCTTCTTGGCCGAAGTCTCTTCCCCGGTGCCGGCCATCAGAAGACCTTCCTCCCTACCAGTCCGCGAGGTCGCACCAGAAGGATGAGTACGAATAAGACGTACGCGAAGAAGAGGGCCGCCTGGGGGACATAGGCTTTTCCGTATGTGTCGAGCAGCCCGATCAACAGCGCTCCGAGCATGGTGCCCTGTATGTAACCGGTACCTCCTACGACGACAACGATCAATGTGAGCAGGAGGAAGTTGTCGCCCTGAGTGGGGAAGACCCCTAGTATGGGGGCGCCTAGAACCCCTCCCACTCCGGCAAGCGATACTCCCAGCAGAAACACCATCGTGCTGACGAAGCCATAGTTGACGCCCAGACTAACGGCCATCTCACGGTTGTCCATACCCGCCCGGATGATGGCACCCCAACGAGTCTTATCTTGAATCCACCAAAGGATGGCGAGGATCACCAGACCGACGCCGGAGATAAGTACGCGGTACCAGGGAAAACTAAGATCTCCGATGCTGAAAGAGCCTGCCAGGAGTGCAGGAGGTCCGGCGATCTTGCTCATGGGGCCCCATATCCAGAGTATAAGGTTGGTGAGGATCATGACGACTCCCAGCGTCAACACCCCCTGCTCGGGGACGTAGCCGTGGAGCCTTCTCAGAAAAAGAACGTAAAGCAAATAGCCGATGACCGCAAGTGCAATGGCGGCCAAGACCACCGCCACCACGTAGCCACCCCCGACAGAACGGAGAGATTGCAGCCCTATGTAAGCGCCAAACACGAACAGGGTGCCGTGGGCCAGATTGAGTACTCCCATGACGCCAAAAGTGAGTGAGAAGCCTGCGGCGAGCAGGAATAAGATGAAAGCATACGATAGTCCGTTAAGACCTGTGACAAGTGCTTGGCTCATGTCCCCCAAAACACTCTCGGCCCATCGGGCCAACCACCCCACTCTCCGAGCACCCAGAGCGGCCCTTCCTCGGTGCCCAATACGCTAGCACAGCACCGAGAGGTTTTCTCAACGCTTTTGTATACTTGAGGCAAATAAGGCCAAAAATGGTCTTTTGCCTGCCGTTTTATCTGCCTTCTCAAGCAGTAGTGCAAAGAGCCGGACCGGAAAGGAGACCACGCGATATGGCCGAGAGAAAATACGAAAAATACGTGATAAGTCGGCCCATGCTGACAACGGAACTGGCTCACCACGATTTTGCGGAGGTCAAAGGTCTGACCTTCCCTGACGAAGTCTACCTGAATAAGGAGTTGCTCCCCGAAGCCGGCCACTGGCTGGACATCAGTTGGATATGGGAGATCCCCAGTCCTCCCGGCCTTCTGGGCGCTCACGCCCACCCCTTCACAGAGATCGTTCTCTTCATAGGCTCAAATCACAGAGACAGCAGCGACTTCGGCGGTCTTCTCGAATGGTGGATGGGTGAAGGCGACGAGGCCGAGCGCTACCTAATCGACAAGACGACCTTGATATACGTCCCCAAGGGACTAGTGCATGGACCCATGAACTTCCTGCGGGTCGACAGGCCGATCCTTAACATCGCCATAGGTCTCAACACGGGCGAGTACCTCTAGATTCCCGCCTTGCAATTCCACCATGCTTAGTCTACGATATCCCCGCTATTATCTAATAATATCGAGATATCGGAACCGTCTTCTGTCCGGCCGGCACCGCTGTTACCATTCTTCCGGCGGATCGCCTACCGATCATCGATCGCCGGACATCGGCAAGAACATAGGGGGCGTCTGATGGCAGAGACTGAGTGTTCGGGCACCACAGAAGGGAGCGACAAGTTATGAGATGGGGTATGGTCATCAACCTCGCTAAATGTACGCGATGCCATGCGTGCGTAGCGGCCTGTCGCATCGAGCATTTCCTACCGCTGCGTGTAACCTGGCCGCGACTGATCGCCCTCGAGACTGACGATGGCTACCACGTCGATGTGTCAACGTACCCGGTGCGTTGCAACCAGTGCAAAGAGGCACCCTGTGTCGACGTCTGCCCGACTGAGGCGTCTCACAAACGTCCGGACGGTATCGTAGCCGTCGATCACGACAAATGCTTCGGTTGCCGGTACTGCATCATCGCATGCCCGTACCAGAATCGGACCTACCTCTCCCGGAAGAGAGCCACAACCAGGTACTTCCCCGGGCGTCAGAAGACGGGTTTCGAGAAGAAAGGCGAGAGCCTGTATCCCCATCAGGCGGGTACGACCGAGAAATGCAACTTCTGCATGGAACGGATCGACGCCGGGATGGCCAAAGGGCTCAAGCCGGGCATCGACCGCGAGGCTACTCCGGCCTGTGTGAACATATGCCAGGCTAGGGCATTGACCTTCGGCGACCTCGACGATCCCAACAGCGAAGTATCAAAACTGATCCGGGAGAAGCACGGGTTCGTACTGCACGAGGAATACGGCACCGAGCCCTCCGTCTATTACATCGATTACAAACTCGGCGGAGCTCCCTCAAACAAGGCACCTGTGGAAGTGCAAACAGGCAGCCATATCCAGCATTTGAGCACCGTCTACGAACCGGTCAAGGCAAAACTCGCCAAGAAGAACGTGGACTAGATAGGGGAGTGTCCAGATGAACATACAGACAGCTCGCCAATGGATGGTCACCCACGAGTGGATGATCAAGCCCATGGGGCAGACCGAGTGGATCTCAGGCAAGGGCCTCCTCGTTTGGCTCGCTGAGGTATTCTCGGCCCTGGGGACCGGCCTCTATCTGGTGGCCATATTCTTCGGTTTGAGCGAGGAGTTTGCGCTCACTGCCTTCTGGGGGGCCATCCTAGGTTGGGTCGGGATCGCGATCTTCAAACTGCCACTTCACCTGGTCTACCTCGGCAAGCCTTGGCGCTTCTGGAGAGCCTTCCCGCCTTTCAGTAATGCCTGGAAGACCTCGTGGTTCGCCCGCGGCATCGTCATGACCATGATCTTCCTGGCCTTTGGCGCCATTCAGATCGTTATGCAGGGCCTTATTGCGTACGATGTTGCCGCCACCTCCGGCGTATGGGCTACCAACTACGTTTTCATGATCTTGGCCGGCCTCTTCTGTGTGATGACGGGGATCTACTGCGGCTTCGCTATGAGCTACTGCAAGAGCGTCCCCTTCTGGAACACGGGTCTGCTGCCGTTCGTCTTCCTTCTCATGGGCGTAGCCGACGGACTCGCCCTCATCATGGGCGTCGGACTGGTCACCGGAGAAAAGGTCATTGCCAACGCCGAATCCGCCACCCGGATCCTACTGATCATCAACGCCCTTCTGATCATCGTCTACTTGGTCAACGCAAACTATCAATCCGCTACAGCCGGGTTGTCGGTCAGGGAGCTTGTCCGCGGACATATGGCTTGGGTCTTTTGGCTGGGCATCGTCGCACTGGGCATCGTTGTGCCCTTGGTCGTCTCCATCTCCAGCTACTTCACCGGGGAAGAAGCTTCTCTGGGACTGCTGATCTTCGCGATCATCTGCCACACCATCGGAGCCTTCTCGCTCAAATACGGTGTGCTGAAAGTGGGTATCTACAGGCCCATACTCCCTAAAGGCCGCGCTTACTAGTCGCGATTCTGCGTCGAGGAGACACTCATGGCAAAGAGAGAAGTCGTTTATTCAACATGCAAGAGCTGTCACGGCGGGTGCGGCGTCAAGGTCACGAAGGAAGACGGGGTCATCGTCCATATCGAGGGGAACCCCGACTCCCTCACCGGGGGCACCATGTGCTCCAAGGGCCTGTCGAGCATCCAACACGTTGACAACCCTTACCGCCTCCTGTATCCGATGAAGCAGGTGGGCAAAAAGGGCACCGGTAAATGGAAGCGGATCTCCTGGGACGAAGCCCTTGATACCATAGAAGCGAAGATGCGCGACGCCATCGACAACTATGGCGCCCATACAATTGCGATCTCCCAGGGTACCGGCCGCGGTTACAACCGTTACACCCACCGACTGGCGCGGTCGCTGGGTACGGCCAACATCATCACCCCTGGGTACGTATGCCACAGCCCCCGGCTGGGACTCTATGGGCTGGTGACCGGCTATGGGCGGCTGTACTGTGACTACCATGGTTGGGGTGGTGAGTTCCCTAAGACCAATATTGCCTGGGCCAAGCAGCTGGAGATCTCGAGTGCCGACTCTGAGATGTGCTATTGGTTCATGAAGTCGATCGACTACTGCAAGAACCTCATCGTTATCGATCCGCGGGCCAGCGCATACGCGACCCGGGCTACTCTGTGGATCCAGCCCCGGCCGGGCACCGACTGTGCCCTCGCTATGGGCATGATGAACGTCATCATCGAAGAGGAGTTGTGGGACAAGGACTTCGTAGACAACTGGACTTTCGGGTTCGACGAGTTACGGGAGCGGGTCAAGGAGTTCACGCCCGAGAAGGTGTCGGATATCTGCTGGATTCCCAAGGAACACGTCATCGACGCCGCGCGGATGTATGCCATTGACACGCCGGGCTGCATCCAAGTCGGTAGCTCCCTGGAACGCCAGGCCAACTGCGGCCATACCCTGAGGGCTATCACCTGCCTTATGGGTCTTACCGGCAACATTGAACGACCGGGCAGCATGATCAGCTGGGTGCTCCCCGAGACCGGCCTGATCGAAGACGTCTTCCTCGAGCTGCCCTATACCGATGAGATGAGAAGCCATGTCATCGGTATCGAGAAGTACAAGATGGGTGCAGCCCGGACCTGCAACCCCGACACGTTGGTGAAGAAGGTCATCGCGGGGGAAGCTCCCATCAAAGTCTGGTTCAGCGTGGGGGGGCAGCAGATTGTTCATATGGCCAACACCAAAGAAGTGGTGCAGGCCATCGAGAAGGTCGAGTTCATGGTGCACTGCGACATGTTCATGGGCCCCATGTGCGAAGCCGCCGACATCGTACTGCCCGCCGCGCACTGGCTGGAGATCGACGACATCTACGATATGCATCCCCGCTTTATGATCGAGGCTCACAACAAGGTGGTCGATCCGCCGGGTGAGGCTAAGTCGGACCACTGGATCTTCAACGAGGTGGGCAGGAGGATCAACCCTGACGCCTGGTTTGAGACCGAGGAGAAGTCGCTCGACCACCAGTTGCGCAAAGGCAACATCACCTGGAAGAAGTTCAGCGAGAACCTGGTCAGCGGTTGCTGGGGTCCCGACCAGGTCTACTACAAGTACAAGACCGACTACTGGAAAGAAGGCGGTGGCTTCCCCACACCTTCTGGTAAGTTCGAATTCCACTCGAACCACCTCGAGGGCTTGGGATACGACCCGCTACCGGTCTACCGGGAACCCGGCGAAAGCCCGATATCGAGGCCCGATCTCTTCGAAGAATACCCGATCGTTCTCACCACCGGCTTTCGCCAACCCTGGTACTTCCTGAGCCAGTACCGGAATATCCCTTGGCTACGTAGCTTCATGGAATTCCCGCAGTGCCAACTCCACCCGGACACCGCTAAACAGTACGGACTGGAAGACGGAGACATAGTGTGGATCGAGTCACCGCGCGGCAGGATCCGGCAGAAGTTGCACGTCTTCCCCGGTATCAAAAAGGGTGTCATGATGGCCACGGCCAACTGCTTCTATCCGGAGGAACCGTCTGAGGGATACCACGGTCTCTTCATCTCCAACCCCAACGTGCTCACCAATAACGACCACCTCGACCCCATGTACGGTTCGCCCGACCTGACCTGCCTGCTCTGCAAGGTCTACAAAGCCAAACCCGAAGAGCTGACAGAAGAGGTCTTCCGGAGCGAGGAGTACGGCTTCGTACCGCCCTCCGGCGACGAAGACGAAGACTGACGAGAAGCATACTCTACAAATACGAAGCCCCCGGTCGGCAGACGCCGGCCGGGGGCTTCTCCTTATGAGCCACGCTCAATCACGCGCACACCGGCCGAACACGCTCACCGACCGAGATCCCTGCGGCAAGATCGGCAGCCACCCAGTCACACGCCCACTCACAGCACCTCGTAGAACCGGATACAGATGCGACCTGCTTCCTCACGGGCGAGGCCGACGAATACGGTTTCGGCCAACCACCGATGCTCCGGCGCATCCGTACGGAAGACCGGTGACGTGCGGAAATAAACCTCTGACTCCTCCAAACTCTCCCCTGCTTTGGCCCGCTCCAAAGCTTGGGGGCTTAGCGCCCGCCAGTAGCCACGATTGACGATGTCGATGAGGGCGCCGTCTTCAGCCCGGATGAGGTACCGGGCATCGAGTTCGAAGACTGCGTCCCCCCGCAGGATGGCCCAGTCCCCTCCCGTCGACACTACCGTCCCCCGCAGTCTCGGACCGTCGACGGTTCCCCCCAGGATAGGCGTGAAGTCCAGAACATCACCGGCTCCGTTACCGATGTGTTCGCTCGGGCCCACATCCACACGGGCCTCGAAGGCAAAACGGAGTTGCGGTTGCTGATCCATCGGCTCCCTCATTCCTCGTTGACGAAACGCGTACGCACCGGCTTCCACCCTGGCCGAGGCACTGCGGCGAGCAGAGCCTTGGTATACGGGTCTTGGGGGTCATCGAGCACCTGGTCCGTAGGCCCGCGCTCGACTATCTTCCCGCGGCGCATCACCACCACCTGGTCACTAACCTGCCGTACCACGGCGAGATCGTGCGAGATGAACAGGTAGGTGACACCGGTCTGCTGCCGGATGTCGGCCAGTAGGTTCAGCACCTGTGCCTGGACTGAAACGTCTAGCGCCGCAACGGCTTCATCCAGGATGAGCAACCGTGGGGCTGAGGCTAGAGCACGGGCTATAGCAACGCGTTGCTGCTCCCCGCCCGAAAGCGCCCGCGGCCGTGATTCGGCATGACGCTCGTCGAGTCCCACCTGCTGCATGAGTTCGGCGATCCGCGCGTCACGGGCCTCGCGGCTAAGGTCAAAGTGGAGGCGCAGGACCTCGCCGAGGACGTCGCGCACCCGTTGTCGCGGATCCAGGGAGGAGTACGGATCCTGAAAAACCATCTGGACCTCTCTCGCCAGACTGCGCCGCAGCCGAGAGCTAAGCCGGCGGTGAGAACGTTCTCGGCCGCCCAGTAAGATGCGACCGGCAGTGGGTCTTTCCAGGCCGATGATCATGCGCGCGGTGGTAGTCTTGCCGGAACCTGACTCCCCTACGATCGCGAGCGAGCCCCCAGGTGAGACGGCGAAATCGATTGCGTCCACCGCCACCAGCCCCGAACCGCGCCGGTGCCGGCCAAACACCTTGGTCAACCCCTCGACCTGGACGGCGAAATCACGCTGCGCAACCGACTCAGGCATGGGGTACTCCGCCTTCTCCGCGAATGTACGGGTCGACGGGTTCGTCGGCCCGATGACACCGCACTCTGCCACCGGAGACTTCGCACAACTCGGGTCGTTCCTCCCGGCAGCGGTCTTCCACGCGCACGCAACGAGAGGCGAACGGGCAACCCCGTCCTACCTCAAAGGCCGAGAGCGGCCTCCCGGGCACGACTGTGAGTCGTTCGGACCGGAGATTGGGGTCGGGACGGGACGCCATCAGCCCCATTGTGTAGGGGTGACGAGCTTCTTCGTGAAGGGTGGCGGCCGCGCGTTCCTCGACTACGAAACCGGCGTACATTACGGCAATGCGATCACAGACCGCGGCAGCTAGTTCGAGGTCATGGGTCACGAAGATCATGCCTAGGCCCTTCTGACGACGTTGTTCGTCGAGGATGGCCATCACCTCAGCCTGGGTGGTGACATCGAGCGAGGTGGTCGGTTCATCGGCAAGCAGCAAACGGGGCCCGATAGCCAAAGCGGCGGCGATCATGACCCTCTGCTGCAACCCACCCGAAAGTTGGTGCGGGTACTGCGACAGCCTACTTTTTGCGTCGGCAATGCCGACGTTCTGCATGATCTCGACCACGCGTTGTCTGGCCTCTGCCTTGCTCATATGTCCGTTGGTGACAAGCGCCTCGATCAGGAAATCCCCAATAGTTCGCACCGGATTGATGTGTGTGCTCGGATCCTGGAAGATCATGGCTACGTCCGAAGCCAGAAAGCTACGGAGGGATCTACGGTCAAGGCCAAGTACGTCTGTGCCGTTGAATAGAACCTGACCGGTGGCCGTTGCCCCGGCCGGCAATAGACGCATGATCGCGCGGATGGTCATGGACTTACCCGCACCCGACTCGCCCACCAAGCCTACGGCCTCACCCTCGCCAATCGACAGTGTTGTATCGTGGATCACTGGGCCCATCGCGTGGCCGAGAGGCAACTCGACGTGCAACTCCTCAATGTCGAGCAATCGCGTCACTGGGCACGTACCGAGAAACGGGTGGCAAGCCGATCGCCCAGCAGATTAAAGGCTACGACTGTAATCACGATGAGGGCACCGGGGAGCAACGCTTCCTGTGGATGTCCGGTAAGAATGGATGACTGCCCGTTGGCGACCATCAGCCCCCATTCCGCCGCAGGTGGAGCCACTCCTAATCCCAGATACGAGATGGCCGTCAAATTGATGAGCGAGTAGCCGAAGCCCAAGGTCGATTGCACCACGATGAAAGGCAGAAGGTTGGGAAGCAGATGGCGCAGAAGGATGGTCCTAGTCGGCAGACCTCCTACGTAACAGGCAGAGATGTAGGGGAGGGCCCGCTCACGCAGAGCCACACTCCGCACCACTCGGCCATGATAAGGCAGAGAGGCGATGGCCAGCGCTATCACCGGCGCCGCTAGACCCGAACCGAAGAGCGCTACGGCCAATACCGCCAATATCAGCCCCGGAAACGCAAAAATGAGGTCAAACACCCGCGAGATTATCCTGTCGGTCCAACCGCCCATCCAGGCGGCGATCAGCGCAAGGGCAGTGCCAAAGACAGCGGTCAGTACAACGATGAGAGCAGGGCCCGCCAGGCTCAGCCGAGCTCCGTGCATCAACCTAGAGAGCATGTCGCGGCCCAAAGAGTCGGTCCCCAGCAGGTTCGTTGTAGAGGGGCCCTTGTAAGCGTTCAACACGTCCACCTGATTAGGGTCGTGAGGAGCGATCCAAGGGGCCAGTAGGGCCACAAGCACGAGGAGGGTGATGAACGCCGCACACGCGATTGCCACCCAATCACGGGACACCCGTCGGCGCCGTGGGGTTACAGCAGGCAAAGAGGTATTCACTTCAACACTACCCACCATCTCACCTCTTCTTCGCCGGACGGAGGCGTGGGTCGAGCAGACCGTTCAACAGGTCGACCAGCCCGTTAGCAATGACAAAGGCTGCGACCAAGATCAGTGAGATCGCCTGCACAATGGCGAAGTCCTTCTGGGCGGCCGACTTCACCAGCAAGGAGCCCAAACCGTTCAGTCCGAAGGCCTGCTCCACTACGACCGCAGTGGCAATGAGTCCGGCAACCGTGAGCCCCGCGACAGTAGTGATGGGAATCAAGGCGTTACGCACGATGTGACGGCGCACGACCAACGCGCTAGGGATGCCGCGGCTACGAGCCGTCTCCACATGCTCTCTGCCGGCCTCTTCGCGCACCGAAGCCTTGGTGATCTGGGCGACATTCGCAAGAAAGGGCAGGGACAGAGCGATGGCCGGCAGTGTGAGATGTCGCAACCTGCCAACGAAACCCTCGCCCGATCCAAAGACGGGAAACCAGTGCAATTCCACAGCGAAGAGGGCGATGAGTACTATCGCGGCCACAAAGACGGGCGTAGCCATCCCTAGTGCGCTGACCACGGTTGCAACCACCCCCAAACGCCGGCGCAACGCTCCGATCACGCCCAAACCGATGCCGACCACAAGAATGATGGCCGCGGTGTAGAGCACCAAAAAGGCCGTAGTGCTCGCCCGGGGAGCAAGCAAGGTACTTACACTCTGACGGTAGATGAACGACGTTCCGAGATCGCCCTGCAGTATGTCTTTTAACCAGATCCCGTAGCGGGCGAGGAACGGCTCGTTGAGATGATTGGCTTCCCGGATCTGTTCCAACATCTCGGGCGTAGCTCGGTTCCCCGCCAGAAGCGTGGCCGGATCACCCGGTGCAAGGTAAAGCGCCCCAAAGATCAAGAAGCTGGCGACCAGTAATGTAATCAGAAGCGCCACTATACGCCCCGCTATGAAGCGCCCCATCTAGCGACTCCTCGTCACATCATCACACCGGTGTGCCAGACAACGCCGTTGGACAATCGCCCCCATGTAGCCGCCCGTCCCAGCCATACGACCCCGGCCGCACATACGGACCAAGCCGTCACGTACTCTGCATAGCCACCCACAGGGACAGACAGGACCGGCTCGGCCGTCGACCACGAGTCCCATCTGGCCGGAGGCGAGGTGCGCCTACACCCCAAGAGACATCGACGGAAGACTTGGGGGGCGAATCGGCACGACCCTGGAACCCCGGCCGACCTCGCAGCCGGAGTTCCAGGGTCGACGGCATGTTTTAACAGAAGCCGACTTGTATCCGGCTTCATCCGTTCGGCCATGAACCGGGCGCCACCTTCATCGCAGTCGCCGGACCTGGTCTCGTTCATCCCAGGACGACCAACCAGGCCCCGAAGGAGCGTGATGCCCTGCGTCCTTTCTTCGACGGCGACGACTTTCATAGTGCCGCTCCTAGACCCGGGGCCGGCTACTTAGTCCCACCCAGCATAGCGAGACCGGGCATGAACATGTAGGCGAACGACACGGGAGCTCCGCTGATTCTGTCGCTCAGGTACAAGATCTCGTGGTTGGACGTCAACGGGATGGTCATCGCATCCTCGGTATAGATCTTCTGCGCCACCACCACGAGCTTGGCCCGTTCAACAGGATCGAACGTAGCATAGGCCTGCTCAAGCGCCGCCTCGGCCTCCGGATTAGTCCAACCGATCCAATTGAGCATGGCGTACGGCCCAATGAGGATTACCGTGAGATCGAGCGGATCGGGGATGTTCATATAGCCGACCGTAAGCAGAATATCGATACCCTTGCGGAACTCGGCGACGTAGAAGGAGTTCAGATACTCGAGCGGTTGCATCGGTTTCAGCTCGACCGTTAGACCGATGTCCTTGGCCGTTTGCTGCACGATGGCCGCCATCTGTAACATGTTCGTATCACCCGCCGGCAACCCCATGGTCATAGGAGCCTTGGCGGCGTCTCCTGCGGCGGCTACCAACTCCTTCGCAGCCGCGAGGTCGGGTTGGTCACCCGGCAAGGCGGCATAGGCCTCCGCGAATATGTCTTTGGCCTCCGGGTACCAGGCGGTCTGCGGCGTGGCTGTCTTGCAGGCGACACCTGCTCCGTAGTAGACCTTGTCGACGATCGCCTGTCTGTCGATGGCTAAGAACAGCGCCTTACGAACATCAGCGTTACCCATAGGACCGGCGGGATCGGCCGGAGCAACGGCCGTCATGATCAGGCCGGGCCCGTAGTGTAGCCCCCCCGGCGCGGAGCCCGTCTGTAGGGCCGGGATCGCCGTAGGCGGAGCCTCGTACATACCGTCGAGCTCACCCGACATGAAGGCACTGGCGATCGTACTCGTATCGGTGAGGAATTGGATGGTCACCGCCTGCACCCTGGGCTTCAGATCCGGATCCCAGTAGTCGGAGTTGGCCTGCAGTTCGATATTGCTGCCGGGGATCCAGTCGACGAGCTTGTACGTGCCGCTCCCCATGATGTTGTTGCCTGAGCCGTAGGCCGAGCCGGCCGTCTCAACAAAAGCCCTCTCGACAACCATGCCCGGCGTAGTAGCCATCATCTTGACGAACGCTTGGTCGGGTATGGCGAACTTGACGGTCACCTCCCAGGGACCGGTCTTCTCGATGGTCGTCACTTTGGCAAACAGACCGGCGTAGATGGCACCCGAAGCAAAATCGCGTTGGCGCTCCATGCTGAAGATCACATCGTCTACGGTCACCGGGTTGCCGTCCCAGAACTTGGCGTCTTGACGAATAGTGAAGACCAGCGTGACCGGATCGACCTGCTCCCATGACTCAGCAATGCACGGAGTAAGAGTCCAGTCGGCCTCGAAGCGAAGGAGCGTGTCGTAGATCTGGCTGCACAACCAGGAGTTGCCGTAGGTGCCCGCACGGGCCGGGTCGAGAGTCGGGGGCTCGCCACCCAGTATGTTCCAGTTGATGTGATCCACTGTGCCCGTCGCAGGGGGAGTGACGCTTTCCAGCGTGATCTCTTTCCCACCGGCGTGGGGTGCCTCGGTGGACGTCGTGGCCGGGGCTTCGCCGTTGGGAGAGCCTCCGGATTGCGCCGTTGTCACCGGCCCCTGGGCGGCCGTCGTAGTTGTAGGAGTCTCGTCCTTCCCGCATCCGGCCAGCGCTCCAACAGCGGCCAAGACGAAAACCAACGTTGTGATCACTATCCAATACCTGCGCCCTACCCTGTCAGAACTACCAAGCCTTTTTGACGGTCTCATGCGCCCTCCTTCATGTTGCGGTCTGCACCATGCGCATCGATCTTCAGGTCTCTCAAACGTCCCGTCCCGCTCTGATTGGCGGGTAGTAGATCCAACAGATCGAGTAGGTCGTCAAGAACGGACATCTGACGTTCCGGCGGCCACGATCCTTCAGCTTCGCAGGCACTCACACTGATGCCTCGAGTCACCGCGTACAGCATGTCGACCAAGGGCTCAAGATGGGCATCGTCTACCGAGCCATCAACGTGCGAGCGCACCAACTCGCGAGCCCAAGCGTCCAGTTCTTGACGTAGACCGTGCACCGCGGCCGCATCCCGCTCGTTCCCCGTCAACAAGCTGAGACCGGCCTTCTCCTCGACCAAAGCTTCCGGCGTAAGGGGAATCAACCAGGCAAGGGTCGAGCGCAGTTGCACTAAGGGGTCACCCTCGAGGTCGGTGAGCGATTCAATCTCGCTCTCCCACCTCTTCAGTAGCCAAGGGCCGAGACTGGCAAGAAGCGAATGCCGCGTGGGGAAGTAGTGTGTGACCATCGACACGCTGCCCCCAAGCCGATTGGCCAGAGAGCGGATGGTCAAGCCGCGCAAACCGGCATCGGCCACAAGACCCGCGACCGCGGACAATATTTCGTCGCCCCTTTCGTCGTGATCGACCTCTTTGGGCATCCGCAGCTCCTGTTGTGAGCAGGGCCAAAACAGATTGCTCGGGTTATGCAACTTATGTAATATAACATCTGAAACAAAAACGCAAGCATCTAGTCAGGCTGTCAACTTAGCGCTTCCCGCCTTCTCGTAAAGAAGGGAGACCTAGTGGCCCTCACCTTTGAAGTAGATACTCCGGCGGCCCTTGACCCCAGCGCTTCGCAGACCATGGTACGGATGCGCGACGGCACCCGGCTGGCTACCGACGTCTATCTCCCCGACCGGCCTGGGAAGCTGCCGGCAGTGCTGGTGCGGCTCCCTTATGACAAAGCGGGCCGCTACACGTTCATGCCGCAGATAGCTCCGCACTTCACCGACCGAGGGTATGCCTTCGTGGCTCAGGACGTACGGGGAAAGTTCCGTTCAGAGGGAGAGACTTTGCCTTTCGTACACGAGATCGAGGATGGCTACGACACGATCGCCTGGGTTGCCGAGCAGCCTTGGTGCAACGGTCGAGTCGGCATGTGGGGCGACTCATACTACGGCTACACGCAGTGGGCGGCGGCGGCGAGCGGCCATCCGGCTCTGAAGGCGATCGTGCCGCGGGTGACCAGCACCGACTTTCAGATACTGAACTGGTGGCGCGAGCAGATCGTCATGCTCTACAGCGCGGGGTACTTGGCTGAGTGTTGGCTCGACCAGAACCTTTATCATTTCGATATCGACTGGAGCATCCGCCCGCTCATCCACCTGTTTGACGATGCTTTCTCCACTGTAGGCCGACGTTCGGCCGCCTGTGATCTCATGATGAGGGTGGACGGACCGAAGTCCCAGGCGGCAGGCGCATTCATGCCCTTGCTCGAGCGGCCGAGGGTACCCGCGCTACACTCGGTCGGATGGTTCGACAATGTCGCCCCCTTCTCATTCAATGACTACGAGACGCTGACCGCTCGGGCCGACAAGCGTAGCCTGCAGTACCTGGTAGCCGATGCGACCGACCATGAGATGTACCACCTGCGCCATGCGCCCATCGAAGGGGGGAACGACCACGCCGAGAACGATGAGGCCTTGGCTCGGCTCCTGCCCGAAATCCTCTCACCGGGCCTAGAGTTTTTCGACGTTTTCCTGAAAGGAACCCGGGACGTCGATACGGTCTCCCGAGTGAGGTGGTTTTTGGGGAATGTTGAATGGCGCACGTCTTCGATCTGGCCTCCACCTGAGTGTCGCGAGCTACGTTTTTACCTGGCGTCACCCCAGCGGGCGACGGTGGATGCCGAAGGAGGCGATCTCCTTAAGTCACCCCCGGCAGAAGGGATGAGAGGGGAATGGGTCCATGATCCAAGCGACTTGGTGCCCTCAACGGCACTTGATCCTTTTTCTCTCCTCCGGGAGTGGGCCGATGAGCGCCCAGCGCAGCAGCGGGCGGACGTGCTCACATTCACCAGCGAGCCCCTGGCTGAACCGCTCGACCTGGCCGGCCCGGTGAGCGCCCAGTTGACCCTCGAGTCGACCTGCTCAAGTATGCATGTCTACGTCAAGCTCTGCGATGTCTTCCCGGATGGGGCGGCCCGCATGCTGGTGCGAGGAGAGGTCCTGCTTCAGGAGAAAGATTACAGGCGGCCGGTGGAGATAGGCATGAGCCACACAGGCTATCGGTTACTGCCTGGTCACTGTCTACGTCTCTCAGTCGCCTCAAGCGACTTCCCTCTATATGTTTGGCATCCCGGCACAGAGGAGAACCCTTGGCTGGCCACACGTAGTGTGAGTAACCGCCAGACCCTCGTAACCGGAGGACTCCTGCCATCGTGTATCCGACTAGGGGTGGTGTGATGGAAGCTGCCGATGTAATCCTCAAGAATGGGTGCATCCACACGATGGATGCGGCCCTGAGAGTCGTCACGGCCGTGGCCGTGAAGGAGGGACGGATCGTCTATGCGGGCGACGACGACGGGGTCCGGGCTCTGATCGGTCCCGCTACAGACGTGATCGACCTTGCAGGCAAGATGACGCTTCCCGGTTTCATCGACAGCCACATGCACATCCCCGAAGGGGCGGTATTGCCTCTCCATGAGGTGAGACTCCCGGAGGGGCTCCCTGTGGACGAGTACATACCTACCATCCGAGCGTTCGCTCAGGCTAATCCTGGATTGGCGGCCATTCGTGGCATCGGCTGGGACGATTCGCTTTTCACATCCTCCGGTCCATCGGCGGCCATGCTGGACGAAGCGGTACCCGACCGGCCGGCGGTGATCCGCTCCGGTTCGCTTCATTCCTCATGGTGCAATACCAAAGCCCTCCAAATGGCCGGCATCACCAGGGACACACTGGAGCCCCCCCACGGCATCATCGAGAAGGACCCAACCACCGGTGAACCGGCCGGTACTCTGCACGAGTCGGCCCAAGAATTAGTGATCAGCAAACTCCCCGATTACTCGGTCGAACAGTACGTTGCTGCGCTGGACCACTTCCAGAAAACCGTCAGCGCCCCCCTTGGGATCACGACCTGTTTCGACGCCCGTCTCACCCCCAAACTCGGAAACGCTATGGAGGCCTTTGCCCTGCTCGAGCGCGAGGGCCGCCTGAACGTCCGAGTCCGTGGAGCGTTTTTGATCGACCCCCTGGATCCTCTAGAGCCCCAGCTAGCACAGGCCGCAGCGACTCGCGCCCGGTACCAGGACCCCCTCTTCCAGGTCAACGCGGTCAAGTTTTTCGCCGACGGCTCGGGTCTTAGTATCTTCCTCGAAGAGCCTTTCTCGTCACTCCCGCCCAGTTTTCCAGAGGGCTACCGCGGCTATCCCGGATGGGATCCGCAGGCAATGGCCGCGGCGGTGGTCGAGTCGGCGAAACTCGGCTTCCAACTACACATCCATGCCATAGGCGACGCCGCCGTGAGGATCTCATTAGACGCCATCGAAGCAGCCGAGCAGGCTTTGGGCAGAAACGACATCCGCCCGGCAATCATCCATCTGTTCCTCGTCAACGAGCAAGACAGGCGACGTCTGGCCGACTTGAACGTAGTCGCAGTGGTGCAGCCGGTGTGGATGCAGCGCGATCCGTTCTACTACCAGGGATACCTGCCCACGCTTGGCGAAGCTAGATGTGACCGCATGTTCCCCCTTAAGAGCTTCTTCGACCGAGGTGTCTTGGTAACGTCGTCCACCGACTTCCCCATCGTCAACCCCCCTTCCCCTCTCGACGGAATCGCCATCGGAGTGCTGCGCTGGAGTCCTGGAGTAAGCGCGCCGGGTGATGTCTGGGCACCAGATGAACGTGCCGATGTGCGCCAGATGATCCGGAGCTACACGATAAACGGTGCCGAAGCCCTCTTCCTAGAGAACGAGACCGGCTCCATCGAAATAGGCAAATCGGCGGACTTGGTCGTGTTGAATGAGAACCTGTTTGACATCCCAGCCGAGACGATCGGATTCAGCTGGAGGGGGAGCGGTACCGCCAAAGTCCTCATGACGATGTTTCAAGGAAGAACGGTCTACCAAGCCGACGAGATGAACTAAGACCTCCTCCTCGACTTCGACAACCTCTGGGCGCGAGGCGCTTCGACAACCTCTGGGCATGGACCAGTGGGGGATAGCCCCCACCGACACTTGAGCATCGGTGGCGTTTACGGCCGCTCCACGAACTCCACCAGATTCCCGGTATTGTCTCGGACGAAGGCGCACGGGCTTCCGTCGTGGACGACGATATCCCACACCACGTCAACACCCTTGGCTTTGAGTTCAGCCATGAGAGCGGCTAAATCGGGCACCGCGTAAGCCACATGCTTAACCCCGTGGGTCAGCAGGTCGGTAGCCGGATGCTTACGTTCTTCAGGCAGTGGAGCCGCCGCGGGAAGGCAGAAGAGTTCGAGTATGAATTCCCCATTGCGGACAAGGGCGACCCGCCCCGCGTCCTCGGCATCCGGGATGTCGACCACCCGCATAAGTTCAAACCCCAACATATCCCGATACCAGGCTATCGACGCTTCGAGATCGGCCACGCTGATGCCCGCATGGTCGGGCCGGATATTAAACTTCACGGTGCTCCCCCTTCGATGTGTCCTTCACTCGTGTAGAACCACGGTGCCTCTGAGTGGCGGCCGCCCACCCCGTCTCGCGCAGGAAGGCGGCGAGGACCGTGCCCGCGAAGAACACCCCGGTCGCCAACAAGTAAGAGTATGTGAGCGAGCCAAAAGCGTCGGCCATGGCCCCTGCGAGATATGGCCCCAGCACCTGTCCTATGCCCAGGAATATCGTGACGAAGCCCAACGATGCTGAGGCCAACAGAGGACCGAATTGATCTCCGCAGCCGGCTCCGACGATGCCCGGAACGGCAAGAGCGGTCAGCCCGACAAGAAGAGCGGAGATGACCAGCCCTGGTATGGCGGGCCACCATGCGAAGAACATAGCGGCCACAGCCTGGATCAAGCAGTTGATGGCCAAAGCCCGTCCCCGGCCGATATGGTCGGAGATACTCCCCCACAACACACCAGACGCGATGCTCGCTACTCCAAGAATCAAGAAGAGGTTGCCCGCCGTGTTGCTGCTCAGACTCAAATCGGCGATGAGCCGCTTCTGGAAGAAGGTGAAATAAATCATATATGCGAAGCCAAACATGAAGTACACCATACTCATGTGCCACGCGTAGCGGGAGCGGAGGACGCTGCTCAGATTGAGACTCGGCCGCGTCGAACGGACGGTACCGACCGGCGACCAGGCCCGCAGAGCACTGGAGACCGCCGCCTCGTCAGGCGTCGCCGGCCGAACGTCCCTCGTCTCGGCCGTCCATATGGACCCGGTCATCACCGGAGCACTAAGAGAACGGTCGGGCCGGTTGCGCATGACGACGAGGGTCAGAATGCCGACTGCGAAGGTAAGAGCGGCAAAGAAATACCAGGCGATGCGCCACCCGTTCGTTCCCCCCGCTTCGATGATACGCGGCACCACCGGGCCGGTGATCACCAGGGCAAGCGAAGCGCCCGAACTCACCACCCCCGAGGCCATACCACGGCGTCGGATATCGAACCAAGCCGCCATCAAGGCTACGGAGGGGACCAACACCATGCCGGCTCCAAGACCGGTCAACAGCCGAGCCGCCGAGGCCGTTACCATGCCATTGGAGAGGCCCGTCAGAAGCATACCGGCTGCGGCCAACAGCGAACCCACGCCCACAACCAGTCGGGGACCAAACCGGGACGCAAGGATCCCCCCGACCGCGGCCATGAGTACGTAGCCACCCAGGTTCCATGAAGCCAGCGAACCAGCCGCGGCACTGCTTATCTGCAGGTCTTCCTGCATGGCCGGGAGCACGGCACTGTAGCCGAAACGACCAAAGCCGATCGCTCCAAACACGGCCAAGAACCCCATGAGCAACACCACCCACCTGTAGGAAGACCGGTGGGTGAGCCGCACTCTGTCCTGCATGGGGCCGTGCCTCACGACTTTGCCCTTAGCTACCATCAGACTCCAGCACCTCCCGGTGCATCTTCGGTTCGACAAGCGCGTGCGGCCAAGTCTCTACCGGTCTCGCGCAGCAGGGCGGCCAGCACGGCGGTCAGGACAAACACCCCCATGGTCAGCACGTACGAATAGGTGAGTGAACCCGACACATCCGCCACTTTGCCGGCCACATAGGGACCTATGACCATACCCACACCAGTGAAGATGGTGACCAAGCCTAGTGCAGCCGGAGCGAGAACGGCGCCAAACTGGTCTCCGCAACCCGCTCCGATCACCCCGGGAAAGCCCATACCCGCCAATCCACAGATGAAGGCCGAGAACACCAGCGCGGGCATCGCCGACACCCAGGCAAAGAGGGCGGCGGCCAAGCCCATGAGAAGACACATCAAAGCCAAAGCCCGTCCGCGCCCCACTCGGTCGGACACACTACCCCACAGCACCCCCCCCAGGAGTCCGCCTATACCCAAGATCAAAAACACATATCCGGCAACCGCGCTGCTGTGATCCAGATCGACAGTCAACCGCTTCTGAAAAAATGTCATATAAATCAAGAATGCCGCTCCATACAGCAGGTACACCGCGCCCAGATGCCATGCATAAAGCGAGCGCACGATGATCTTAAGGTCCACGTAGGATTGCACGGCCATGGCGCGAAGCGAACGCGACGACGACGCTTGCGCTGACGTTGCAGACAGCTTCGAAGTGGCTTCGCCGGGCCGGTCCCTCTGCACTAGACCGTTAAGCACCGCCAGACAGATGACCACTCCGGCAAAGAAATACCAACCGAGGCGCCAACCGCCCGCACCCCCTCTACTGATGATCGGCGGGATGGCGAGGCCGACCAGCACCAGGGCAAGAGCGGCTCCACTGCTCACCACGGCCGACGCAAAGCCGAGCCGACGTCTATCGAACCACGCCGCCATAAGACCGATAGAAGGCACCAATACTGTACCGCTACCTAGACCAGTCAGGAGTCGCCCGGCTGAGGCCGTCACGATACCGCTCGAAAGGCCGGTGAGAAGCATGCCGGCGGCCGTGATCACCAGTCCGACCGTAACCACGATGCGCGGGCCAATCCGGGCGGCCAACATCCCGCCAATGAAAGCCATCGACATGTACCCGCCCAGGTTCCATGAGGCCAGTGACCCCGCGGCCGCACTGCTGATGCCAAGATCATCCTGCATACTGGGGAGGATCGCACTGTAGCCGAACCGGCCGAAACCTATGGCTCCAAACACGCCGATGAAGGCCATGGCCAGCACCACCCAGCGGTACGACGACAGAGGCGTCGTCTGCCCGGAAGGGGCAGGGGGGCGGGTCTTCCGGCCGGTCGCCCCCGGTATGAGGCCCTCAGGTGCCTCCACTCCTACCGCGTTTTGCAGTCGGCGTCGGACTCAGAAGCGCTTGCCGCCCCTAAGCGAAAGGCCTCCAAGTTGACGTCGATGGTCTTCGGAGGAACCGCCCTGCGAATGACCACTTCCCAGGTCTCGGGGGAAAACGGCAGGGTAGGCGAGATGGCTCCCAGCATCGCCACATTTGCCGCCTTGGCTGTTCCTGCCTGAGCGGCCAGCGCATTAGCGTTCACACACTTGACGTTCGACCATGCCGCCTTGATAAGGGCGTCGATGTCTTCCGGATAGGTGGCCAAACCCGCAGATACCGGGCTGGGATTGATCCGCTGCGCGTTGTAGACGAGCACACCGTTCGGCTTCAGCCAGGTCACATACCGCAGGCCTTCCAGGGCCTCGAAAGCCATCAGAAGATCGGCCGTACCCGGCGCAACGAGAGGCGACCAGACCTTGTCACCGAAGCGGAAGTGGCTGGTGACGCTTCCGCCGCGCTGGGCCATACCGTGGACCTCACTCTGCTTGACATCGTAGCCCTCAGCCATCGCCACTTGGCTGAGTACGTAGCTGGCCAGCACTACTCCCTGGCCTCCGACCCCGGTGAGAAGCACGTTGATGGTAGGACGGGCAGTCATCAGGATCCCTTCCCTTCAGCCTTGACTGGACGAGCTATGGCGTCCTGCGGGCACAGTTGCGAACAAACTCCGCAGCCGGCACAGTCCGCCGGATTGATCTCGACTTTGCGGTCGCCGGCATCATCGAAGTAGAGGTTGAGTGCCCCACAACCCGCCTGCAGGCACCGTTTGCAGCCGGTGCAGGCTTCAGTATCGACCTTGTAAATGGGTTTGCGGATCTTGAACTGGAGAACACAGGGCGCCTTTGCGATCACCACCGACGGTTCGTCCGTCGCCAGTTCCTCCCGCAGCACTCTCTCCACTTCGTCGAGGTCGTACGGATCGATGGTGGTCACCCGGTTGATGCCCATCGCCCTGCACAGAGCAGGGATGTCGACCGTAGCCGACGGATCGCCCAACAGGGTCTTACCCGAGCCCGGGTTCTCTTGGCCACCGGTCATGGCGGTGGTGCTGTTATCTACGATGATGCTGAGTGTCTTGCCGCCGTTATACACGACGTCCATCAGTGAAGTGATCCCCGAATGGAAGAAGGTGCTGTCCCCGATAACACCAACTACCTTGCGTCGCAAGTCGGGTTTGGCTCCCTCGGCCGGCGGTTCAAGCACTTTGGCCATCCCGTGGGCCATGCTGATGCTGGCCCCCATGCACGTGCTGGCATGTACCGCATTGTACGGAGGTAGAGCGCCCATGGTGTAGCAGCCTATGTCGCCGCTGACGAACACCCGCAGTTTCTTGAGCACCACGAACAGACCACGGTGGGAGCACCCCGGGCAGAATGTCGGCGGGCGGCTGGGAAGGTCGGCCTGCTCGGGGCCGAGATCGGCCAGCAGTTCTTCGTTAACACCCGGCACGCCGGCCTGCGCCAACGACGCCGCTATCGAGCGCGCATTCAGTTCGCCTTGGAGCGTGTTCAGTTCTTTGCCACCGTCTACCTCGATACCCATGAGGCGGATGGCTTCTTCGAGGAAGGGGTCGAGCTCCTCTACTACATACAGCTTCTCGACCCGGGCACGAAAGTCGGCAATGAGCTTCTTTGGCAGAGGATAGGTCAGACCGAGCTTCAGATAACTGGCCCCCGGCACTGCCTCACGGCAATAACCGTAGACGGCACCTGAGGTGATGATGCCAACTCGGGGATCACCCATCTCCACGCGGTTGAACGAGCAGGTCTCGGCATACTCCGTCATATCGACAACCCGTTGTTCGACCACCGCATGTCGCAAGATCGCGTTCTGAGGCATCATGAGGTATTTGTTCCAATCGCGCTTGACCTGCGTAACCGGCTCCGTCTCGACGCGTTCGCCCATGGGCACTATGCTCTTCGAGTGAGAGGTGCGGGTGGTGGTACGAAGCAACACTGGGGTGTCAAAACGCTCGGAAAGTTCGTACGCCGCAATCGTGAACTCCCGAGCCTCAGCGCTATCCGAAGGTTCGAGGAGGGGTACCCGGGCGAACTTCGCATAGTTGCGGTTATCCTGCTCGTCCTGGGAGCTGTGCATGCCCGGGTCATCAGCCGAGACGACCACGATGCCGGCCTCTGAGCCTACGTACGAAGAGGAGAAGAATGGGTCGGCGGCCACATTCAGACCTACGTGCTTCATGCATACCAGGGCCCTGCCCCCCGCCATCGAGGCGCCGATGCCCACCTCCATGGCCACCTTCTCGTTGGGCGACCACTCGCAGTAGACGTCATCATAGTCGGCCAAGGCCTCAAGAATCTCGGTGCTTGGCGTGCCCGGATAGGCGGCCGCCAGCTTGACACCAGCCTCCCATGCTCCGCGGGCGATCGCCTCATTACCGGAGAGAATCTCTACTGCTTGTGTTGTCTCGACCATATCTGCCATATCTCCTCCGCCTAAGCCAGGGGGTTGTGAGCCCGTCGATAAGATGCGTACCATTCCATACGATCGAGGGCCAATGCCGCCGCTCGAGCCGAGGACAGCACGATCGGCCGGTAGCGCCTGCCGTAATCGAACACCGAACCACGGATCGGCGTGTCAGGCACGTTGATTATGGGCTTGCCGGTCCTCTCCATCAGGTCGGCTATGAGCGCCATGAGTGCGTCCTCCCAAGCGCTTAGCCCGAGGAAGTCACCGTGTACGCCGACTTCCCGCTCGCCGCCCGCACTAGTGGGAATACCCAACACCGACATCATGATGACGGCGTCCACCGCATCGCACTCGACCACACCTGTCAAAATCTTCGGCATAACATCCCCGCCGGCCGACGCAACAGTGTCGAGTGGATTCTGCTTACTCCAGAACGGGGGCAGCAGGGGATCGAACGACGCATACAGATCGGCAGGCAACTCGGCCAACTGCAGCCCGTGACGGGCCACTTCGTCGGCAGCGATGACGCCCGCTCCACCGCCCTGTGTGATGATGGCCACCCGTCGTCCGGTCCGCAGAGGTAGGTATGCCATGCACGTGCCCAAGTCGACCACTTCGTCGGGAGACGTGCAGGTGACGACTCCGGTCTGCCGAGCCGCGGCCTCCCAGACGGCAGCCGACCCGGCCATGGCCCCGGTGTGAGAGGCGGCAGCTTTGCTGCCGAACTCGGTGAGGCCCGTACGGAGCACGACCACGGGTTTGACTGCCGTCACCCTTCGGGCCACCTCCATGAAGCGCCTGCCGTCGTCGACACCCTCGATGTAGGCCATGACACAGGTGGTGTTTGGGTCGTCACGGAGATAATCGATGATATCGATGGCGCCTATCTGGGCCTCGTTGCCCACGCTCGCGAACTTATCGATGCCTATCCCGCGCCGGTCACAACTGTTGGAGGTGGTCACCCCCATATTGCCCGACTGGGAGATGAAACTCAGCGTACCCTTAGGCGGATGCAACTTGACGAACCCGATGGCGTGCAGGCTTACTTCGTTCGAGATGAGACCCATGCAATTGGGCCCCATTAGAGTGACGCCACCCTCCGTAGCTATCCTGGCGATCTCACGTTCAGCTTCGGCCCCCGAATCGCCCGTTTCGGAGAACCCCGCGGCAATGGCAATCGCGGCTCGGACTCCCTTGCGGCCGCATTGTTCGAGCATCGGAGCGACCTGATTGCCGCCTACGGCCAGCAAAGCGAGATCGGGCGCTTCGGGCAGTTCGTCGATGCTCGTGTAGGCTTGGCAGCCGAAGACCTCTCCTCCTTTGGGATTAACGGCGTAGAGCGTGCCCGTGTATCCCCCGTCGAGGATGTTCTTGAATGCCGAACCGCCCCACTTTGAGACGTCACCCGAAGCCCCCACAAGCGCCATGGACCGGGGAGCCAGCAATGCCCGGAAGTCAGGGACGAAATCCGACGTCGTCTTCTCTGCCGCACCGTCCCCGGAAAGAATGATGAGTGCGTCGGCCGCTATGGGCCGATCTCCCTGCACCAGCACAGGGTTGACGTCTATCTCGGCGATCTGGGGATGATCGAGAGCCATCCGCCCGACGGCTTGAATGATCTTGGCGAGGGCGGCCGTGTCGACAGCCGGATAGCCCCTGAAT
>JAXGNF010000009.1:23166-50268 GCA_040768135.1 Thermoleophilia bacterium | reverse complement strand
CCAGAATCCCCAAGCCGGCCTCGGGGCCTTTGACCATCGCGAACCCGACCGTGCCCACGAGGGCCATGGTGAAGCCCACCGGCATGCCCAGCACGAAGATGACGACGAGCACGCCGATGCCGATGATGCCTATCGTCACCGGGTCCATTGAGTCACCGCCTTCGTGACCGCTTTCACCAAATCAGTGACGAGCACCAAGAACGTGATCACAAAACACGCCCCCATCGCGTACACAAAAGGATAGAAGGGGATCTTCTGGGTCATGGACACCTCGCCCGTCTTGTGGAGCTGCCCCGCGTACTTGAAGCTGTACCAGGCCATCAGTGCGAAAAGGCACGCACTGAAAAGCATCATGAAGACGTCGATGATCAACTTGGCCCGCCGGGGGAAGCTCTCGACGATGAAGTCCACGGCTACATGCCCCCGCATGATCTGCGTGAAGCCCAAGGCAAACGCGATCGCCACCACCGCGAAGAACGCCACCAACTCGATACCTCCCGGGATCGGGCGGTGAAGAACCTTGATACCGATGACGTCGCCTACTATCAGAAGCAGCATCCCGACCAGACCCACGCCGGCGATCCACAATAAGATCCTGTTGAGCAGGTGGATGAACCTCTCCACCCTCCCCAAGATGCTTCCATCGGCCTTGGCCGATCGGACCGGCAGAGGCTCCTGCTCAGGAGGCATCATCTCCATACGACCTCCTTACCGAGTTGCGTTCCCCTTACGTGCGGAGGCGGGGCTCACGCCCCGCCTCCGCATCGGCTTCACCTAATATGAACAAACCACAGCCGAACGTGCGCGTGAGCGGGTCTCAGCCTTACTGTCCCGAAGGGGACTTGACGTTGTCTTTCACCCACGCCGAGCAATCCGCCTCGCTCGGAGCCTTCTTGGCCCACTCTTCAAGTTTCTGGGTCATGAAGCCCAGGTAATCGCCGGTGTTTCCGCCATCCGCGAGTTTCTTCAGATAACCGTCGACGATCGGGTGCGCGGCATCCTTCCACTTCGCGCTCTCTTCTGGAGATAGGTCGATGACCTCCCGGCCTCCGCCCAACCTCATGAAGAACTCCATAGCATCGTAGTCGTAGGCCGCGGACACCTTGCCCCAAGCCTCGAGCATCTCTTCGCTCACATCAAGAAAGACCTGCTGGATATCAGGCGGGAGGTCCGCCCACTTATCCTTGTTCATGACCAGATACATCGCGGTGATGGAGCCAATGGAGAAGGCCTGAGTGACGTACTTGACCACTTCGCCCTGTTTCCAGCCCAGCAGAACCTCGCGAGGGGCGATGCTTCCATCAATCACACCCTTCGACAGGAGCTCATAGGCTTCGTTCTGAGCGGCGGCATAGCCTTCAGCTCCCAGAGCCTTGGCGATCTCGGCCCCCACTCCGGTCGACCGTATGACGAGGCCTTTCGCGTCAGCAAGGCTCTTCACGGGTTTCTTGGTGGTGAACAGCACCTGCGGGCCCGTCCCGTAGAGCATGAGAACTTTGACGTCGTCCAACTCCGCCGGCTTGAACTCGTTGTAGAAATCGTTCACCGCCATGCAGGCCGCGTATCCGTTGGAATATCCGAGCGGATAGTCAAGGAACTCCATGACCGGATGAGTGCCGACCGTATAGGTGAAGCACGAGTTACCCAGGTCGGAGATGCCACCCACCACTCCGTCCATGACGGCGTTGGGTTTAGTAAGTGAGGCGCCGGGCAGGTAATCGAATTTGACCGCACCGTTGGTGCGCTTGGTGATCTCGGCCTGCCACATCTCTTGGACGATGGCGATGTTGTTCGTGGGCGGGAAGAACGTGTTATAAGTGAACTTCCACTTGCCCTCGGGATAGCCCGCCGCCTCAGTCGTGGTTGTCTCTGGAGCCGTAGTCGCCGGTGGCGCCGTAGTCGTCGGCGCCGCAGTGGTTTCTGGGGCCGGCCCTGCCGTCGTCGGTGGCGCCGCCGTGGTGGTGGTCTCTTTTTCACCACACGCGAGCAACCCGACGGCCAATGCCAGCACCAGCACCAGCCCCAACCCCAAAATCGCAGCTTTCCTCATTGCACGCCCTCCTCTTGATTCCGTCGGTAGCCCCCCTGGCCCTCCCGAATCCCTAAAAGAGCACACACATTGACTCTATCAGACCCTGCCAGGTGTTTGTCAACCTTGTCACCGGACTTCTTCCCGCTTAGTATGAGGCCATGTCGATTCTAGACGTGCTCACTCGTATACTCATCGCCGCTGCCCTTGGAGGGGCCGTCGGCATCGAACGGGAGATCCGGGAACATACGGCGGGGTTCAGGACCCACATCCTCGTCGCGGTGGGAGCAGCCGCTTTCACCGTCGCCTCGGTCCACGCGCCTCTAGGGACTAACTTCGATCCCAACCGCATCGCAGCTCAGGTGGTGACGGGGATAGGCTTCCTGGGTGCCGGGGCCATCCTCCGCTACGGTGTCTCGGTCAGAGGATTGACCACCGCAGCCAGCCTCTGGGCAGTAGCGGCGCTCGGACTTCTGACGGGCCAAGGCCTCTATGCGGCTGCGGCCATCACTACGGCGGTGGTGATCATTAGCCTCTACGGACTGCATTTCATCGAAGACCGCCTGCTCTACCCCCGTCTCGGCGTGGCCGTAGGAGTACGGGTCCATTTCCGTTCAGGCGGATACGCGCCGTTGGCCCAACTGGTGCTGGTACTACAACAGGCCCACATCACGATCAAAGAGATGGCCGTGGAACCGGGTGACGATGCGACCGACACCATCCATCTATTCCTCAAGCTGCCCCGCGGCCTGACGCCGGCGAAGTTGACCGCGCTCATCGCCGACCTGGACGAAGTCCAATCCGTCCGACTCGACTGACGCCGCGGTTACTCGGGCTTAGGCGTGCGCTGAACGTGAAGGGTCTTCGGCCCGGTTGATTGAGCAACCAGGCCGGAGCAACGTGCCCGGCACAATGCGCCCGGAGCAACGTGCCGGCAGCAACGCGTCCCCCCATCTCTAGAGGTACCCGACTCCTGCCGATAAATCCTTCATGGACTGGGGTCTTCTTCATCGTGCCCGCAGATGGGGCGGGCAGAAGTGCCGCCGAGCGGGGTTCGCACCTGGGCCGGTTATCGATCCCGCGTTCGGGTTGTCGAACCGTGCCGTAGGGTGGCTGTCGGCCCAACTCTTCATCGTCTGCGGAGCCGCGTGCCTACTCGGCCTGCTTCTCCCAATCGCTCGAGGATCTAACGGCACTGCTATAGTCGCGCTCGGCTGTGCGGCCATCTTCATGGGGCTGATCTCATGGCGGCTACCCTGGGGCTCCTGGCCCCGCTCGGCGACGCACTTATTGATACCCGTAGCCTTCGCCCTGATCGGTACCGGGATCTTCTTCTCCGGTGAATACGACTACGTGTTCGGCATCTTCTTTTGCGCGGTTTTCATCGTAGCGGGCGTCGCCCACAAGCCGGGCATCGGACTGAAACTACTGCCTCTGCTCGCAATTGCCAACGTACTTCCTCTGGCCATCAAGACCACTGACCTCTCTCTTGCAGCAAGTTTTGCAGTCGCCACAGGTCTCATCTGTGTTGCGATCGCAGAGACGCTAGCGTGGGTCACGGCCCGGCTCCAACGGAGTCAGGCGGAGCTGTGGCGAATATACACTGCGATGGACGAGATCAGTGCCGACCTAACCTCACTGGATCCCAAGGATCTCGCCCGCAATGCGGCAGTCAAACTGTCGGAATTGTTGCTCATCCCTGATGTCGTCGTTTACAGCCTGAGTGAGAATGGGACCCTCCAGTGTCTTGCCGGAGTCGAGGAGGGGCGGCCCAACGACAACCTGTGCTCGAAGCGCACAGACATCGCCGGTTGGTCTGCAGGGTCGGAGGCCGTGCGCACACAGGCGCCCGTCCTGGGATTGCCACCGGATGACGACACCTCCCGCCTGTCTAATGCCCGAGAAACGCGCAAACAGGCCCGCCGTCCATCGATGACCATACCCCTGGTCGCCAGAGGGAGGGTGATCGGCCTGGTCGAACTCAACAACAGCCGGAGAATCCGGCCTTTCTCTTTGGAAGAGGAGAGAACGGCCGGTTCTATCTGCCGCCTCATCGCTCCTTCCATCGAAAACGCCCAGACTCTAGGGGAGAAACAGGCCCACACCAATTGGCTCGCTTCTATGCTTGAGTTGAATAAGGCCGTTGCTGATACGGATACGCTCGACGAGGCATTGGCAGTGGTGACCCACCGCGCTACACGCGCCCTCCGGGTCTCATCTTGCGTTGTCTACGAGTACATGCCCGAAGCCGACGCGGTGGTCGCCCGGGCCATGTGGGAAGAAACACCAACCGGTTGGAACAGGCTGGGAGAAGCGTTGCCTCTATGCAACTATCCGGCCGAAGAGCGCATCTTGTCGCTAGGCATACCGCTACTCGAAAAGATCTCCGATCCAGACCTCGATCCCGTGAGCCGCGAACACATGACCGCATGGGGGGAAAAGACCTGTCTGACCGTGCCTATGTACTCAGCGGACAAACCCATGGGCCTGTTGGTGTTGTGGGACTCCGAACGAGAGCGCTGCTTCTCGGCGGATGAGATGCAGTTGGTCGCAGGTCTGGCCAACCTGGCCGGAGACGCCATACGACATGCCAAACTTACACGCAGCCTTCAACACCTGAGCACGACAGACTCCCTAACAGGGCTCGCGAACCACCGTCAGATCCACGAGGCTCTGGTGAGGGAAGAGGCCCGCTCAGCGCGCAGCCTCTCAATGTTCAGTCTGGTGATGCTCGACATCGACGGGTTCAAACTACTCAACGATACTTATGGCCATCCCAATGGAGACGCCGTTCTGAAACACGTTGCCGCGCTACTCCGGGAAAACACGCGAACCACAGACGTGGCAGGCCGGTTCGGAGGTGACGAGTTCATCTTGATCCTGCCCGAGACCGACCCGACCGAGGCCGAGGTCGTCGTCGCGAAGCTCCATGACGCCCTCACCAACACGCCGTTTCACACTCCCACGGGCACGGTGATCCCGATCCACGCAAGCTTCGGCATCTCGACGTTTCCCGTAGATGGACTCGGCGCAAACGAGCTGATGGTGGCTGCCGACGCGCGCCTGTACGCCTCCAAGCGGCGCGGAGGGAACAAGGTGACGGGCGCGAGCCATATGAAGAGGAACAAGAGCGATGTAGGCGCACTTGGCTTTCTGAACTCGATGGTAACCGCCGTGGACAACAGGGACGGCTACACTCGGCGCCACAGCGATCAGGTCACCGAACTAGCCATGAGGCTGGCCAAGGCTCTGGGACTCTCGGAGAGCAGTCTGCGCGTCGTCCGGGTCGCCGGTCTTCTGCATGATGTCGGCAAAATCGGTATCCCAGAGCGCATACTGCGCAAGCCGGGACCGCTTACCGAAGCGGAGTGCGCAATTGTGCGGGGGCATCCTTCTCTGGCCGGCACGCTACTGCGCGCCGCCCCCGACCTCGCTGAGATCCAGGCAGCCGTGGTCTCCCACCACGAACGCTTCGACGGCACAGGGTACCCTGATGGTCTGGCCGACATCGAAATCCCTCTGCTCGCCCGGATTCTCGCGATTACCGATGCCTATGCGGCCATGACGACCAACCGACCGTATCGGGAAGCCCTCACCCCCCAGGAAGCCATCGCCGAACTGCGGGCCAACGCCGGCACTCACTTCGACCCCGACCTCGTGGCCACGTTCGTGCGCTGTTTGGAAGGGAGCGAAGCAGATGGATGGTCCGACCGTCTCGAACCGGCATCAACCAGCGTCCAGCCAACACGTTGACCGGTCAAGACCGCCAGACAGCCCGGTCTTCACGCCCTTCGCGCCCCGCTCCCCTCCCCCCGCAGCCGAGCCAAATCCCTAGCCAGGTCTTTTATCTCGTCCCGCAGCTTGGCCGCATATTCAAAGCGCAACTCCTCGGCGGCCGCGAACATCTCTTCTTCCAAAGTGGCCATGAGCCGCTCCAACTCCTCCGCGGACATCTCCTCGCCCCGCTCCGTCTTCCGCCGTTCTTTGTAGGGCACACCGGCACTGATGCCCAGAAGCTCAGCGATGTCGGAGACTCCTTTGACGATGGTCCGGGGCTCGATACCGTGCTCAACATTGAACGCCATCTGAGCCGTCCGTCGACGGTTGGTTTCAGAGATGGCCTTGTCCATCGCCGCCGTGTGCTTATCGGCGTACATTATGACCGTGCCCTCGACGTTGCGTGCCGCTCGCCCGATGGTCTGGATGAGCGCCGTCTCGCCTCGCAGGAAGCCTTCTTTGTCGGCGTCGAGGATGGCCACCAGCGTCACCTCGGGAAGATCGAGCCCCTCGCGCAGTAGGTTGATACCCACGAGGACATCCACCTCCCCCAGGCGCAACTCACGCACTACTTTGATGCGTTCGATGGTGTCGACCTCAGAGTGCAGATAACGGACCTTGAAACCCATCTCAAGCAGGTAGTCGGTGAGATCTTCGGCCATCTTCTTGGTGAGAGTGGTCACCAGCGTGCGTTGACCCTTCTCCACGCGCACACGTATCTCATTCATGAGGTCGTCTATCTGATGCCGAGTCGGCCGCACCTCCACTTTCGGATCCACCAGGCCGGTGGGCCGTACCAGTTGCTCCACAACCTGGGTAGAGACCGACACCTCCCACTCCCCCGGGGTGGCCGATACGAACACCACTTGGGGCACCCTCTCGATGAATTCATCGAAGCGCAGCGGTCGGTTGTCGAGCGCCGAGGGTAGTCGAAAACCATGCTCCACCAGCATGGTCTTCCGGCTGCGATCCCCTTCGTACATGCCGTGGAGTTGGGGTACGGTCATGTGCGATTCGTCGATGAAGACGACGAAGTCCTTGGGGAAGAAGTCGAGAAGAGTATAGGGGGGTTCACCCGGCCTGCGCCCGGACAGGATGCGTGAATAGTTCTCGATGCCGTTGCAGTAGCCCAACTCACGCAACATCTCCATGTCGTACTGGGTACGCTGACGCAGACGGAAGGCTTCCAATTGTTTGCCCTGGATCTCAAGTTCGGCCACCCGTAGTTCGAGCTCCGCCGCGATTTCCTCGAGGGAGCGCTCGATGGCGTCCTCGGCCGTCACAAAGTGGGTAGCCGGGTAGACGGCTACGGCCGGCATCCGCTCGATGACCTCTTGGGTCAGCGGGTCGACTCTCACGACCTGCTCCACTTGGTCGCCCCACAAGCTCACCCGCACCGCGTAGTCGTCGTAGGCGGGCCATACCTCGAAGCTATCGCCTCGCACGCGGAACTTACCCCGGGCGAAGCCGACATCGTTGCGTTCGTAGTGGATCTTGACCAGCTTAGCGAATACTTCGTCCCGGCTGATATCGTCGCCTTGCCGGAGCAGCACTACCTGCGCTAAGTACTCCTGAGGAGAACCCAGCCCGTAGATGCATGAGACCGACGCCACGATGACCACGTCATTCCGCATGAGAAGGCTGGACGTAGCCGCGTGGCGCAGCCGGTCGATCTCTTCGTTTATGGACGAGTCTTTTTCGATGTAGGTGTCGGTGGCTGGAAGATAAGCCTCAGGCTGATAGTAGTCGTAGTACGAGACGAAATACTCCACCGCGTTGTTCGGGAGGAATTCACGGAACTCATTGCAGAGTTGAGCTGCCAAGGTCTTGTTGGGAGCCATTACCAGAGCCGGCCTACCTACCTTGGCGATGATGTTGGCCATGGTGAAGGTCTTGCCTGATCCGGTAACACCCAGAAGCGTCTGGTAGCGATCACCTCGACGCAGGCCCCTAACAAGCCTGGAAACAGCCTGAGGCTGGTCCCCCTGCAACTGGTATTCGGCCTTCAACGCGAAGGGGGTTGCCTCTTCGCTCAATGCCGGACCTCCTAATCGAAAAACGTCTCGGGATGGATCCGCCGGTACAGATCGCGGTAATGCTCCACCCGCTCAACGAACGCCCTCGTCTCAGAATAGACGATGTCGGACGGTCCGAACGAATCGGTCCCCCCCGCGGCTTTGACCCATTCCCCCACGACCCCCTGGCCCGCGTTATAGGCGGCCAAAGCCACACGTACGGTCCCCTCGAAGATCTCGAGGAGATAACCTAGATAGCAAGCGCCCAACTCGAGATTGTCGTCAGGATCGTTCAGATCAGGGGATTGGCCCCCCCGCCACGATCGCAATCCCGTCACCCACTCGGCGGTGGAAGGCATGACCTGCATGAGACCAACAGCACCGGCCGAAGAGACTGCCGCGGGGTCATACCCGCTCTCAGTGTTGACCACCGCCGCGACGAGATAGGGGTCTAGACCGTATCGTTTCGCCACCCGAGCAATGCCTTCTTTGTAATGAATCGGATAGATCTGCTCAGACACGACCGGCACCACCGCCCGACCGGTAGTGGCTACTACTACCACGGTCACCACCACTGCGACAATAAGCACCAATAGCACAGCCAGACGCATGAGCCCACGCCGGCGAGATCGACGCATCGGGGTGCGCCCGCTTCCGGCCGTTCGGCCCCCCGGCAACGAACCGTTTGTCACGCGCGCTCCCGAAGGAGCGCCTTCGCGTGTTCATAGACCTCGCGGACGAAAACCCGGAGATCGTCGATGCCGCCGTCGTTACAGAAGAACAAATGGCTCCCCGCGATGCGCCGCTCGCTCGACGCCTGCAGACGCTCGAATTCAGAGAACTGCTCAAGGCCGAAGTCGTGGGTGGAACGGCGCCGACGATTCTCCGGACCCGCTTCTATGGTCACGATCAGATCGAACATCTCTTCGTACCCCGCCTCGAAAAGCAAGGGTACCTCACAGACCACCACAGTCCCTGGTTGTGCCTTTCGCACCTGCTGTCTGAGACCGTCCGCCACTCGGGGGTGGGTCAACTTCTCCAGCCAGGCCAGCTCGTCGGGACGTCCGCGCACCGCTTCGGCCAGCCGAGCCCTATCGACACGCCCCTCCCTGTCCAAGACCCCCGGTCCGAAGCGCTCGGCTACCGCCGTCGCCACCCGACGCCGTCTATACAGACGGTGAACGATCTGGTCTGCCGAGACTGTCGAGGCGCCCAGTTCTCCGAACAACCTCAGGGCCGTGCTCTTGCCCGCGCCTATTCCTCCGGTGAGCCCTACAGCCACAACATCGGCACGCTCACCTTTCATCCCGCCTCCAGAAAAACAGGGAGCGCCCTCAGGCGCCCCCGGCTCATTCGCTATCGCCCAGCCTGACGCCTCTACGCGTCGGCCTCTTCTTCAGCCTCAGCCTTCTCGGCGGATACTGCTTCCGACGCCTCCTCGGCGGCCTGAACCTCGCCGGCATCCGGCGTTTCCGAGGCCTCAGAAACCTCTCCGGAAGCCGGTTCGGTCTTCGCTTCAGTAACCGGTTCGGCTTCAGCGATCGATTCGGCTTCAGCGACTAATTCGGCCTCAGGCGACGCAACCCCACCTTCGACGGCAGGCTCTGCCTCGGCCTCAGACAACCCAACCCCACCTGCGACGGCGGGCTCTGCCTCGGCCTCGGCCTCCTCACTCGGTGCTTCTGCGCCAACAGCGGCTTCGACAACGGGTGCCTCTGCAGACTCCCCGCCTTCCGCGCCCTCTGCCACCTCCTCGGAGTCCGCAGTCTCCACGGCCTCGATGCCTGCCTCTAGGTACTCCTCGCCTTCTTCGGCTTCATCGGCCAGGAGGTCCTCATGGATGCGATACTCAGGCTCCAGGCGTTTCAAGCTCAGGGAGAGACGGCGCCGGTCGGGGTCGATCTCGATGATCTTGACGTTGACTTCTTGGCCCGGACGCACTATCTCGGACGGGTCCTCCACATGATGCTGAGCAAGCTCGGAGATGTGAATGAGACCCTCGACCCCTTCCTCAATCTCCACGAAGGCCCCGAACGAGACCAGTTTCGTCACTCGCCCGTGCACTATCTCGTTGACCTGCCGGTTTTCGAAGACCTGCTGCCACGGATCTTTTTGAGTCTGCTTGAGGCCCAGAGAGATACGCTGACGCTCGCGGTCGATGTCAAGGACACGGACCTCCACCTTCTGGCCGATGGTCAGGACTTCCGAAGGATGGTTCACGTGACTCCAAGAGAGCTCGGAGATGTGGATGAGGCCATCGATACCGTCAAGATCAACAAAAGCGCCGAAGTCAACAATATTCGAGATGGTACCCGACACAAGATCGCCGACGTTCATGCGGTCAAGAATCTGCTCGCGCGCTCCGCGCCGTTCCTCTTCGAGGACCGCCCGGCGGCTGAGGACAACATTGTTACGGAACCGATTGAGCTCGATGACCCGGCACTCCAAGCTCTGGCCCAGAAACTCATCTAGTTCGGCCACTCTGCGGATGTCGACCAACGAAGCGGGCAGAAAGCCGCGCACGCCCAAGTCGAGGATCAGCCCGCCCTTGACTACTTCGATGACATTACCGGTGACGGGAGTGCCCTCTTCTGCAGCCTTCTCGATACGCTGCCATGCCCGCTCGAACCGAGCACGCTTGCGGGAGAGGATCAGTCTGCCGTCGGCATCTTCTTTGGTGAGCACCAGAGCGTCGACCACGTCGCCGACCGACACTTCCTCCGAGGGGTCCACCGACTTGCGTATGGACAACTCGTTGGCAGGAACCACTCCTTCGCTCTTGTAGCCGATATCGACAAGGACCTCGTCCTTGTCCACCCGGACCACCGTCCCAGTGACGATGTCCCCCTCTTCAAAACTCATGATCGTAGCGTCGTAGTTGGGAATCAACTTCCCGTCGACCTCGATCATAAGCTCGTGACCGCCCTGTAGTTTCTGTGCCTCGTCGATGTCGATGCTTGGATTGGTACCGCCGCTTTGCTGGTCTGACATGTAGTTTTGTTTCCTTCCCAAAGGAACGCCCGAGCCCCGCCCTCATGCGGCGCATGTGCCGGTAGTATAGCGATACCGCAACGAAAAGCAAAGAAAAAACGACCGGCTCGTTGCTCTCGGCTGCAACTCGTTCAAGGAGGGAGGCCCGGCGAATCGATGCACTCCTCGCAGAGAAGCCTTACTTCGCAACCGCTTCCTTGGCCGAGGCCCAGTCGGGCCCGATGCCCGCATCAACCCCCAGTGCCGGCTCCATAGGAAAGGCCCCCACCATCTCCTCGACCACGGCCGCCCGCACGCCCTCCGCCTGCTCCACGGGCGCCTCGAACACCAGCTCGTCATGCACCTGTAGCACCAGATTCGAACCAGGAAACCTCTGTTTCAGACGATTATGACAGCCGATCATGGCCACCTTGATGATGTCGGCTGCGCTCCCTTGAATGACTGAGTTGACGGCCAACCTCTCACCCAGGGATCGTTCCTGGAAGTTACCTGAGGTCAGTTCGGGTATAGGCCTCCTACGCCCAAACACGGTGGCCACATAGCCCTGACGCTTAGCCACTTCGATCGTTTGTTCGATGAACTTCTTCACCCTGGGCAGGCGCTCAAAGTAGCGCTCGATGTACGCGGCCGCCTCCTCACGATCGATGCCAAGATTCTGGCTCAGGCCAAAAGCCGAGATACCGTACATGATGCCGAAGTTGACCGCCTTAGCGTAGCGTCGAAGCGTCGCATCCACCTGGTCCTCCGCAAGCCCGAAGACCTCGGCGGCGGTTCGAGCATGGATGTCTTCTCCGCGAGCAAACGCCTCGAGAAGGGTGGATTCGCCTGAAAGATGGGCCATGACCCGCAGTTCGATCTGCGAGTAGTCGGCCACCACCAGGAGATTCCCCGCCTCTGCTGTGAAGCATTGGCGGATCTGGTTACCCAGGGGAGTGCGTACCGGTATGTTCTGCAGATTGGGGTCGCTCGACGACAGTCGTCCGGTCGCGGCGATGGTCTGGTTGAACGTGGTGTGCACTCGTCCGGTCGCTGGGTCCACCACTTGAGGCAAGGCGAGCAGATATGTCGACATGAGCTTCGAGAGCTCGCGGTGACTGAGTAGATGTCCCACGATGGGATGGCTCTCGCGTAGCGCCTCCAGCGTTCTTGCGTCGGTGGAGTACCCAGTCTTGGTCTTACGCTGTCGAGGGAGCCCGAGCCGGTCAAAGAGAATCCGGCCGAGTTGTTGGGGAGAGCCGAGATTGAATTCCTCGCCGGCTAATTCGTAGATAGCGGACTCCAACTCCTCCATCTGGTCGTGCAGCTTCCCGGTAATCTCCCCCAGACGGTAGCAGTCCAGATGGATGCCCGCCTTCTCCATAGCGATCAGCACGGTCGTGGTCGGCAACTCGATGTCCCTAAATAGCTCCCACATCCCCTGCTCGCGGAGGACCCGTTCTTGGCGAGCGGCTAAAGGAACAACCGCGGCCGCCGCGGCCGCGGCGTCTCCCGGATCACATTCAGCCCCCCCTATCTCCGCCACGCCTGTCGGCAAAACGATCCCCTCCTCGCGGGCGATCTCTTCCAGCCGGTACTCCCGACGCCCCGGCGCCAGCAGATAGGCGGCCAGATAAGTGTCGTGACCAACCACTTCCAGCATGCCGTGCAGTGCGCGGGCCGATTTGAAGTCGTGACAGACCCGGGGACCCTTCTCCAGAAGAGGGCGCAGCGTGGCGTCGTATCCGGATTCGTCGTCCACTCTGGCCATCGTGTAGGCGGCGTAGTCATCGTCCGCCTTGCCCACGCCGGGCTGAGCCAGCCACAACGCCGCCCTCTCCCTGTCGTCCGCCAATCCCACCGTCTTCGACCAATCGAACAGATCCGCGAGGGCCGCCTCTTCCACGGGCGCGGAGCCGGTGAGCAGCACCATGCCGGTAAGCCGCGCGGTGCCGCCCACAGGCGCTTCCGCAACAGGTTCCGATCCTGCCAAGAGCGGCTCCAGCCGCTTCATCAGAGTGGTGAACTCAAAACGAACGAACAGTTCATCAAGCTTCTCGCGGTCACAACGGCTGGGGAGCAACGTGGCCGCATCAATATCGATGGGCGCATCGTGCTCCAAAGAGGCAAGTCTCTTGGAGAGCACAGCCTGTTCGTGGTACTTGTGCAGTAGTTCCTTTCGTTTGGTCCCGCTCACCTGGTCGACGTGGGCCAGGACCTCCTCCAGGCTGCCGAACTGCGCCAGAAGCTGCGCGGCGGTCTTCTCGCCGATACCGGGCACTCCGGGGATGTTGTCAGATGTGTCTCCCTTGAGGCCGATAAGGTCAGGGATGAGGCGCGGGGGCACCCCGAATCGCTCTTCGACGCCGGCGGGATCATAGACCTTCACTTCCGTCATGCCCCGTGTGTTGGCCATGATGCGCACATGCTCCCCTGCCAACTGCAGGGCATCCCGATCGCCGGTGACAATCACCGCCTTGCGGCCTTGGGCTTCGGCCTGCCGGGCCAGAGTGGCGATGATGTCATCGGCCTCATAGCCCGCCACGGCCAGATTGACGAAACCAAAAGCCGCCGACAGTTCGGTGAAGTACGGCCATTGCTCAGAGAGGAGATCGGGCATGGGCTTACGTTGTGCTTTGTACTCCTCGAACTCCTCGTGTCTAAACGTCTTCTCCCTGGAATCCCACGCCACCACCACCGACGACGGACGATATTCGATCAGGATCTTCACCATCATCAGGCAGAACCCGTAGAGGGCATTGGTTGGAAAGCCGCCCGACGTGGCGATCTCTTCCGGCAGCGCGAAGAACGCGCGGTAGGCAACGTTGTTGCCGTCGATGACGAAGAGCGGGCCCTGCTCGCCTTCGGGATCGGTCCCGTTGCATGCCATCTTGGTGCCGCCCTCCTACCTTGTCTATCCCGTCCAGTGACTCGCTGCGATCTTCTTACAAGATCTCCAGATACCGATCGATCTCCCACGAGGTGACGAAGGCCCGGTACGAATCCCATTCGGCCCGCTTGTTGCGGATGAGGTACTGGTAGATATGCTCTCCGAGAGTCTCGCGCATGAACTCGGAGTTCTCACAGGCGATAATGGCCCCCTCGATGTCGGGGGGAAGGGATCCAATGCCGTTGGCATCCCGCTCTTCAACCGACATCTCGTAGATGTTGTCGGTGGCCTCGGGCGGTAACTCCCGCTGTTTCTCGATCCCCTCAAGACCGGCAGCCAGCATCACGGCAAAGGCCAAGTACGGATTGGCAGCCGGGTCGGGGTTGCGCATCTCGACCCGGGTGGCATGCTCCTTGCCGGGCTTATACGTAGGAACCCTCACCAGCGCCGAACGATTGCGGCGAGCCCAGCAGCAGTAGATAGGGGCTTCATAGCCCGACACCAAACGTTTGTATGAATTGACCCACTGGTTGGTCACGAGACACATCTCCCGGGCACGGAACAGAAGTCCGGCCACGTACGCTTTGCAGGTGGCCGACATGTGGCAGGGGTCAGCGGCGTCGAAGAAGGCGTTGTTCTCTCCCTTGAACAACGACTGGTGCACGTGCATCCCCGAACCTGCCTCACCGTACATGGGTTTGGGCATGAAGGTGGCGTGGATGCCGTAGCGGTCGGCCACTTCTTTCACCAGAAGCCGGTAGGTCATCACGGAGTCGGCCATGGTAAGAGCTTCTTTGTAACGAAGGTCGATCTCGTGCTGAGAGGGGCCGCACTCGTGATGGGCATATTCGACCTCGATGCCCACCTGCTCGAGGGCAGAGACGGTCTCGCGACGCACGCTGGTCGTGAGGTCGAGAGAGGTAAGATCAAAATAGCCGCCCCGGTCTAGCACTTCCGTACGGGTGCTGTCTTTGAAGTAGAAGAACTCCAATTCGGGCCCCACGTACATCGTGTATCCCATGCCGGCGGCTTTGGCCAAGACCCGCTTGAGCGCGTAGCGGGGATCGCCCGCATACGGATGACCGTCGGGTTGCATGATGTCGCAGAACATGAAGGCCGTACGCTCGTGTTTGGCCATATTCGGGAGGATGGCGAATGTGGAGGGATCGGGCATAGCGACCATGTCCGATTCCTGGATACGGGCGAAACCCTCTATAGAAGAGCCATCGAATCCGGTCCCTTCATGAAGCGAGGCCTCCAGCTCGCGGGGGGTCATGGCAAGACTCTTCAGAAACCCAAGGACGTCTGTGAACCACAGACGGATGAACTTGACGTCGTGCTCGGCGATCTTGTTGATAACGTCTTCTCTGGTCAAGGCGACGGTCACGGCGTTCCTCCTTCGGCTCTTTCGTCCTTGTAAGACTAGCACCGGAACGCGGTAGATAGTGCCGCTCAGCCGAGCTTGAGTTCAGCGCCCATCTCCGACACGTCGTAGCCCCCCAGCGCAGTCACAGCCTCTCGGAAAGCCCGCGAGGCCACCACCGAGCGCAGAGCCCGCAAAGAGGCAAGGTCCCAGAACTCCAAGGGAACAACCAGGTCGTACCTTTCCGTGCCCACAGGCACAAAACCCAGTCCATACGCCGTCGCAGCCGCACTGATGCCTAGGCCCGCGGTGGCCTGCCCTTCGGCCACCGCCCGCGCCACCCCCAGGTGAGTCGACTCCTCTCGATCCCAGCCCGAGATGTTCTCCGGCAGCACCCCCGCGGTCTTCAATTTGATCTCCAACCAGACCCGAGTACCGGACCCGGGCTGGCGGTTCACGAAGGACACTTCAGACTGCGCCAGATCTGAGACTGTGGACAATCCCTGGGGATTCCCCGGCGGGACGATGAGACCTTGGATCCGGTTCACCAGGTTCAATAGCACCACCCCTCGATTGGGAAGCACCCGCTGGACGAAGGGGACGTTGTACGTGCCGGTGGCTTCGTCCCACAGATGTGAACCGGCGATCTCGGCCTCACCCCGGGCTAGAGCGATAAGCCCACCCAAGCTCCCTACGAAATCGGTTGTCATCTCTACCGGAGGGCTATGCTCGCTGAGAGACCGGCTCAGAAGCTCGACAGACAGGTCGTGACTGCCCGAGAAGCGCAGTCGGGTGGGCCCATCCGTTCTTGGAGGGTAGTCGTCCGTAAGTAGCGAGGCCGGGCCCGATGCGCTCCCGCGCCGCATCTCGTCCCAACGGGCGATAGCTGCCGCCAAGGCCGCCTCAGCGTGGGCGGGAGTATGCCCTTGTTTGACCGCCTCCAGCAGATAGCCCTCGGCTCGATTGACCAAGGCGGCCCACTCCCATTCGGGAGGCCTCGCTGGTCCGAGTTCCGGCGCCGAGGAAGCCACCCGTGTGCCCCCACCCCGATGGGCCGACACCAATCCCTCGTCCATCAGAACCGAGTAAGCCCGGCTTACAGTATTAGGGGTACACCGCCAACGTTCGGCCATCGCCCGGACCGAGGGGAGTCGCTCTCCCGGTTGAACCTCACCAGAGACGATCAGACGGCGGATCGCTTCGGCGATCTCAAGGTAGACGAAACTTCGACTGCCGGTCATGACCGTAGCCCGGCCACTGATGACGTCGAGCCGGGTAGTTACACGACCACACGCTCATTCGGTCTTCGTCGGCGCGTCCGTTGGCTTCTCGGCCTCATCCTTCAACGAGAAGGTGCTCTTGAGATCGAGGTTGGCTGCGTCGCGGACTTCTGTGACCGTCGATTTGAGCTCATCCACACCGACGGCTTCCCGGACCTCCTTGACCGTTGACTTGATATCGTCCAAGCCTGTCGCCTCACGCATCTCGGCCATCGTCGACTTGATATCGCCCACGCCCACCGCTTCTTTTACCTCGGTGACCGTCGATGTCACCTCGTCCTTGCCTTCTTTGAGACCCTTCTTGAAGCCGCGGATCGATTTGCCGAGCGACGATCCCAACTCAGGAAGCTTCTTGGGGCCGAAAATGATGAGAACCAGCACCAAGACGATAGCGATTTCCCAGCCGCCGATGTTCGGCATCAGTCACTCCTCCCCTGGAGCCCGCCGGGCAAGACCGCCCAGACCACACGGGCGCCACACAGGGCTATTTAACCATACGGGCCGGACAAGCAGGTCGCAGGGGATCGCCACCGCGGTGGCAATCCCCTGCGACCAGACGAGAGGACAACTCCTAACCGACGGCTTCTTTGCCGCCGGAGGCAATGGGTGCCGGTGTATTTCCTTCGCCGCCGTACCGAAGCTTCCGTTGGAGTGGGAAGACACTGAAGCCGGTCTTCTTCAAGATCCATCCGTAGATACCCGCCGGGCTCCAAACGGTGACCACGATGGCGAGAAGCCCAAGCGCAATGAAGTACCAGGTGCCGTACTGGCTGGTCGTCTCGCGAAGCGCATAGAAGATGACCGTCCCTATGATCGGGCCTTCTATGGTGCCAATACCGCCGATGACCGTGATGAAGATCAGGTAAGCGGTCCAGTTGATACTGAAGGCGGACCCGGGGTGCACCCGCAAGGAATACATGGCCTCGATGGCTCCAACCATTGCGCAACCACCCCCGGCAATGAGGTACGTGTATAACTTGGTCCGCCACAGATTGACTCCCGTACTCTCCGCGGCCAGATCGTTGTCGCGCATGGCCTTCAAAGCCAGACCAGTACGCGAGCGTAGCAGGACGTAGACGATCGCGATTGCAATCACCGCCGAGGCAAGGGCCCACCAGTACACCAAAGGCATCCAGCCATCCGCCCCTAAATCTTGGGCCATTCGGCTGGTTGACTGGACTGTGATCCCCGATCCGCCTCCCGTTCGCTTGATGTTGGCCACTATTAGCCGCAGGATCTCGGCGATGACCCAGGTCCCGATGGCCAAGTAGCCCCCCTTGAGTTTGAACACGAGGGCCGCGGCCGGCAAGGCGATGATAACGCCCCCGATCGCGGCAAAGACCACGCTGATGAGAGGGTTGATTCCTATGATGTCGGAGAAAAGCCACAGCGTGTATGCACCTATGCCGATGAAGCCCTGCTGTCCGGCAGAGATGAGGCCGGCATAACCCAGCATGAGATTCCACAATTGCGCCAAAGCCAGATAACAGAAGAACTCGACCAGCCGCCGGGTCCATGATGTGATGCCAAAGAACGGGAAGGCGATGAAGATGATCAATATCAGGATCCCAAAACCAAGGATCATGAAATTCGCACGATTGGCGACCCATACGGAATAGGCCCGGTTGCCGGTTGTCGGAGTCGAATCATGAGTGTTCATGCCGTCACCGTCTTCGCGAGGAAGCCCTGGGGCCTCAAGGCCAAGATGACAACGAAAACCACGTGACCGGCCAGGATCTGCCACGCCGGCCCGAAGGTCAACGCTCCCAGCAGCTGGGCCACACCCAGAATGACACCACCCAGGAGGGTGCCCCAAGCGGACCCCATACCCCCGATGATAACCGCCTCGAACGCGAAGATCAGGCGATCGGCGCCAAGCAGGGGGTTGAACGTGGTGCGAATGCCCATCATGACACCCCCGATGGTGACGATGAGCAGAGCCACTCCCATCGCCACTGCCCAGATGTGCTTGGTGTTGATGCCCATGAGTCGGGCGGCTTCTTGGTCATCGGACACCGCCCGGAAGGCCCGCCCCATCTTAGTGTTGCCCATATACACCTGCAGGGCGGCGATGACAACCACCGCCAATATGAAGATGATCAGCGGCAACCACCCTATGGCAAGTCGATCGCTGATAGTGATGCTCATGTTCTCGATCCGGCCGGCGTCCAAACCCTGGGAGTTGGCGGTGAAGCCCTGCTGCAGCCCATTCATGATCACAATCGAAAGACCGAAGGTCACGATCACTCCGGCAATGTCACCTGATTGGACCACGAAGTTCAGCAACCCCCTCTGGAGCAGGTAGCCGATGACGAACATGATGACCATGACGATCGGGATGGAATAGAGCGGGTTGAAACGACCCGTTGTGCCCACGAGGATGAGGGCGATGTAAGCGGGCAATACGGTGAGGTCCCCGTGCGCAAGGTTCACGAGGCGCATGGTCCCGAACACGAGCGACAGCCCCACAGCGAACAGAGCATACAGGCCGCCCAGCAGGATGCCCTGAATGATCGCGTTTAACCAGTCCATATCTATACCCCGAAATAGGCCGCGGTTATCTGTTCGGTGGTGAGTTCGCTCGGGGCCCCTTCGAGGGCGATGCGCCCCTCGAGGAAACAGGCCACGCGCGTCGCCACGGTGAGCACATGCTGGACGTCCTGCTCCACCACCAGAATGGTACAGTCGTTCTCCAACATGATGGGAAAAGCCTCATAGATCCGCTTGATGACCACCGGGGCCAGACCCAGCGATACCTCGTCCATCAGGATGAGACGGGGGTTGGCCATTAGGGCCCGGCCGATGGCCAGCGCCTGTTGCTCACCACCGGAAAGCCCGCTGGCCTGGCGCTTGCGAAGCGGTTGAAGCAGCGGGAACAGCTCGTAGACGGCGTCCGTAGTCCAGGGACCTTTGCGGTTGCGGTACCCCCCGATCAGAAGGTTCTCATGGACCGTCAGGCTGGGGAACACCCGGCGGCCTTCAGGCACTGAGGAGATCCCCAGCTCCACCCGTTTGTGGGGCGGCATATTGTCGATGGGCTCCCCGTCAAAAAGGATGCGGCCCCTCTTGGGCATCAAGACCCCGGCCACGGTCTTTAGCATGGTGCTCTTGCCTGCCCCATTGGCACCGATGCACGCGAAGATATCGCCCTCTTCGATCTTGATGCTTATGTCGTAGAGAGCCTGAAAGTCCTCGTAAAAGACGCTGATATTGTCGATCTCGAGCAGGCTCATGCCGGCGTCCCTCCCATGTAGCAGGCCTGGACTTCCGGACTGTTCATCACCTCGCGAGGCTCGCCCTGGCATAATTCTTGCCCGAAGTTGATGACCACGATACGGTCGACCACCGCCAGAAGAGCGCGTACGATGTGTTCGATCCAGACGATTGTGATGCCGGTAGCTCGCAATCTCTTGATCTCTTCGATCAACTCTTCCACCTCGGCTTCGGTGAGACCGCCCGCGATCTCGTCAAGAAGTAGCACTTTGGGATCGGTGGCTAAGGCTCTACCCAGCTCAAGACGCTTGCGATCCAGGAGGGTGAGCGACCCGGCCAACACGTTGACCTTCTTCTGCAGCCCGACGATCTCCAGGATCTCCACACAGCGGTTGTAGGAGGCCCGCTCCGGCATGTTGCGGCCGTGGGTGGCCCCCACTAGGACGTTCTCGAAGACGGTCATGCCCGAGAAGGGCCGAGGTATCTGGAATGTGCGGCCGATACCTATGCGACAACGCTCGTGTCGGGAAAGGTTGCTGATGTCCCTGCCCTCGAAAACCACCTTGCCGGCGTCGGCGCGGACGGCCCCGGTAATAAGGTTGAACCAGGTGGTCTTACCAGCCCCGTTCGGCCCTACGATGCCCAGCGCTTCCCCGTCGTCGACGTTGATGCTGAGGTCATCGATCACCAAGACCCCACCGAAGGACTTCTTGAGGCCCTGGGTCTCGAGGGTTCTGGTCATGTGCGTCTACCTCCGCGAGTCACCCGACTCCCCTTTTTCTTGCTGCACGGTCGGTGTCGTGTCGAGTGTACGCTGGAGCGGCCGATTCTCCAAGCATTTGATAGGCTCGTCAGAGTAGTCTGGGCGGGCGCCATAACAATCCGAGACCAAAGACCCAGCGACCGGAACAGCGTTATCTGTACGTAGCTGAATACGACGTGTGGGGCCGCCCGGCTCACGCTGGGCGGCCCCACCTTTTCATGCGGCCGATTGCTAGCCCAGCGGCTGGACCTTGTCCTGCACCGGGATGCCTACTCCCTTGGCGCCTGCGTCGGTCACGATCGTCAACTCGAACGGGTACGTCGTACCCTTGCGCCACTGACCACCGACCAGCGGAGTCTTATAAACATTCTCATGTACGCGCTGCGGCCCGGTCGTCCACGGAGGACCCGGAGGCGACACAGGTGCGGTGAAGTCGATGAGGCCGCCGATAGTGTCGAGTTTGGTCGCCTTGATGGCTTCCAGGATAGAAGACTTGTCCTCGGGGTTCGTGGCCCGTTTGAGAGCATCCACTGCCAACTCGAACACGATGTAGTGCAACAGAGGCTGAGTCCACTGACGCCCGTCGCCACGCCTGCTGTACTCGTCGGCGAACTCTTGGCAGGTCTCGCCGCTCAGTGACGATTTGAACGGGTGGGACGGAGTCCACCACACCTCCGTGGTAAGACCGTTGCCCACGTCGCCCACGGAGGCTACCGATTCGGGGAACAGGAGGGCCTTGCCGAAGCTGGCGATTTTAGGCTTCCATCCCTGCTGCATGGCGCTCTTCCAAAAGGTGGTGAAGTCCGGCGGGATGAACACTCCCAAACCGATCTCGCAACCTTGTTTTTTGAACTCGGCGATCTGCGTGCTGAAGTCTTCGGTGCCCAGAGTGAAGGCGCTCGGGACCGTAGCAGTGAGACCGACCGAGGCGTCCGCCAGCACGGGCTCCCAACCTTCCTGCCACGCCTGACCGTCGGCGTCGTTGGAGAACATACCGGCCAGCTTCTTGTTGGTGTCGACCTGGCTCCAGATGTCGAGGAAGTTGGCCTGCACATCCTCGAGACCCCAGAACGTGTGGTAGGTCCACTTGAAAGTGGCGCTAAGATCACCAGCCGCCCGAGTGGCCACGTATGCCTGCCATGGGGAGTCGTTGGAGATGCAGGGGGTCTGCAGCGCTTCGGCCTGATCGGCAACGGGGCACACGGTGTCAGGCGAGGACGCGGTGACGATTATGTCGACTTTGTCATTGTTTATGAGATCGCCGGTGACCGCGGCAGCCCGAGCCGTGTCGGACTGGCTGTCAGCGAGTTTGATCGTGACCGGATGCAGTTTATTGTCGCCACACACGATGCCGTCGCCGATAGCCTCCTGCGCCCGTTCCATGCAGTACCGGTCGGGTACGCCAAAGGAGGCGATGTCGCCGGTGATCGGCGAAACGAACCCGATCTTGATCTCGCGGCCCTTCTCGGCGCCGGCGCTGACCGTGGTCGACACGCCGCCCGCAGTCGTCGTCGTCTTCTCTTCTCCACATGCGGCCGCCAGGCCGCCTAGACCTCCGGCCAAGCCGATAGTCGCGCCCGCAACCCCGGCCATCTTCAGGAAGTCGCGTCGGCTGACTCCTTTTCTCTCAGAGCCGCTCTTCTCTTCCTCTCTCCCGTCCGTATCCGCCATGATGCTCCTTTCAGAACGTTCGCACATCGATCGACGCATCTCTCGTCGATCACACGATGAATCGAGTCGCGTTCGGCGTCGGTTGCCCCGCCGCACTCCACGGTAGGAGTCGCCCGACTCTCTGACCCGTCCCCTCACTCACTGGTCCAGACCTAAGCACCTCCTCTTCAGGCCATTGCTCTTCGAGTCGACCACAGGAAGAGAGGCGGACGTCCGGACATGCGCGCCACATACTAGCAACATGTCCGATCCCGCACCACCCTGCCATTCCCCCGATACAACCCTTGGCCCACCATCGGGCCAAACGATTCGCGGGGATCCCCGCGACGAGCCCCGTCGACTATTCTCGGAGCACCGCCGAACCACTTGCGGACCGGTATGACTCGTGGCCCCACGCCCCAATCGTTACCCTCTGCGCCCAACTTCAAACCGATAAGGGGTCCCCCCGCGCCTGCGGAAGAACGATCGTGGGGTTCGACTTGGCCCTTGCGCCCTCCAAGCCGACCCCTGCGCCCCTCAGGTTGACTCCTACGCCTTCCAAATGGCGATGTCGCCTACGTTGATATCTTTCTCGGTCACATCCACCGGACCAAACTCCTGAGTCAGATAACCAGGCTTCTCCAGAAGCAGGGTGTACACCCCGTCCTTCAACCCTCGCAGCCAGAAATCGCCGTAACTGTCAGTCACGGCATCGACCGTCTCGCCGGTCTCCTGGTTGGTAGCAGTCACGGTCACTCCCTCGGCACAGAGGTCGACTTCTTGATCGAAGACCGCCCCAGCGATGAACTTCTTGGGCAGGCCGATGTAGTACACGCGCGGCTTCACGTGGGCCAACTCGGGTTTGAGCAACTCTGACTTGGCAATCAACTCCTTGATCTTTGGGTCGTCCTCGTCGCCAAAGGTAAAAGCCCCGGTAGGACAGGCGTCCACGCAACGTGGCTCACTCCAACCGTCGTCCAGCAAGTGCGCGCAAAACGTGCACTTCTGAGCGATGTTCAGATCATCGTTGAAATAGATGACGTTCTCGAAGGGACAAGCCGCGATACACATCCGATGGCCACGACATTTCTCAGGGTCGATGATCACAATGCCATCGGGCCGTCGATAAATGGCGTGCGCACCGCACGCGGCGATGCAAGGCGCCTCATCGCAGTGCTGGCAGATGCTGTGCTCATAGGTGATCTTGACTTTGGGCACCTGCCCGCGGACGTTGTCGTAGACCTTGTTCCAGAACTGGCCGGTGTCGGGTTGCGGTTTGGCGATCGGCGACCAATCGTTCGCCACGTGTTCATCCTTGCAGGCGATCTGACAGTTGTAGCAACCGTTGCAGATGTCGTAGTTGATAACCAGTACTTTGCCCATCAGTCGACCTCCCCCATTATGCAGGCCTCTAAGCCTGGGCCGGCACAAGGATGGAACGGCCGCTCGAAGGCCTCAGGATACTTGCGCTTGAGCGCTTCCATATCGGTCTTCTCGACCTCGGCCAGGAACCCACTGACCGCGTGGCCCACGGCATTCTTCGAAGTGGTGTTCCGCGGTACGATCGTATTGATCGCGCCCCCACGGTCGATGACTCCGGGGTCGATCGGATCCCACTTGGCACCGTGATCCATATAGATAACATCGGGCATGATGCGCTCGGTCACGTAGGCCGCACCCAACACGGTGCCGCGCTCGTTGTAGATGGACACTACGTCCCCATCTGCGATGCCCCGCGCCTCCGCCGTAGAGGGGTGCAGCCACACCGGGTGGTACTGGTATCCATCGGGACCGGTGATCTTGCACGTGGGGATCTCACGCAGCCAAGTGATGTCCTCATGTTGCGAGTGGACGCTCCACCGCGGATGGTTCGAGCATACTAGCAGCGGATACTTCTTTGACCGTTCGGTGCCCACGGTTTCCTCATGGCTGATTCCCTGTGGTATCCACTTAGGTACTGCCGGCCGCTCGAGGTCGTCGGGGAAGTTCTCCTTCAGTCCCGTCGCTTCGAATTCCAGGAGCCCAGTGGGAGTGGTGAGCGGATTGGCCTTGGGATCTTCGTAGAACTCCTGAAAGCCCGCCGGTTCGTCTTCCCAACCGTCGGCGGTCGGAACCACCAAATAGCCCTTCTCGTTCAGTTCTTCCCAAGTGATGAGATCGGTGCAACGGGAGGTCTCGTACCCATACTTGATCAACTCGGGAATACTCTTGCCCCCTGTGTACTCCTCCAAGAGACCAAGCCGGTCGGCCAGCATACAGACAATCTCGTAGTCGCTGTACGACTCGCCCAGCGGCTCGATGCACTTGTGTTCGGGGAAAAGAAGGTTGTACTGGCCGCTGAAGATGTCGACGGCGATATCGTCCTCTTCGAGCTTGGTGTTCACCGGAAGGATGATGTCGGCCAGCAACGCATCGTTCTCCAGCCACGGATGCTGGGCCCACATGAACTCGATATCGGGATGCTGCATGGCCCGCACATAGTCGTTACCAGAGTTCCAACAGGTGATCCAAGACGGAGAGTCTGTCCAGACCGCGTGAATCCTCGAGCAACCTTCCGCCGGATAGAAGCGGTGGACGAATTGGTCTTCCCGCGGAGCCGTCTCTGACTCACAGCCCCACCAGTCACATTCACCTTCAAGTATAGCCTTAGGTACATAGGTCTTGGGCAACGACGGGTAGTTCGTGTCTGATGGGTGGCCGCCGGTGTATGCCTTGCGCAGGTTGGGCACGCGGAGGGGCCTCGGCTGAGCATATTGATCGGGGAAGTCAAAAAGGCCCCATTCGATCATTTTTACCTGGTTGACTCCCGGCTTGCCCAGGCCCTGCATAGCCAGACAGATGTTTTGCAAACGAGCGGGCTCGGTCGCATACGGCCCGCGGATGCCCGGACCGCCGTTCCCGATCACTATGCTCGTGCGCTTGGAGGCCCACTCCTCAGCCAAAGCCTTGATGACCCGCGCCGATACCCCACAAATAGGCGCAGCCCACTCCGGAGTCTTGGGGACACCGTCCTCGTCACCCATCACGTAGGCTTCATAGGCCTCGACTCCGACGGCGTGGGTCTTCAAATACTCCTTGTCGTACGTGCCGTGTTTGAACCACCAGTAGGTGATGGCCAGGTATAGGGCTGCGTCGGTGTTGGGCAACACCGGGATCCACCTGTCAGCGTGCACGGCAGCCGCATAGTTGAGGTCGGGGCATACATAGATCTGCTTGATACCGAGTTCGGTGTACCAGTAAGAGAGTCTGCTGGGGAGTTGACCCTGCCAACCCCACGGAGTGGTCTCCTGGTCGCAGCCCCAGAAGAGCAGCAATTCGCAGTTCTTGGCCACGTCGTACAGCAGGTTGCTCTGCTTGCCCTGTCCGACCGGCTCGCAGCCCCAGAAGTGCTTGCTACCCCACCACCAACCTTCCCAACTGTCGGGCTGGCGGATCTGCAGGGTGTAGCCACCCCATAAGGGAAGCAGTCTACGACCGGCCCCGTGGCAAGCCTGCACGATCTTATTCTCGCCGTGCTGGTCGCACTGGTAGAGAAGAGCGGTCGGTCCATACGTCTCTTTGATACGGTTCATCTCGCCGACGATGGTGTCGAGCGCCTCGTCCCAGGAGATGCGCACGTACTTGCTCTTGCCGCGGTTCTGGGTGTTCCGGCCGCCCGGGCCGGTGGAGCCGGGGGCGCCGCTCGGATCCCAGTCGACCCGTTTCATGGGATAGCGAATCCGCGCGGGAGAGTACACCCGCTTCTTATACGCGATGGAATAGGGTGGAATAAGCGTCTTCATGCTGGGTTCGAAGGTACTCCCCCGCACTTCCATCTTCCAGGGGTTCATGTGTTTCTCAGGATCGTACTTCCAGTCGTAGTGCATCGGTCGGATACGGATTATCTTGCCGTCCTTAACGTCGACCATGGAGGCGTTCGACCCGTTTTCAGGAACGCCACAGAAGCTTATGTCCCGAATCAGCGTTCTTTCGCCCGATTTCCCCTGCGGAGCTCGGTCTTCTGCCATCCTGCTTCCTCCTTGTCCGGCCGCTCAGATCCCACTGCGCCCGCGAGTTAGGATTGTGTTTTGCTCGGACTACATCTTGTCCGGATTCTGAACTCAGAACCTATTCCGTTAGTTAGAATAGCTATTCCGTTGGACTCATACAGCTAATATCCTACTAACACCACCTATAGTCAACTATGGCTCAGAGGCTGTTCAGAGCCCGCATGCTCAGGCTTCGGCTCATTTCCGCCGCGGTCTTCTTCACCGCTTCGGAAATGCTCCTCCGGGCCCGCGGTCCGAAGCGTTCCGCGGGAGCCACTACGGTGACCACCGCTTTCAGGCTTCCATCGCGCTCGAAGACAGGAGCTGAGACGGCACATACGCCTAGGTCCTGCTCTTCTAGGTCAAAAGCTAATCCGGCGGCCCGCTCCGACGCCATCCGACTCAGGATATCGTCGGGGTCGGTCAGCGTTTTTGGAGTCCGCTTCTGTTGGACCGACTCGATGATCTTCCGCTGTTCGGTAGAGGGTCTAAACGCCACGTGCAGACGAAACGACGAGTTCGCAAGGCTGGTCAATATGCGTCCCGTAGGACGATTCAGCCGGAACGGATGGGCAGTAGCGACCTCGTCTACCACGATGGCGCCCTCAGCGCTCCCGACCGTCAGCTCAACCATCTCCCCCGTCGCCGCCCCTAAGCTCTCGAGAAACGGACGGGCGACCCGTACGAATCCCACGTAAGACATCGTCAGATACGCGCACGGGATCAGCGCGCCCCCTAGATGGTATCGCTCAGCAGCAGTATCGTATACGAGAAAGTCCTTCGCCTCGAGGGTCCGTAGCATCCGATAGGCCGTGGTTTTAGACATACCGGTTCGTCCGCAGACGTCAGCCAAGGTCCACTCGGGATGCTCAACGTCGAACAGGGCGAGGATACTCAGCCCCCGGGCGAGGGCGCGCACAAAAAAATCCCTCTCTTCGTCAAGACCGCCGCCGCTCGATGATCTCTGCCGGCCTCCTACCCTCGCCATCCAGTCAACCCTTCCTCGCTCAGCCGCCCGACTCGTCTCTTCAGGACCAACGCGCTTGCTCCCTGTTCGAGGCCGGCCTCGTCGGACCCTTGACAACCGCGTCTGCTACTCGGTACGGTGCCTCTTTTCTCTAGGCCTT
>JAXGNF010000009.1:0-23066 GCA_040768135.1 Thermoleophilia bacterium | reverse complement strand
AGGTTCTTGTAGTAGACCCGCGGCTTGGTACCCAGGTCGGCCCGGAAGGCTTCCAGGCCCTCGGCGGCACTGCGGTCCGCCATCTCTTCATCGCTGGCCCATACGAAGACGATGGCTCCGGTGGGACACACCTGGGAACAGCGCGTCTCGGTCCAACCCTCTTCCAACAGGTGGACGCAGCCGGTGCACTTCTGGGGCAGGTCAAGATCATCATTCCAGTAGATGGCTCCGTATGGGCAGGTATCGACGATCTCGGGACGGCCCTTTGCCTTCACCGGGTCGATGATGACCAAACCGTCCGGACGCTTGTAGACGGCCTCGTCTGGGGTTAGGCAAGGAGCCTGATCGCAGTGCATGCAGGGCATAGGCAGATAGGCCACCTGCACTAGAGGAAACTGCCCCCGCTCCTTGCGGAAGATGTTCATCCAACGGTGGCCCGACCAGGGTTGTGCCGCTGAGTAGGGCGGCCAGTCGTTACCCACAAACTCATCCTTGTCGGCCAGAAAGCAATTATTGCAGTCGTGGCAGAGAGCCACGTCGATGATCAGGTTCCACTTCTTCATGTGATGCGTTCCTCTCCCCTATCGACGAAATAGCAATCCCGCCGAACGGAATCGCCACGCCGAGAAGGCTACCACACAGCCGGAGGATTCACAGAAAAAGCCCCCCGCCGGCCGTAACCGACGGGGGGCTCCATGCGATATCTCTTGCTCAGCCGGCCCCTCCTCCTGTAGCAGGACAGGCCGGACTGTGTTGCAAGTAGACGTCGTTTACAGCGGATAGATGTCGTAGCGCGGTTTGTCGGCGGCCGGGCCGTAGCCAGTACCGCAGTAGGTGTAGGTACGATCCGGGACACTCTTGTCGACTTTCTCTTCGTCGATCTCGGCCACGCAGCGGACCATGGAGCCATCACCCATGTACCAGCGGATGGGGAAGCAGTAGAAGCGGAAGCGCTGGTTGGTGATCTTGTCCAGATCTCCACCCAAGTTCTCCACCCCTACGATGCCGTTGCCCAGCATGTACTTGTGGCACGGTTCCCAGGTGCCCTCCTGGCCGAGAGCTTCGAGTTCGCCGAACTTGGCGTCGTAGGCTTCTTTGCCGTAGACCTGGATGTAGACCTCTTTGTCGAACTCGGCGTAGGCCTCAAGCCCGAATTTGTCGATGTACTCCTCGGTGATCGGCTTACCGGTGGCGCCCCGCAGGTTCATCATGGGCGGGCCGTTCTTGCCCATAGCGGTATGGAGCGGGTGATCGAGGGCTTGGGAGTCCATAGCCACGCACTTGACCTGCTGCTTCACGAACCACTTGCCGGCTTCGATACCGGTGCCGCAGGCGTAGTGGTAATACTCTTTGGAGTCGTCGAACAAGCGGTGCATACCGGTATTCAGGCACAGCACCATGCCCTTCAGCTCGGAAGGCTTGATGTTGGCCCTCTCACAGGCGTCCTCGAGGTGCTCGGGAAGGATCAGACCCCACGGATGGATCTTGATCTCGAGACAAACGGCATCGCCCGTGTAGGCATCAACCGCCATTTCGTGGGTGTAACGGGCACGGCGGCCGTCGAACTCACGCTCCATGACGTGACGGGGAGCGTCGGCATGAGTGCCGGTGTGCTGCACACAGTCGACCCTCTGAGTGAGAACGCCGCCCTTGGCCATGGTGTGCATCGAGTCGATGACCGGTTTCGCAAAATACGGCCAACGAGGGATCTCTGCGCTGAATGGATGTGTCAGGTCAACCCAAACTTTCCCCATGATCCTTCTTCTTCTCCTTCTTTCGTTGCTGTTTCGACTGACGGGCGCCTCGCGCCCGGCTCGTCCCTTGCTGCGGAAACCCGCAACCTAATGATACCTACTCCGCCCCCGCTACGCCTCTTTCTCTCTCATCTCGCGGATCGCCTTGCACAGGTAGTCGAGCAAATTGGCTCGGAGGGCCTTCTGTTCTTCGGGCGTCCAGTTCTGCAGACCGACCCCTCCTGCTTTGAAGCCGAGCTCGCCCTTCTCTACTTTCTCCCTGAGAAGAGGCGAAGGCTCATGAGAGTCCTCAAGATGCTTCAGCACGTAGTCGTGTATGGACAGTATGAGGTCGAGGCCGACCATGTCGGCGTTCTCACAAGGCGCCAGAACCGGCAGACGCAGCCCTGGCCCGTACTTGAGACTCTCGTCCACAGTACGAGCATCGGCTATGCCGCGCTCGACGATGGAGATGGCCTCCCGCCACAGAGCGTGCTGCAGCCGGTTGGCAATGAAGCCCGGCACGTCCTTCTTAGCCCACACCGGCTTCTTGCCGATGGCGCGGTGAAGGTCCATGGTGAGATCGATGACCCACTGCGGGTTCTCAGGAGTCTGCACCACCTCGACAAGAGGGATGAGGAAAGGCGGGTTCCACCAGTGGGTGCCCAGGATCCTCTCCCGGTGCTCTGATGTGCTCGCTATCTCGGTAGGGCTCATGACCGAGGTGTTGGTGGCCAGGATGACGTCCGGGCTGCACATCAGGTCCAGATTCTGGAAGATGTCCTGTTTGAGCGCCATGTCCTCAGCCACGCACTCGAGCACAAAGTCGGCTCCGGCCACCGCCTCTTCCATGTCCTGGGTGGTCGACACCAGGGCCACGGTCGGCTCGACGTCTTCGGGCTTCCCAAGGCCACGCTCGGCAAGGAAGGTCAGGTCGTTGCGCATACCTACAACGGCCTTCTCGAGCGTTTCGGCTCTGCGGCTGTACAGCCCGACTGGGTATCCGGCAGCGGCGAACACCATGGAGCAACCGTGACCCATGGAGCCGCCCCCGATGACGGCGATCTTCTTGACGTCTTCCAGCTTTTTCATCCGGCCACCGCGCCACCGTCGACGGAAAGGATGACACCGGTCACGTAGTCGGACGCGGGGGAAGCGAGGTAGACGCACGCCCCCACGAAATCGTCCAGCTCAGCAGCCCGGCCCAGCGGGATACGTGCCATGAAGATCTTGACCATCTCTGGGTTGTCGCGGACCTGCTGGGTGAGCGGGGTCCAGAAGATCGACGGAGCGATGGCGTTGACATTGATCTTGTACTTGGCCCACTCGGTCGCCAGCTGCTTGGTCAGCAGATGAACAGCGCCTTTGGAAGTGCCGTACGCAGCGTAGCCGCCCGGATGGCCAAGGTAGCCACGCACCGAGCCGATGGTGATGACCTTACCGCCGTCACCCTGTTTGATGTACTCGGCCCCCGCGTATTTCGCACACAGCATAGTGCCGCGCACGTTCACGTTCATGACCTTCTGCCATTCGTCGATGTCGAAGGTCTCCGCAGGCTGGCGGTTGCCGGCCGTCCCGGCCACGGTGACCATGATGTTGACTTTCCCGAAGTCCCTGATCACCTGTTCCATGGCGGTCTTGACGCTCTCATCGCTGGTCACATCGACCGCACTGGCCGTCGCTTTGACACCTATGCCCTCGACTTCGGCGACCATGTCGCTCATGATGTCGGTCTTGATGTCCCACCCGGCAATATTGGCGCCGTAGGCCGCGAGGCCCTTGCACAGAGCGTGGCCAAGCGTGCCCCCCGCTCCTGTGACCACCGCCACCTTGCCGGTCAGGTCGAAGAGTTTCCTTAGCTCCTCAACGGTCTTACGCGGCGTCTCTTCAGCCATTACCAACCTCCTGATCGCTGTTTGTCCTCAGCAAGACGTGCCTTGTTGGATTAGGCCACGCCCAAGATAACGAGCATGCTGGCCGGATACTGAGTCTTGTTTTTGATTGAGCGGCCCTCATTCGGCCCGATATAAATGGAGTCGTGGGGCTTTAGAGTGATCTCGTTGCCGTCTTTGTCGATGATAGTAACTTCGCCCTCGATGCACATGTATACGGTGTCGAACGGCCGCTCGGGGCTGAAGTCAGCGCCCCCGCCCGGGAGAAAGTGGGTGCAGCCAAGAGAGAACTGCGTGATGCCCGTCGCATCTTTGCCCTGCAGCCTGAAACAGGCACAGTCGTTGTGGGCCGGAGGGAAGTACTGCACTGCGTCGCTGATCGAGACCTTCTTCATTCGTTCACTCCCTGTGTCAGGCGACTCTGGGCCGCCTTGTTTGTTGAACGGCCTAGCGTAGGGAGTGCCGCTCAGGTGGCAACATGCCGCCGGCGCCCTACGCGCGACCGATGCGAGCGGCCGGGCGACGCTGCCGCCCGGCCGCCACACACCTCAGTTCTTCGGCGGCAGGCTCAGAATCTGGCGCGCTTCTGCCGGGCTGGCAATGGGCCGCTTGAAAATGTCGGCCAGCTTGACAACCTTCTCGACAAACTGGTAATTGTGCTCGGCAAGTACGCCCTTGCTCAGATAGACATTGTCCTCCATGCCGACCCGGATATGGCCGCCCATGGTCATCGCCATGGCCATGATCACATCAGCCGTAGGGCCGCATCCAAAAGCAGACCAGGTAGAGCCCTCAGGCAGCGACTCAACCAAGTGCAGGAGATTACGCGGGGTGCCCTCCATGCCACCATGGACATGCATGCAGCACTGCCAATGAATAGGAGCCTTCAGGAACCCGTCTCTCAAGAGGCGCTTGGCGTTCCAAACCATACCCGCGTCAAAGACCTCGACTTCGGGCTTGATGCCGTGCTCGATATATGCGGCGCCCAACTTCTCCAGGAAACTGGGGCTGTTCATGAACACGCCCTTGTAGAAGTTCATGGTGCCGGCGTCGAAAGTGCCCATATCGGGCTTGAGCACCGTGTGAGGGAGTATCCGTTCTTCGTCACTGAAGCCCAGACCACCCGACGAAGTCATGTTGATGATGATGTCGGGACACTTCTGACGAACGAGGCCTACCGTCTCTTCGAACCTGTCAAGGGCCATGGTGGCCGTCTCGTCTACGTTACGGACGTGGATGTGAGCGATGGCCGCTCCGGCCTCGTGCGCCATGCGGACCTCTTCGGCGATCTCCTCAGGCTGCGTCGGAAGATGCGGGGTGTTCTCCTTGGTGGTCATCGCTCCGGTGGTCGCGACTGTAATGATGAGTTTCTCCATTCGATTACCTCCACGTCATTTTGTTACGCAGTCCCACCGGGCCACGGCCGATGCATGCAAGCACCAACATCCATGGCGGGCGGTACAAAAAATGATCCCACAACGCGGATCGTGAGCCCGCATCAGCAATATACGGAGCCTGTGTTTACTCTACACCATCACGCGGTCAAACAGGAACCACAAAAAGTGGCCCGACTTGAGCAGATCCACCCGATGAGCCAACGAGTGCGGGTGCGAACGGCGGTTTGCGAAGCGCCGAATCCGACAATGACTCGGCCGCGTATCGATTATAATACCCGCGTGTGGAATCATGCCGAAGTGGCGGAATTGGCAGACGCGCTGGACTCAAACTCCAGTGAGGCTCACACCTCGTGCGGGTTCGACCCCCGCCTTCGGCACCACAGTACATCTAGACAAGGAAATGCGGGCATCGGACCGTTCCTATGCTCGGAGAAGGAATCCTCGATGGTCTCCCGAATCCCCAATTTGACGTACTGCTCTACGATGTGCTCCCGCGATATGCGCTTACAGTAGATTTTGCACTTTGGAGGAGTTACACTTCACTTATGGACGAAAGACAAGGAGAGCGTGAGAAGCGTTACGCAGAACTGGTGGGCGAAAAGCTGCGCCGCATCCGCCAGGAACGCGGCCTCAGCCTTCAGGAGGTGTGTTCCCGGTCGGGTGATTCGTTCGTCGTTTCCACTCTCAGCGCGTATGAGCGCGGCAAAAGGAGCCTCAGCCTCGAGCGTCTGTGCGAGCTGGCTGCCATCTACGGCCGGTCTCCTATGTCCATTCTGGACATCGAGGACGAACCTGAGTTCCAACGAACCCTTACAGGCAACAGTCCGCTTCGCATCCGCTTGGAGAGTCTGGAGAGACTCGCACCCGAGGAGCGCCGCCCCCTGGAGACCTACCTCTCGTTCCTACGCCAATTGCGTAACGACCCAGCTCAGGACATGCTCACCATCCGCCGGGAGGACCTGACGTACCTCTCCGGGCTTTACGGCGTGCGACCTCAAGCGCTCAAGGACTACCTGGAGAGAGAGGGCGTCCTTCTAACCCGATAGAGGATACGGCCGATCTCGGCAAGCGCATCCTCTAACCGCCCGCTCCGAGCCACTACGTCAACAAGGGCGCTCCCTATGATCACGCCGTCGGCAAAGCGGGCCACCTGCTCGGCCTGCTTAGGAGTGCTCACCCCGAACCCCACGGCCAGAGGTAGATCGGTGTACCGCTTGATCCTGGCGATGAACTCGTGAAGGTCGGTGCGCAGCGCCGTTCGGGCGCCTGTTACCCCGGTAGTGGATACGCAGTAGATGAAACCCGAAGCCGCCGCTGCGATGCGGGCCAGGCGCGCGTCGGTGCTGGTGGGAGCGGCGAGTAGGATGACGTCCACCCCGCGGGCGCGCGCTGTGGCCTGTAGATCGCCGGCCTCTTCGACCGGAACGTCGGGCACGACCACGCCCAGGATCCCGCCGGCGCGACAGCGGTCGAAGAAGCGCTCCGGCCCAAAGGCGAGGATGACGTTGAGGTAGCTGAGCAAGACCACCCGGGCACCTTCGCCGGCCATGGTGGCGGCGATGTCGAGAACGTCGACCGGGCGCACACCCCGGCGAAGCGCCACCGTAGAAGCGCTCTGTATGACGGGACCGTCGGCCAGGGGATCGGAGAAGGGTATACCCACTTCGATGAGGTCCGCGCCGCTATCCACGTAGGTGCGAAGTATCTTCAGACATGACCCGGGGTCAGGGTAGCCGCCGACGGCGTATGGCATCAGAAGCGGGCGTCCGGCGCCCCGGAATACAGCAGTGAGGGCGCTACCAGTCCCGGCGGCCTGCGTGCCGGTGAGAAGTGCATCCGTAACCGGTCCTGCGGTGGCGGGGGCCTTGGTGCTGGGCGCGCCATCCCGGTCGTCGGCAGGCCTGATGGTCCGGCTCACGTCGCTCATGGCTCCACCCCCAGGGCTTGGGCTGCGCTGTAGACGTCTTTATCTCCCCGGCCGGACAAGTTCACCACCACCACATCATCTGGCGAGAAACCGTGGTGGGGTTCGCCCGTCCGCCCCCCCGGGCGGAGCAGATAGGCAATGGCGTGCGCGCTTTCCAAAGCGGGGATGATCCCCTCCAGACGAGCCAGGGTCTGGAACCCGGCCAGGGCTTCAGCATCAGTGGCGCTCGTATACGCCACCCGGCCGATATCTTTGAGATAAGAATGCTCGGGACCCACCGAGGGGTAATCCAAGCCTGCCGCCAGAGAGTGGGCTTCTTCAATCTGGCCGTCCTCATCCTGGAGGACGTACGAGTACGAGCCGTGGAGGATCCCCGCCTTCCCTCGACCCAGAGAGGCTCCGTGCCTGCCGCTATCCAGGCCCAGCCCCGCGGCCTCCACCCCTACCAACCTCACCGAGGGCTCATCGACGAACTCGTGGAACATACCGATTGCGTTGCTGCCCGCGCCTACACAGGCGACCAATCCGTCGGGGAGCCGTCCTTCCCGGTCCAGGATCTGTGCACGTGTCTCGGTGCCTATGACCGCCTGAAAGTCGCGCACCAAGGTAGGATAGGGCGCGGGTCCGACCACCGAACCGATGATGTAATGGGTAGTTTCCACATTGGCCACCCAGTCGCGGATGGCTTCGTTGGTCGCGTCTTTCAAGGTGCCACTGCCGGAGGTGACCGGGAGCACTTCTGCGCCCAGCAGCTTCATCCGGAACACGTTCAGCTCCTGGCGACGGATGTCCTCCGCACCCATGTACACGTGACACTCGAGGCCGAAGAGCGCGGCCACCGTGGCCGTCGCGACCCCGTGTTGGCCGGCGCCGGTCTCGGCGATGATGCGCTCTTTACCCATGCGTGCGGCAAGAAGTATCTGACCGATCGTGTTGTTGATCTTGTGGGCGCCGGTGTGCGCCAAGTCCTCACGTTTGAGATAGATGCGGCAACCCACCCGCTCCGATAACCTGCGGGCCGAGAAGAGCGGGGTAGGCCGCCCGGCATAGTCGCTCAGTAGGGCGCGGAGTTCGGCCCGAAAGTCCGGGTCGTCGCGATACGTCTCGTACGCCGTCTCCAGGTCCTCGAGGGCCGAAACGAGCGTTTCGGGCACGTAGCGGCCGCCGTAAGGGCCAAAGCGTTGAGGTAACGTCACCGGTCTGGTCCTCCCCGTCGTTGGTCTAAGGGACCGCGGCCTACGACGTTCGAGACGTCTTCGGCCGCAGGGGTGGCGTCGACGAGCCCGGCCGGCCGTGCACCCGGCCGGGGAACCGGCATTGTCGCACATCGGGGCGACGCCGCCCCAGGCCCATCGGAAACGACGCTCCACACCGAAGCCACCTGAGCGAAGAGCGCGCGCAGAAGTCGCGGATCTTTGATTCCCGGATCCACCTCCACCCCACTCGACACGTCCACGCCCCAAGCGCCGGAGTCAACTAGCGCCTTCCTGACGGTTCGCGGGCCGATGCCCCCGGCGATGAGTAAGGGTCCGCCGTCGGAGGCTTCGTCGGCAATCGGCCAGGGAAAAGACGTTCCGGTACCTCCGAATCGACCGACCGCCTTCGTGTCGAGCAACACCACGTCGGCTTCAGCCCGGGCCGCGGCGACAGCCCTCTTCAGTGCCCCAGAGTCGACTGCGTCGACGTCGACCGGCACGGCCCGGATGACGAAGAGCGGACGAGTGCGGGATCCGACGACCTGCCGTACTTCGCCCGCTGTCGGTCCGGCGAGGCCGTGCAGCTGCACGCCGTCGAGATCGACAGCGGCCACGATCTGGGCGATCTGCTCTGCGGAGGCATCGGTGAATACGCCAATGGTGAGAGGGAACCGAGGCAGGGTGGTAACCGGCAAGCCGGTCTTGACCGACGGGCCGGTCGTGGCCAACGAGCCGTTGGGGACTGACGAGTCGCTGGGGACTGACGAGCCGCTGGGGACTGACGAGCCGTTGGGGACCGGCGGGTGGGTGGCAACCGTCAGGCCCTCGATCAGTTCCCGAGCCGCCGCCGGCGTCAGCCGGCGCGGGCTCGGCGCGAAAACAAAACCGAGTCCCCAAGCCCCGAGTTCCGCAGCCAGCAGGGCGTCTTCAAGGCGGGTCAACCCGCAGATCTTCACTGCCGGCCTTGGAGTGCATCCCCAGGAGGGAGCACTGTGCACAGCAGCATGGCGCATCGCGCCTGCACTAAGGACTGTCGGGGCGAAGGCGTCGATGGCTCAAGTCCTCCGCCGTGTGTAGATGAGCATGATCACTACAGAGACAAAGAGCAACACGAACATGACAACGAACCAGGCGAAGCTCCGAAACGGCATATCGACGAAATTGGTGCCGAACAGCCCCACGATGAACGAGAGAGGCATGAATACGGTCGCTACGACCGTCAGTTGCTTCATCACCCGGTTCAGCCGGTTGGATACGCTGGAGAGATGAAGGTCGAGCGCGGACGATAGGATATCGCGGTAAGTGTCAAGAAGCTCGATCACCCTCAAGACATCGTCGTGCACATCCCTGAAATACACTTCAGTCTCGGGCTCGATGTAAAGCACTCCGTGTGAGCCCAGCCGTTGCATGACGTCACGCAGGGGCGCCACCCGACGACGCAGATCGACCAGGTCCCGCTTCAGACCGAACAGCTCCTGCATGGGAGCCTCTCCCGTGGCCAGGACCACCTGGTCTTCCAAGGCGTCTATCCGGTCGTCAAGCTCGTCCAGCGCGGGCTGGAGGGTCTCCACTAGCCATTCACAGATTTGGTAGGCAATGAAACCGGCTCCCCGCCCTCGCGAGAAAACCTGCCGTCTCACACGGTCGGCAAGAAGCTCATAGTCGGGCTCGGGTACCTCGCCTACCGAGATCACCCAACGAGGCCCGAGAAAAAGACGTAACTCTCGGAGCCGGGGCACTTCACCGATGAGCCTATCCGCTCCGGTCGGTTCGCTGAGGTCCTCTTTCCTCTCGACAACTTCCTCCGCCGAGAACAGCGAAATGTAGAGGTGATCGGCGAATTCCTCCACGCGAGGGCGTTCAGGCCCGTCGCGTAGACTCTTGACGGCCAATTCACCCAGACCCATGTCGTCGAGAGACTGGATGATATTTGGGCTCAGTTCGGCGTGGATCCAGGTGACCGGAGTATCAGGATCACTCAACTGAGTGAGCTCTGCCTGGAGGTCCGAGGGGACGATCACGCGAACACCTTCGGGCGTGAGCATGCGTACGACACCGGCAGTAACAGAGATCGCGTCGCCTTCTCGACCCATTACGCCGGGGGCCGAGCCCGCCTGCTTGTCGCCGGGACCGCTCATGGGACTAGAAGTACGGGCAGTCCCACCGAGCGCATGACCTGCTCGGTGGTCCGTCCGAGGATGAGTTGGCGCAGCGGGGAGTGGCCACGCATGCCCATGACGATCAGATCGGCCGCCTCTTCAGAGAGGGCGAACGCCACCGTCTTCGCCGCCCGGCCGGGAAGCACAGAGTAACCTGCCTCCAGACCGAGGGGTTCCAGGTAGGCCTTCGCGTAGGACAGGGTCGTCCGCCCCTTCTCGGGATCGTCTTCGACTGTCAGCACTCGCAGCCCCGCTCCCGCACGTTCGGCTAGATCGGCCGCCATCTTCAGACCACGATAGGCCGGATGGCTACCGTCAAAAAGCACCAGCGCCTTTTTGACCGACCGCGGTTTCTCCTCGACTAGAAGGACCGGCGTGGCCGAACGCCGTGCCACGCTCTCAGCGGTGGAGCCCAGGAGATCACGACCCCACTTAGCGTGTTCGCCCCGCTTACCCATGACGACAAGATCGTACCCGTCGCCCATGTCGGCGATGACCTGTCCTGGTACCCCTTCCTCGACACGGGTACCGACAGGCAGGCCGGCCTTCTCGACGGCCTCCTTGAAATCGCCGAGGATGCGCTCACTCTTGACCCGGAATTTCTCCATGACGTCCGGTGGCACTACCGTCGGGGGCACAGCCTCAAACGTGTAGGAATAATCGAGCGACGGAGGCATCTCCAGATAACGGATGTCAAGTACGTACAACCCCGTCATCCGCGCCTGGTAGAGCCTACCTATATCGGTCGCATGCTCCTGTGCCGCCCGAGCATAGGCGGACGCGTCCAACGCTACCAGTATCGACTTGATCATCAAACCTCCCTTCCCGGCCTGTGTCCCGCAGATCTCGCCGCCACCGGGGGAGGATGACACATCAACCTCCGCACCGCCGCGTCCACGTCAGGTTCTCTTAGGATGGTCTCTCCCACCAGCACAGCATCGACGCCATACGACCCGAGCTCCTCGACATCGGAGTGGCTCCGGATGCCACTCTCCCCCACCAGAAGCCTCTCGGCCGGAACGAGAGCAGCCAGACGCCGCGTAGTGGCGAGTGTGACCTCGAAGGTACGTAGATCGCGGTTGTTGATCCCGATCATCGCCTGCTCCACCCGTAGAGCCCGCGCCAACTCAGCTTCGTCGTGCACTTCTAACAGTACGTCTAGATCTAGGTCTTGCGCCAGCCCGGTGAGAGTCTGAAGCCGATAGTCGTCAAGGAGGGCGGCAATGAGAAGTACCGCCGAAGCCCCGTAGGCGCGGGCCTCGTACATCTGGTAGGGATCGAAGATGAAATCTTTGCACAGAAGAGGTAGTCGCGTGTGCGCAGCCGCGGCACGCAGGTCATCTGGGCCACCCATGAAGTGGTCCTGCTCGGTGAGCACCGACACCGCCCGAGCTCCACCGGTCTCATAGGCCTGGACCAAAGAACCGACGTCCAGATCAGGACGCAGTGCCCCTTTGCTGGGTGAAGCTCGTTTCACCTCGGCGATGAGCGACACCCCGGGCGCCCGCACAGCCGCGGCGAAGGAAGGCCGGGCTCCCGGCGCGCCCATCGCTGCCAACTCAATCTGCGGGCGGATGCTCTTGCGCTCCTCCACACGCCGCAAGACGTCTGGGACGATGCGGTCGAGATAACTCCCCTCGCCCGAGGTCGAGGGAGCGCCACCGGCCCTCCGACAAAATGAGCGACCGCCGATCATGGACGAGCCTCGACCAATCCGTTGGTCAACGCTATCAGGCCGTCAAGCACCCGGGCGGCGCGCCCCGAATCGATAGATTCGCGGGCGCGTCCCACCCCGTCACGGATTGAGGTCGCCGCTCCGGCCACATACAGTGCCGCTGCCGCGTTCAGCAACACAACGTCGCGGGCGGCGCCCGGATTCCCGCCGAGGACCCGGCGGACGATCCCCGCGTTCCGCACGGGATCACCCCCGTTCAGGTCGACCTGGGCATACCGAGTCAGTCCGCACTCCTCAGGCTCAAGGAGGTGGGGCTCACCCACGACGCCGCCCTTCACCTCTACCACGGTACTCGGACCAACGACCGACAACTCGTCCATGCCCCCGTATCCAGAGACCACGAGCGCGCACCCGCAGCCCACGCGTGCGAGCGCACCCGCCAGCACTCCCAGATACTCCGGGGCGCTCACCCCCAGTAACTGGCGCCGGACCCCCGCCGGGTTGGTGAGCGGTCCCAGAAAATTGAACACGGTCCGTACGCCCAGGGCGCGCCGCACAGCCCCCACTTTGCCCATGGCCGGATGATGCATCGACGCGAGCATGAAGCCGATACCCACCTGGTCCAGACAGGTTGCCACCTCGACCGGGGTCAGATCGATCCGAACTCCAAGGGCCTCCATAACATCGGCAGAGCCGCAGCGCGAACTCGCTGCCCTGTTGCCGTGCTTGGCCACCTTGACCCCGGCTCCAGCCACCACAAGGGCGGCAGTCGTTGAGATGTTGAAGGTACCAAGACGGTCTCCACCTGTACCGACGATGTCGACGAGGGCGTTCTGATAGGCGGTGTCGACGGGCACCGCCCACCGACGCATCGTCTGGAGTAGTCCCGCGATCTCGTCTGCGGTCTCCCCTTTGACTCTGAGACCCATGAGGAACGCCGCCGCCTCCGCTTCACCCGCCGTCCCGTCGACGATCTGCCCGAGCGCCCGCGCAGCCTCCGAACGGCTGAGGTCATGCCCTTCGGCCAGACGCTGCAGAGTGTCACTGAACGCGGGGGCGCGTCCACCGTCGACCCGCTCTTGCAGTACCGTGCTCATCGCAACGCTCCCCGATGGCTGAGAAAATTGCGCAGCAGGTCCTTGCCCACCGCAGTGAGCAGGCTCTCGGGATGGAACTGTACGCCTTCGACGGCGAACTTCCGATGCCGCAGCCCCATGATGACGCCGTCTTGTGTCCAGGCCGACACTTCCAGGGCCGGAGGTAGAGACCGGTCGACGACCAACGAGTGATACCGCGTGGCCACGAACGGCTGGGGTAGTCCAGAAAAGATGGTGTGGCGGTCGTGATGTATCAGGGAGGTCTTGCCGTGCACCGGCACCTTTCCCCTGACCACTTTGGCGCCATAGGCCTGTCCGATAGACTGATGCCCCAGGCAGACTCCAAGAATGGGGAGCCTACCTCCCAGCGCGACGATCGCCGCGACGCTGACCCCAGCCTCGTCGGGCGTGCAGGGACCGGGCGAAACCACCACATGGGTCGGTTCTTCTTCGAGTATTCCGGCCACCGAGATCTCGTCGTTGCGGAAGACCCTGATCTTCGTCCCCGAGATCTCGGCCAGATACTGGACCAAGTTGTAGGTGAACGAATCGTAGTTATCTATCACAAAGACACGCAAATCGCTCAATCCGGGTGCCGGATAACCTGCCGAGTCCTGAGCGTGAGCATAGGTCTGCTCCGCGCGGATCCTTTCTCTTACCATAGTCGTCATCATGACTACTCCCACTCCTTCTGAGCGGTCGCCAGTTCAATAGCCCGGAACATGGCCCGAGCCTTGTTCTCCGTTTCTTGGTATTCCTGCTCGGGCACCGAGTCGGCTACGATGCCGGCCCCCGCCTGCACGTACGCACGTCCGTCTCGAACCAGGATCGTCCTGATGTAAATACATGAATCCAGATCACCTGAGTAGCTCAGATAGCCGATAGCTCCCGCGTAGGGCCCACGCCGGGTCGGTTCCAGCTCATCGATGATCTGCATGGCCCGCACTTTGGGCGCTCCCGAGACCGTCCCGGCGGGAAAGACCGCCCGGAGGGCATAGGTGGAACCCACACCGTCCTCCAGGTCGCCCGTCACCGACGAAACCATGTGCATGACGTGGCTGTAGCGTTCGACCTCCATGAACCCTTGGGTCCTCACCGTCCCGGGCCGGCACACGCGTCCGAGATCGTTTCGGCCCAAATCGACCAGCATGACGTGCTCGGCCCTCTCTTTCTCGTCACCCAACATCTCCTCGGCCAACCCAGCGTCTTCAGCGGGGGTGACTCCTCGAGGCCGGGTGCCGGCGATGGGCCGAGTCTCGGCCCGCCGGCCCGTGACGGTCACCAGCGGCTCGGGACTGGATCCGACCACCTCGAAGTCTCGAAAGGCGATGTAATACATGTACGGGCTGGGGTTGACCGCCCGGAGTCCCCGGTAGATTGAGAAGCCGCTCACATCGATCGGCCGCTCGAACCGCTGCGAAAGCACTACCTGGAACGCATCGCCCGCGTAGATGTACTCGCGCACCCGCTCGACGGCGGCGAAGAAGTCCTCGCGCTGGAAGCTCGACCGCACCTCCGGAGCAGACGAGCGGGCCCCCGGTACCGGCCGATCTTTGCCTGCACGATCGCGTTTCAGGGTCCACCGCGCACGCGGAATGGACGCCTGCAAACGAGCCTTCACCTCGTCTAGGCGCCCAACTGCCGCCGAATACGCCCTGTCGAAATCGGGTTCTTCGTCACAGAAGATGTTGGTGAGCAATGTGATGGTGTGGCGCAGGTGGTCGAACACCACGATCACGTCGGTGAGCAGGAAGGCCATGTCGGGGAGACCCAGATCGTCGGGAGGACCGGCAGGCAGGCGCTCGACGTGGCGAACACAGTCGTAGCCGAAATACCCCACCGCGCCGCCCACGAAGGGCGGGAGGTCTTCCAGCGCCGGGCCTCGGTAGCGGCTCAGGTGCTCAGCCATGAATGCGAATGGATCTCCTCCCTGTTCAGCGAGATCGTGCTCGGTATCGACGCCCCCCTGCCGGATCGTCACGGTGGTCCCGTTCAAACGCAGGCTTCCCCAGGCTTTGATCCCTAGGAACGAGTAGCGCCCCAGCCGCATCCCCTGTTCGGCGCTCTCGAGCAGGAAGCAGCCCGCGCCCTGTCGCAATTTGAGGAAGGCCGAGACCGGGGTCTCAGTGTCGTCGAGGAAGCGATGTACGACTGGGATGACGTTGTAGCGTGCACTCAGCTCCCGCGCCTCGTCTCGCGTGGGCGCGGTATTGATGCTGCCGGATGTCATGGCCGCCTACCTTTCTCGACGAAGGAGAAACGGCGGCGTCTCTCCGGTGGGAGAGGTTAGCCATCGGCCGTCGAAACAGGTGAAGTCTCCTGTGTGGCAGGCGGCTCCGGTTTGCTCCACGACGGCGAGCAGGGTGTCGCCATCGCAGTCGTAGCGGAGTTCACGCACTTTCTGGAAGTGGCCGGACGTCGCCCCCTTGTTCCAGTACTCGTTACGCGAGCGACTGAAGAACCAAGTGGTGCCGGTCTTAAGGGTCCGGCGGAGCGATTCCGCGTTCATGTAGGCGAGCATGAGGACTTCGCCCGTAGTCCATTCTTGGACGATACACGGCACCAAGCCGCGGGAATCGTATTTAATGCACGAGGGATCGGAGGCAACCGAAGCGTCAGTACCGGTAGGCACCGCATCGCCTGGATATCCGGAGGCCTCGGCCGGGACGGCATCCGCGCCCGTGGTCGAGCCGCCGGTGTTAGTCATGCTATCGAAGTTGTCGGCCTGGTTTTGCATTTTCACCCCTTCGTGATCCTTTGGGAGCCGGATGGCGCATGTCTGCGCCGGGAATGACCGCGATGGCGTTAAGCCATCCGGCCACTGGGAGCGCCCCTCGCTCGACGCGAGGGGCTAGATCCACGAAGGATGCCGGCCGCGAAGAAAGCCGGCATGCTGATGATGCCACCACGGACCGATCCCACGCGGGATCAAGGCGTCTGCACGCCGTTCGGTCTCATATGCGGCTCGTGGTTCCATCCCCTCCACTCCATCAGCACGTCGGTGATGAACCGGTATGATACACGTTCGACAGGTAGCTGTGAAGAACCGAAGGGAGCAGATCGACAGTGAGCCACACCGCGCAGGCAGGCGCTTCAGCCGAGATGATCTTCAGCGGCGATGAGTTGCTCCGTGGAGACACGCTCAACACCAACCAGTCGTACCTGGGAGAGCGGCTGTTGGACTTAGGCATCTTTGCCACGCACGCGCTGTCGGTCGCGGACGACCTGGAGGCTATGGTGGAGGCCGTCCGGTGCAGCCTGGCTCGTCATCCGCTGGTTCTCATACTGTCAGGAGGATTGGGGCCCACTGAAGATGACCTCACCCGCGAAGCCGTAGCCGAGGCCCTTGAACGTCCCCTGGAGCACCAGGACGACCTGTTCGAGATGATCCAAGCCCGCTTCCTGTCACGCGGCCTCCCCATGAGCGAGAGCAACCGAAAACAGGCTTCCGTCCCGCGGGGGGCCACTGCCATCCCTTTGGCCGGCACGGCTCCCGGTTTCTACGTACAGCACGGGGACACCCTGGTGGTCGCCCTCCCCGGGGTACCCTGGGAGTTGAAGCAGATGTGGGAGGAGACGGTGGAACCGGTGCTGCGCGCCCGGCCCAACGAGACCGGCGCACCGCGCGCCCAATCGGTCAGAAGGATACGTACCTTCGGCATAGGCGAATCGATGCTGGCCGAGATGCTGGGCGAATTCGACTGGCATGACCTGGAAGCCACCATCGGCACCCGCGCCCACCTTGACGGAGTTACCATCATCGTCCGAGGACGGGCCACTCCAGCCGGGGAGAGTAGGCTGGACGCCATTCAAGGACGCATACTCGATATCCTCGGCAACCGCGTATACAGCTTGGAAGATGAGGAACTACAGGTACTAGTCGGAGACCTACTGCGGCGCTCCGGCTTGACCGTAGCCACGGCCGAGTCGTGCACGGGCGGCCTGGTCGCAAAGCGCATTACCGATGTCCCCGGCAGCAGCGATTATTTTTTGGGCAGTGTGACCGCGTATGCCAACCGAGCTAAGACCGAGATACTCAACGTCCCGGCCGAGATGCTGGCCGAGCACGGAGCCGTGAGTCGCGAAGTAGCGGCCGCCATGGCGGAAGGCGCCTGTCGGCTACTTCACGCAGATTGTGCTCTCTCGACCACCGGGGTGGCGGGACCCTCGGGAGGGAGCGAGGCCAAGCCGGTCGGCCTAGTTTATATCGGAAGCATGGTTGGAGGCGTCACTGAAGTGGAGCGACTTCATTTCCCCGGACGGCGTGAACACATAAGAGAACGGGCCGCCTTCGCCGCGCTCGACCTACTGCGTCGTCGCCTACAAAAGTAGCGACCGTCACCGGGTCCAGACCGCGCCGACCTGCCGCTCGCCACCCATCAAGCGCGACCGAGCAAAGCCACCATCGCCCTCACATGGGCGGGCGAGGTGCCACAGCATCCGCCCAACAGCTTGGCTCCTGCCCGGGCGCACTCCCGAATTCCAGCGGCGAAGTCATCAGGAGACATGTCATAGACCGCCTGTTTATCGATCATCCTGGCTTTGCCGGCGTTGGGCTGGGCTATAAGGGGAAGCGGGGTCGCTTCGCGCATAGCCGCCACCACCGCCGCCATCTCCACGGGGTCGAGGCTACCGCAATTGGCCCCTACCGCACATGCTCCGGCCTCGGCCAGCGCCTGCGCGCAATCGTAAGCAGTGTCGCCCATCACGGTCCGGCCCCCGTTGTTCGAAGTGTTGAAGGCTATCGAAGCGATGACGGGAAGATCTGCAGCTTCTCTCGCCGCCCGCACGGCCAGCAAGGCCTCGCGTAAATCGAACATGGTCTCTACGATGAAGCCGTCGACCCCGCCTTCGGCCAGGATGCCTGCCTGCTCTTCGAAAGCCGCTGCGGCCTCCTCGGCGGTAAGTTGCCCATAGGGCTTGAGCATCTTACCGGTAGAACTGATGTCGCCCAGTACGAACCGGCCGTCACCGGCCGCGGCCTTGGCCAGTCTGGCCCCGGCCAGATTGACCTCGCGAACGTCCACCCCAATGTTATGAGACTCGATGTTGACCCGGTTCATAGTCAGGGTATTGGTGATGAGCATATCGACCCCGCAGTCGGCGTAGAGCAGATGTATCCCCGACACTGCTTCCGGGTGGCTGACGTTGTTCTGCCCGCCCATCTCAAGGCCCACCGCACCCAACTGTGTACCCATCGCTCCATCGAAAAAAATGGCTTCCCGGTCACTGCTGATGAGCTCTTCAAGGTTCATAGTCACATTTCACCCCTTACACAGCCACCCGATACTCCACCCATCCACACGATCCCCAAACTCCGCCTAAGCGGCGAGCACGACTCCTCTTGGACAAGGCAGGCGCCCGCCCAATCTCCAGAGACCGCTCCGCTTTCCTCTCTGGGGCGACGTTGAGACGAAGGCTTCTTCAGCCTTCTTCGCGCCAGCGCCAGTCCCTGCCCCCTTTCAGCACATTCGCGTTCATCTCGTTGCTGAGATGGTTAAGATGGGCCAGCGGGAACCGTTCGCTCATAGCATAGTAGAACCCCGCGACGTCTTCGTGGCGGGCCAACTCCTCTTCGGTGGCCAGCAGATATTCTCGGGTGAACGCGCAGGAGCTTCTGTCGAACTGCATTCCGGGCCTTTGATGGCCGGGGATGATCACTTCGGCGTCCATCTTCTCGATCTTATCGATCTCGACCATCCACTGCTTACGTTCATCGGCAGTGATCTCGCAGGTGAAGGGGTGTGCCTGGTTGAAAAGCACGTCGCTTGCGTAGAGAGTCTTGATCGATGGGATCCAGACCATCGTGTTGTAGCGCATATCACCCATGACCTTGGGGATGATCTCCAGCCGCTGCCCCTCAAGCTCGATGAAATCCTTGTCGAGCGCCTCGACGTGAACCGTCTTGCGGCAAACGTTATGGGCTCCGATGGTGGCTTCCCAGATCTCAGCCTTGCCGAAGAACTGGACGTTGATGAGGTCGGCCTCGGAGGGAACGGCCACTACCCGGGCTTGGGGGAAAGCATCTGCGATGACCCCGGCCCCAAAATAGTGGTCGGGATGAGCATGGGTCAGGTAGATCGTGGTGAGCTTCTTGCCCGTGTCGATGATCTCGGCTATCACCCGGTGGGCGCTCGACAAGGTCCACTGGGCGTCAATAAGAACCGCGTCGGTCTTGCCCATGACGATGACCGACGCGACTTCGAAGGCCTCTTCGTCACTGAAGAAGACCTTAGTGGACAGTAGGTTGTTCCCGCTCGCATTCAGTCTTACTTCCATGAATCAGCTCTCCGGTACTAGTTTGTACGTCTCTTCGTGCTTTTTCGCCAGAGTCCGTCGCTTTGGAGCCGGCGACTACCCGCTCCTGCAAGAGAAGCCTCATCAGCCGGTCCGAGCGTTGGAGTTCTCAGATCGCCTCGATTGTTGACGGGGGTTTGCACGCTATGTTGTAGGTGACACTCACCACACCGGGCACCGCGGCGACGATCTCCCGACCAAGTTGCTCCAGAAGGTCAAACGGTACTCGGGTGGGTGTGGCCGTGCGCGCATCGACGCTATCCCAACAGCGTACCTCGATCTGTTGCCCGAACTCGCGCCGGCCCTCGCGGATGCCCGTCACCCGGTCCTCGTGGAGGATGGCGAGGTACTGAAAAGCCCCGAACCCAGACAGCTTCGCCTCAACCACCTCTGTGGCCCGGCGGACTGCCTCGACACGCTCGGGGGTCACTTCACCGATGACACGGGCGGCCAGGCCCGGCCCCGGGAAGGGGATGCGTCCGAACAGTTCGTCCGGCAGTCCGAGAGCCTCCCCGAGTTTCCGCACCCCCTCCTTGCGCAACTGGATGAGCGGCTCAAGGATCTTGTAGCCAAAGGCCTCCTCCGGATCGATACCCAACTGCTCGAAGACATTGTGCTGCCGTTTGATGCCGGCCACCGTCTCGTCGATGTCGGTCAAGATCGTCCCCTGGAGCAGATGCTGGGCTCCGCTTTCTTTCACCAGGCGGCCAAAAACCTGCCGATAGAAGGTCTGGGTGATGGCTTCACGTTTGGTTTCCGGATCGGTCAGGCCTCTTAGGGCCGCGAAGAACTCGTTGCGGGCGTCGGCAACCTGCACCGGTACGTCGAGTGCCCTGAAGAAGCCGGTCACCTGCTCGACCTCGCCGGCCCGCATGAGGCCGTTTTCGACAAGAACTGTTTTTAGGCGGTCGCCCAGGGCGCGGTGACCCAGCATTGTGACCACCGATGAATCAACGCCTCCGGAGAGGGCGTTGATCGCCGTCCCCTTCCCCACGGCGCTCCTGATCTCAGCCACCTTCTCGTTGATGAAGCTCTCGGTATCTAGCGCTTGCGCGGTGATCTCTTTGACCATGCAGGTCACTCCTTGTCGGTCGAACCTTGTCGGTGCCACCCTAAGCCATAGATCTCCGCAAGGGAAGACCTGGACGGCCTGCAGCCCCCTACCGGATCAAGTCTCCGGCGGCCTCACGATAGTCGCAAGCCACCACCGGTGGCTCTTCCGACCCGGACGGGCTTGACGATCGAAATAGATCTCCATCTCCGCCCCGTCGCCGGTGACTATCCTGAACCAGTGCCTGCGGACGTACCGCTCACCGCTGCCGTGCCGGCAGGGACCGGTCGTCTTCCAAACAGCGAGCACTTGGGCTACTTCGTAGTCGGCGTCGCGCCAGCGAAACCGGCGCGGTAGCCCAGGCCCACCGGATGCCATCCCCGTAGTGGCAAACGACCCCTCCGCGGGAGCGATGGCCTCGGCCACGAACTCCTTGTGGCTTTTTGCAGTCGGGCCCATCATCAAGGGATCCTCAGCCGATGTCACGCACTTTTCAATAGTACACGTCGACAGGCATCCCCATGGCCAACTGATCGTAGATGTGCTCAGCGATCCACACAGGCGTGCGTACGCACCCATGACTGGCCGGCCAAGGAGGCACGCTGGAGGAACCGTGGATGGCTATGCGAGGCCAAAAATAGCAGGGGAAGTACATCCACCCCACCGAACATTGGACCCACCCCCTCTGTCTCAGCCACACCTGGCCGTGGCCGGTCGGAGTGCCCAGTTTCCCCGTAGAAACGTGTACGATTTCAACCACTTCGCCGCCTCTGATCATGAACATCACCTGTCGAGCCAGGTCAACCTCTACCCGATCCCCGGCCCGGAAGAGCCTAGGAGTCGGGGTCTGGGCCGAGAAGATCCGCTGCCAGAACTCGGGGCCTGCGATCCCGTCGCGCGGTAGACGCTCCACCTTCTCGAAGGCCATCACCGCATCCCGGGTGCGCTCGTCATAGATGCCGTCCACTGGGCCGCATGGGTAGTGAAGTGCAGTCAGTCTGGCCTCTAGAAGCGAGACCAGAGCCCCGCGTGATCCCTTGGATTGAGTGGGATAGGTAGATACTGCCGGCAACTCCTCAGGAAGGTCAGGACCCACGGTGAGAGGCAGCAGAAACGCCCGATATAAGACGGCTGCCATCTGGGCTCGGGTCAGGCTCAAAGCAGGGTAGAACCAGCCGTCCTGCGCTCCCTGCATGATGCCAAGGCGGCACGCGTTGGCCACGGCGGGCGCCTGGGCCGACGCTATGAGCAGACGGTCGCGGAACCCCCCCAACCAAGCGTCGACCTCTTGGGCGGGCAGAGCCGGATCGAACCCGTATCGAGACCCCTGATCATGCACATAGGTGATCGCGCGCACGACGAATACCGCTGCCTGCTGGCGGGTAACGGGCAACTCGGGAGAGTAAGTGGTGGGACTTGTCCCGCTGGTCAGGCCTGCTTCGTAAAGCGCTGCCACGGCTCCTGCGTACCATTCGAATTCGGTCACATCGATGAACGGCAGAGCGGTCGAACCCCGTAGACCGAGAACGCGATCGAGATAAACGGCCAATTCACCGCGGGTGATAGGATCGTCAGGCCGGAATGCTCCGTTTTCATCGGGGAACAAAACCCCCCGTTCCGAGAGCGCAGCCACAGCCTCCCCGTACCAGGCGCCCCTGGGTATGTCACTGAACGGTTGCGCGACGGCACCGGCCGCCGGTGTGACTAGGAGTGTGCCGGCGAGGACGATGCCAAGCACCCACAAAGCCAAGTGGATCCTCGTCCGTCGGAGACACCCACGCTTCATGAGGCGCACCCCCTGAGAGGTCAATTTGGAGATCGGAAACATCGCAGATACACCTCCATACGTTGGGCTCTATAGTTTTTCGTACGGAGAGTGCATATTCCTTGACAACTTGGGGTATCGTTGCGACGGTGCCAATAATGGGGCACAACGACACCGGTGACATGTGAAAGGTAACGACATGGATCAACCCAAGGTTTTCGTTTACGCGCTTAGCACGTGCGGCCATTGTCGGAATGCAAAAAGGCTACTCGACAGCAAAAACGTAGAATACGACTCTGTCGATGTCGACCTCCTTCCTAGAGATGAGATGAAAAAGACTTTGGAAGAGGTCCGCAAGGTGAATCCGCAGGCTGCGTTCCCGACAATAGTGATCGGCGACAAAGTCATAGTCGGCTACCGTGAACTCGATATCCTGGAGGCGCTGGGGCTATGAGCAATATCGACGACTTGTACGCGCGCCTTAAGAAGGTCAACGAGCCCAAGGGCTACTATTTCAGCAAAAACGATTGGCTGGTGAAAGAACTCATTGGGGGCCTTATTGCCAACAAGGAGAGGTACGGATACATGTCCTGCCCCTGCAGGTTGGCGTCGGGCGACCGCGAGACCGATAGAGACATCATCTGCCCCTGCGACTATCGAGAGGCGGATGTCAAGGAATACGGCAGTTGCTACTGCAACCTCTACGTCTCCAAGGAATGGAACGAGGGGACTGTGCCCGACGTGCCGGTGCCCGAGCGCCGTCCGGTGGAGAAGGTCCTCTGGATGACGTGGCCTGGGGGTGACGCCTGATCGGCCGACCCGCCTAGAGCGGATACGCTGGGGCGGCGGGCGCAGGCCTGCCGCCCTTTTTCCATCC